>JAPOIF010000031.1 GCA_029979085.1 Methanobacteriota archaeon | reverse complement strand
GGTTCGGATTCCAAATCCAAGATTTGTTGGATACTGAACCCCATCGAGAAGCCAAATTGAACCACCTCGTTCAAACACTTTTTCCAGAGTACCATGTGGCTCTCTTCCAAGAAGAGCCAAGGCATCCGTATTGCCAGTTGCAGACATTCGCCACAGATCATTTGTTGACCCTTCCTCAAGTGGAATCCCTTGGCGCTCACATTCTAGACGAAGCGCTTCAGTGTCCATCTCTCGGTCGACGAGAACAAGTCGAATATCATGTTCCGTCTGGAGCATGGAAAGGATTGTTTCCGAGCCTTGCACTTGATGTGCCATGCATCACGGTGATGGCCGTGAGGTTTGACTTTAATGGGGAATTGGGTTGAAATCAGAAACGTTGGTGAAAGCATCATAAGCGATGTGTATTGGTCAAATATCGAATGCGACTCCCTCGTTTATCCATTGTTGCATTTGCTTTGGTTGCGTTGTTCTGTTTGCCATCGCTCGTCTACACGGGCTCCTACATCGTATCGGATGCGCCAATACCCATGGAGGGTGTTGAACCGTCTCCCTACCCGAATGAACCCCTTACTGAGGGTTTTCTCTTCGTTGTTCTCGACGGAGGGCGCATTGACTTGATGAGTGACCCTGATTTGATGCCAAATTTGAATCGGCGCGTCCAAGATGGTGCTTACCTCGAGGTGCGGACGAACCCCCTCACGATGACGGCGATGTGTGTTAAGGAAATGGCAACGGGTGTACCATCAAGGCCAAATGAAGCACTGCAGAACTTCCGCCCTAAACATCCGGGGAGTATCGATGGATTCAATCTAGCAACAACGTTTGACGGAGATAATGATGGAGAACCGGACAATCATGTTGGAATCATTGGAGATTATGTTTGGAAGGAATTGATTCCGGATAGAGAACTCGTTCCGTTCTACAAGGCACGCTACGGCCATGCTGACTATTATCAGGGAGATGAAGAAGCATTCGAAGAATTGAAACGATGGGCACGAGGGGCGCCTCCTGAGGGCTTTTCTCAATCACGCAATCTTATCGTAGCTCACCTTTCAGGACTTGACAGCGTTGGTCATCGATACAGTGCAGCAGACTCACCAGAATACGATAAGAAATTACGCTGGCTCGACACGAATTTAGAGGAAGTGTTTCAGGAATTATCCGAGGACTGGACGGTCGTTGTCACATCCGATCATGGATTGACCGATTCGGGACAACACGGTTCGGATCTTGAAATCTTACGCAATGTTCCTGCTTTCATGTGGGGTCCAAACATCAAACAAGGTGTCGTGGTCAAGGGGGTTCAGCAACGTGATATCGCCACACTACCGTCTGTCTTGTTCTCCCTGCCAATGCCTCATGCCGTCCACGGACGAATACCTCTCGATGCTTTTGATATCAGTGATGAGAAGCGTCAAGCGCTTGATCAATGGAACTGGGATGCAGCAGTAGCGAGAAACGACTGGCTCATCGAAGAAGGTCACCCTCATATCGAGGACTTAAGCTCTTCAGAAATTGAATGGGAGCGATTGAATGTTGATCAAATTGGGCTACGACAATTGGATTTGGTTCTCAGTGGAATCGCATTTCTTGCAATAACATGCATTCTCTTCTATGCGATGAATCAACTAAATTGTTCGAGAAAACAAATGTTCTGGACATCACTGTCTTTCCTTGGCATTTCAGCTCTATCCATGAGCCTGTCCTTCAACAGAGATTCGCTCGCCACCTTGTATTATCCAGTCGGTATTTTCTTGCCCGTCACAGCTTTTGTTGTAGGATTGATGTTGTTGAAGTCCGAGAAATGGAATTCAAAGGAATATACGGGCGCACACATCGTCGCATTGAGCGGTCTGTTGGTTGGAACAATGATGTTTCCTGAAACGAGATTGTCCATTCTTGGCCTGTGTATATTTGGTTACGTATTGTACGATCGATTTTACTTGAAATCCTCAACACAGACAATTCCAACACAACTTCTCTTACCGTTCGTTGTTGTTTGTATTGTAACCTTCTTCCTCAGTGAACACCGAGTTTTAGGACGGTCTCTTGCGCGTTATTACATTGTCACGCTTCAGAAAGAAGACATTTCGATGGTTCTTCTTTCAATGCTTCTTGTTGTTGGATCATCACTTCTCTACCTGATTTATGTCGAAGGTATACAATCACGCCCTGTCTTGGCCACAACTTCTGCAATGTTTGGTCTTCTTCCTGTGGCAATGTGGTTCAAGAACAATGTCATCGATTGGATTGTTCTTTCGATTCTGATGATGTTCGTTGTTGCATGGATTTTTGGGATGATCAAAAGGAAACAAACTGCATCCATCGCTCCACTTCGATTTGTGGGCTTCGCGTGGGTGACCATCAGTTGGGGAGCGTATGCAGGTGCTGCAACCATGATTCTCTATTCAGGATTCTACTTCCTAAGTCAGCGTGAATTCAAGTTCCTCTCTGTTAAGCAAGAAAAACCCGTTGTTGAAGGCGCTCGCTACCTTCTTTTGGCCATTCTTCCGATTTGCCTTTGGTTTACATGGTGGGCGGCGATGGGACAATTGGATGGCTACACGCATCCACGTGACATCGACCCAGGAAATCTCTACCTCACAGGCGGATACATCGGCGATCGAGATTCCCCTAGCAATGCCTGGGTTGGCTTCATGGGTGGTGGTCCGATGATTTTGATGACGTTGCTGATTTTCCATCTGTTCAAATCAATCGATTGGCCACTCCATCTGACCGTCTGGTTTTGTATTCTACGCGTTGCTTTCCTATCGATCCATCTGTCTGTTTCACCAAATCTTCCAAGATTGGTTTTCAAAATCTCTTGGGATATTCTCTTGTATGCATTCATTGCAATGATTCTTTTTGCAATGCATCAAGCCGAGAGATTCGTTGCGAGGAAGGTTGACGTCTCCAATGCTGAGGCATCATAGTGGGGTCTTAATTCCAACCGCTCGAACAATGCACCAGCCTTTTCGAGCCTCAAAAATAGCAAACGCTCCACCAAAGATACTTCCTGCAACGGCGAGCCATCCGATCGTTGCCGGCAAGACCGACAAGTACGTCAAGAGAGAGAGGATGATTCCAAAGACAATCGCTACGATACCCGTGTAGAGCCTAGCGAGTCGACCTTTCTGGTCAATATTGCACTCCATGCAATGTAATCAGAGGGCTCCATATTTGAAGGCGTGTTTGAAAAGAAACGCATATTTTGAAATGCAAAGGCTTTGGTTTCGCCACATGGGAAAGAAACACAGTCCACGATTCCTCGCAACAGTTGAACAGTCCCGTGCGGCAATTCAGGAATGCAATATCACTCAATTTGCATCGATGTTGGACGATGGAGGAGAGATTGTCGTTATTGACGTACGGGAGCAGCATGAATACGATGCAGGCTGTTTCGAAGGGGCGCTCCACTTGAGTAAAGGGGTCATTGAACGTGATATCGAAAAACATCCAATCTCGGAAGATTCTCGAATTGTGTTGTATTGTGGAGGCGGTTTCCGTTCGGCCATCGCAGCAGAATCGCTGACTCGAATGGGTTACAGCAATGTCTACTCGCTCTGGGGTGGTTGGAGAAGCCTTGTAGCTGCAGATCTTGCATCTCCAAACCAATAGATTATGACGGAACCTATAGTTTCGACAAAAAGAACAGATATCCAAGACGACAATCCCCGTTCATGGATCCGATAACGACCCTTGGACTGATGATACTGATACCTCTGACCGTTTGGTCTGTTTACGCCCTACTTTTTCACTTAGGCGTCTCAGAATCCTTCAAGTGATTCAGGCCTTTTCGTGAACTGTTCGTAATGGACAGACTCATAAAGGGGTTCAAAGTCGGCAAGTTGCTCCCATTGAGGTGATACCATGGCAAAAGGACTCCACCACTATGTTCGTGAAACCTGGAAGAAGCCAAAAGAGGCTCTCCCGCACATGTTCCGACAGACGCGCATGGCACAATGGCGCCGTGAACCTGTCAACTGCCGCATCGAGCGCCCGACACGCCTCGATGCTGCTCGCCGATTGGGATACAAAGCCAAGCAAGGTGTCGTTCTCATCCGTACCCGTGTCCGCCGTGGTGGGCTTCGTAAGGGTAAGATCCACATGAAGCGCAAGCCATCCAAGGCCGGTATTTCCAAGATTACCATGGCTAAGAATACGCAGCGAATCGCTGAGGAGCGTGTTGCACGTCACTTCCCGAACCTTGAGGTTCTCAACTCGTACTGGGTTGGCGAAGATGGTAAGCACAAGTACTTCGAGGTCATCATGATCGATACCCACCATCCTGCTATCATCAACGACAAGCAGCTTGGTGTCTTCTGTCAAGCCAACGGAAACAACAGCCACCGAGGCCGTGCTTACCGTGGAAAGACCTCTGCTGGAAAGCGTGGACGTGGTCTCTTCAACAAGGGTAAGGGTGCAGAAAAGTTGCGACCTTCCCTCAAAGCCAACCTCAACCGTGGCAAGTGAAATCAAGCGTTTGTTTGATGTTCTTGTTCTTCTTGCCTACACCAAGGAGGGCGACCTATGCGTAAGGGAGAGCGAAATTTATCGCAACTGTCAGGGCTCCAGGTTTACCTTCCAAACGGCCGTTTGCTCGGTGTTGTCCATGATGCAGTCGTCGAACATGCAAGCCTTTCCTGTACACATTTGTTCGTAACAGATACGCCCGATGACCTTGTGGAAGGTTCCATTCATGTTGCTATCCCTTGGCGTTGGGTGCGCTCGATCGGTGACGTGGTTCTTCTTCGATGGTTTCCGCCATCACAGATTCCGCGCAATTGAGGTGATTGTTTGATGGAATTGCACATCCTTGGAACAGCCTCAGCGCGACCAACGTCGACTCGAAGTGTAAGTGGAAGTGTCTTTTCTTGCCAAGAAGGACTCGTGATCATCGATGCTGGTGAGGGATTCCAGATGCGATATGCAAAGCAACGAAGCCGATTGAAGCGAGAAAACGAACCGGCTCTTCTTCGACCGAATCGAATCGTAGCAGTAGCATTAACGCACGGTCATCTCGACCATACGTGGGGATTGTTACCGTTTCTCCAGACACTTTTTCTAAATGGTCGTAAACAACCACTCACAATCTACGGGCCAACCTCCCCGGAAATACTCGACAAACTCTATACAAATGGAATTCATGCGTCCGTGCCCGCTGCGACACCCTCTGCTGAACTTCTCAATCAATATCGATATTGGTTTTCGCTTGGAGGTACAGCAGGCCACCTTGGCTACCCAATCCGATGGTTGCTTGGCGATCCTCAATCTGGGCGCTGGGTAGAATTTGCCGACAATGCAACAAGACTCCTTTGGCATGATTCGATGCCACAACCAGATGCATTCAAGTCGTTCCGAATGGATTCGATTCCTACTTCGCACAGTGTTCCTTCTTGTGCATGGCAACTCTCACGAAAGGAGCGAAAAGGTGCATTCGATCGAGACAAAGCAACGCTGGCTGGCTTGAATCAAGAAGAACGAAAGCAACTCTCCGAAGGCAACGATCTGAAGAGAGAAAACGGAGATGAACTGCAAGCAGCGCAATTCCGAGGGCCAACAAAGCCAGCCGTTAGCATCGTCGTATCAGGCGATACAGCCGAACAGTCGATACAACCTCCCTCGCCAGTTACCGTTCTTGTTCACGAAGCAACGTTCCTCAATGATGCGAGTGACAAGGCTGCAGAACACCTTCACAGTACGGCATCGGGGGCAGCTCGAACTGCATTGGAATGCAACGCAGAGCATCTCATCCTTACACACTTTTCAGCCCGTATACGAGATGCTGAAGAGGCGACATCAGAGGCGAAAGAAGTTCTCGGAGATTCTCTTGGTCTTGCTTCAGCCAATGATGGTGACAGAGTTCGAATCGATAATGAAGGCGTTGTCACTATCCTCAAGCGAGCCGACAATGGTTGGGTTCAACACAATCTGTCGCATCATTGAAAGAGTAGGAAAAGAAGGGTAGCATATGCATTCGAGGAAAGTCGCTGCGGTTCTTGTGTTGATGCTCTGTGTATCACTCGCTCCACTTGCCTCAGGCACATCGGCTCGAGCGGCACCTTCTTGCTCCTCTGAATCTGCAACAACCTTTGCTTCGCAAGTGCCTGTTGACGATGGAGAATGTGTCGAACTTTCTCTTGGATTGCTCACGCCTGGTGACGTTTACGAGATTACTATCCTTGTAATCGATGATGCGCTTGATGTTCTCGTGTTTGATGATGCAGGTTTGCAACCCTACCTTCTTGGTCAATCGTATCGATCCGCCTACCAACAAGTTCCTTCGACTGAGTTTGCCAACGGTTCATACGAATTCCATTGGAAGGTTCCACTTTCCATCTCTGAAAAGTCATGGACGATTGTCGTCGATAACCTTGCCCATGATGGCGATCAAGGGAACGGTGACCAAGGCGGTGATTTGGGTCGTGTCTCCATCTCCATCACGAAACTAAATGATGGACAGTGGGTCTCTTTTCACGACCTTGTCGGCATCATTCCTGATGGCCACCTCACGTTGCTTGAAGGTGATGACCTTCGACTTGAAGAGGGAACAACTGTATCCGTTACGGCTTGGTCGCTGGAAGGGGCTGGTGATGTGTATCTCCAAACGGAGTCAATGAATGCAAACTATCTTGCTGGTCAATCCAATGTGGCATTAACTGGAGCTTCTCTTCTTGGTGTTGATGGAACCGCTTCATTCAATTGGATTGTTTCTGCCGCGTTTGCAAACCAGCCCCTGAAATTGGTGGTTGACAACACCAACGATCCTGATGGTCAAGGTGACGGATCAACCAATCTTCGCATAACCGTTCGAGTTGAATTGGTTCCAGTCATGAGAGCATCCTTCGTCGCAGAAAATCAATCTGTTGAACTTGATACACTGTTGAATTTTGATGCTTCATCCTCGCCCAATAATCTCCAACAAATTGCTCAGTATGTTTGGGATTTTGATGCCTCAGTCGATTCAAACAACGATGGTGACGCCATCAATGACGTCGATGCTGTCGGCGTTTCTGCTTCCAATCTGTGGACGACACCCGGCGAAAAGACAGTGACATTGACGGTATCTGGTCAATTGGGTTTCGATCGTTCTCAAACCAACATCACAGTATTGGATGTCACCAATCCGGTTGCTCGAATCACAGGGTCTTCAGGTTCCTCAGCAACTCCAATTCCTGGAGGATGGCGAATCGAGCATGGTGAGACAATTACCCTGTCTTGTGCTACGAGTACAGATAATCACCAGATTGCAGCGTGTTCGTGGTCGGTCGATGGTACACCTTACGGTCAACAAACGACGGCTTCCTTTAATTGGTCGGAGATCGGGTCGCATGACGTTGCATTGATTGTACTGGATCCAAGTGGAAACAGTCAATCAACCTCCGTTCAAATCCTTGTTACCGATTCAACCGTTCCAAATCTCGATCTGCCACTGCTCGATGCTTTGACAAACCAAGCGGTTGAAGGAGAGGTAACAAGTTTCTTTGTGACAGCATCGGATGGTTATGATGCAAATACAGATTTGCGCTTCCATTGGGATTTGAATTCACTCGTTGATTCAGACCAGAATGGAGATGCTCTCGATGATCCTGACTACATCGGCTCCCGAGTGGACATCATCTTTGAATCGACTGGAACAAATACGGTGATTGTAACGGTGTTTGATGCTTCAAACAACAGCGACAGCCACACGTTCTCAGTGATTGTAAGCGAAGCAGAAGTCGTTGAGACGGATTATGCGATTTTCGCTGTGATTCTGTTTGCAGGTGTTGTGACCATGTCCATCGCTCTCATTGGTTATCGCCGTTGGCAGGGCAAGATTGCTCTCAAACTCCTGACCGATCGAGGCTTGCCTGAGAACGAAGCAAGGGCGCATCTTTCGATGGTGAGACAAACACAGCGACTTCCGTTGTTTGCCAAGGCAACGCAAATCGCTGGCCTCGATAGTGGTGCAGATGTCGTCTCACAACAAGAACAAGAACTCGCTCGGAAGGAAGCTGAACTTCAGTCAATCTACGGTTCATCCAATGAAATTGAAGCAACCCCACAGGCGCAATTCGCTCCAAGGATGCAAATGTCACAAGCATCAAGTCAAGCCGCAAATGAAGCTGCTGCGTTGTTCTTTGATGATGAACCTCAAACCGCATCGAAACCATCTGTTTCGAGTGAAGTTGACGATTTGATGGAACCACAACCATCGTCCAAACCCTCTTCCTCCGGAATTGAATTACCTGAACAATTCGTTCCTCCAACAGATGAAATTCCAGAGTTGGAACAAGAGAAGGCTCCCGAAGCGTCCGAAGCCAACGTGAATCTGCTAAGAGGAGCATGTTCCAACTGCTCACTTGAGTTCCAAGTTCCTATGCCAATCGATGTTAAGGAAGCCATTGTCATCTGCCCTTCGTGTTCTTCAGAACAATTGTTCCAGCGCTGACATCGTAAGGAAGAACTTCGTTTTGTTCAAACAAGACGGGGATGGGTTCAGATATGAGTTCCTCAACCTGTAATCATGGTCGAGGAAGCGATTCGGTTGATTCGGCCTGGACTTCATCAACCAAAACGCGGAAGATTGGCCGCCTTTCTCGTCCTCGTTCTTCTCGTTCCGATTTTTCAACCGGTACAAGCGGATGTTTCAGTTGAACAGGACGACTTTGATTTGATGGAGAAACTTTCCGACCTCATGGAACTTCAGGAATCAAGCGATGACGCGGTTATTGCCGCTGGTTCATCCACGTCTTCGTTGGCATTGGTGGAGGCTGCCAAACGGGAAAGCCGTGAAGGGGATCCTCTCAACGATTCTACCGAGTACCTCAGTCAAGCCCAATTACGGGACACGACGCCGTTTGAGCCCGATCATCCACGACCGTATGAGGTTCTTCTCGATACAAGCACCCAACCAGATGGATGGCCCAACAATCTTGTTCAAACCCTCTTTTCACTCGAATCTTGGAACATTGCCGATCCACTTGCGGTAGGAGTCAACACATACGCTTTGTACATCAATTTCTCAAGCAGGGACAACGGTCCACAATACGAGGCTTGGGAGTACGGTACATTTACCGGCGAATTGTTTGTCGGAACCGATCTCGTTTTGTTTGAGAATTACATCGACATTGATGGTGATTCGGTTGATGATGTGTCCATCTCCCTTACAGTACTCGGCCTACTCACGCTCAACGAAGGATTTGGATTTGAACCGCCGTTGAATCCACTCAATCCACTCAACATACCAAACACGCTATGGCTTCGCCCGACCTTTCAATGGAAAATTGATTATCTGAATGAGAACGATCCGATTTGGGATGAATTGGCTCATATGGAGGTCTCATTGCTCAAAGGTCTCGCCTTTGACTCTGCGATTCAAGAGTCCGAATCCTACGCTTTGGTTCTTGACACGCGGTTGACGCAGCCTCCAAACAACTTCCGCGTCGAGGTTGGAATTCAGGAATTCCGATTCAGTATCTCCAACACAATTGGTAACATCTTCGGACTTCTCACCGATTTCCTCACTGGAGGTGCTCTACCAGCCAATGCGCTCTCCTTGACCAGTGTATCAGCGCCTTATTCTATCGCGATACGGAATTCAAATTCAGATTCGGAGAATAGGCAAACAGAATGCGATGAAACTTACTATGATGTGTTCAACGATCATGCTTCTGTGAGTGAAAGACACAAATGTGGTTATGGTATCGGTATTGGATTCATCCAATTCGATCAGGTCGACCAGCAAGGTCAAGCAGATATCATTGATATGGGTTACATCGATGTAGGATTCCATCCTGAATTAGGTTCGAATGTATTGCCCGAGGAAGTTGATCTCGTTTTGCGGAACGATAACCTTGGTGACAACACCTTCGATACGGTCGAATTGTACAGCGATGTTGGTGCCGATCTTTGGCTTCACTACTTTGAAGACCGTAGCAATACGCTCGAAGGTGGTACGTTTGGAAACGTCACCGACTCTCGACTATGGATTCGAGGCATTCCATCAGGAACGCTTCCTCAAGAGGAAATCGATGCCATCTTTACAATGATTGGGGAAGCTCCAGGAAGTTCAAATCTACCTGGAGAAGTCCCTGACCGTCTTTCGTTTATTCTTGCGATCAAGAATTTCTCAGGTGATTCCACAGCCAATCAAAACGACTTGACACTTCCAGTTAACCCTGCAGCACCTCCTGCAACGCTCATCATGGTCGCAGGGACGGAGCGCATCAAATCGCTCACCTACGATTCAACATTGATGCGCGGTGGATTCGCAAGCGATGTCAGTTCACTCTCAATCAATGTCGAAAATTTACCAGAAGTTCTCATTCTGAAAGGAAGTTTCCAATTATCATCGACCGGGTTGTCTCGAGTCAATTTCAACAACCCAGATCTCAACACCATTGCGCAATTGCTCGATAACGCCTTATTGACGCTCGTTGAAGTTGTACTCGATTTGGGTTCAATCTTGAACACACTACCCGATTTGATTGTTGGAACTGCAGGGAGTTCTGGCGGAGAACTTGAGGTTCTCTGCTTGAGTCAAGTGCGGCAAACGTGGAACAATGGTGCTGTACGTAGTCCCAGTGGACTAGGTCAAATATCGATGGCCATTGGAAGCAGTGATCACCCATGGGTGACAGATTCGGATCACATTTTGCTTTCACAAGATACGGAAATTGAACAAGTCGATGGAAGAGATGGGCCGATTGAACCACTTGTCCCTGTCGCAATGAGTCTACGGATATCGAACATCACTCGGGTCTTCCAATCCTATGATCCTGTAACGAGCATCCGTTCTCTGGAATTGGGTGGTCAACAATCTGGAGCGCTTCTTGTGGGACATATACGTCATTCAGGTACTGATTTCTCAGATGTTACAGCTCAGTCAGCCATGATTTCAAACCGCCCCGGCCTGTTGAGCGTTGTCCAAGATCCTGCGAAATTGGTGTATACTGCAAGTGAACCCATTGGAACCATTACCTATGGCGGCGAACAAGGAGCCCAACGTAACGCGATTCGCCTCGAGGGATTGCCGGCGGAGTTCCAATTGAATCTCGGTGATTCGGTTGGATTCCAAGCTGATACGCCCATCACCTCAATCATGGTTCAGATGACGAATGCAACAACTCCGCTAACGATGGATGGGGATCATTTCCGATTTTGGGTTGATACAGATCAGGCTCAGGCTTCCCTAAGTGCAAAAATTTCCAACGTTCAATCAATTCAACGTTATTCACCAACCGATCCAAATTCGACCGGCCCTGAAGGGAATGCACGCTATTCACTTCAACGTCAAGTCTCGGCTCCATTTAGCATCTCAATGGAAGATGTCAGCAATTACGATGACCCGTTCTTGGGATTAAACGGTATGATGCGGTTGGAACCACTTCCTGCCAACCTTGACATTGTCTTGCCGAGCGACCTCGATTCAAGTGGACTTGAGATTCCCGATTTCAGTCAAGGGGAAGGGGTGGAAGCATTGTCCTTCTTCTTGGGCGATGTCGTCGGAATAGGGGGGCTTGTCAACGATTTAGTGTATGGACTCGTGTCCAATGTTGGCGATACGACGGGTGAAACTGAGGATGTTGCCTATGGCCTTGACATGACAACTGGAGAGAGTTTTGACATCGTCGCAGACATGAGAAAAGGGAGCATCGATGTCGATGAACCGAAATGGCAACATGGCCTCGATATGCAGGCCGTTGAACGTACCGTGCTTGAGTTCAATCTCTCGAAGTTAACGAACTTGACCGAATCAAAGCGACTTGTCATCGAAGAAATTCTTGCTGATTACATCATCGATGATGATGAACTTGCAGTTCTCGAAGAAACGTTCTCTCAAAGCAATTTGTCGTTCGCTTACCCATTAATGAAATTCCTTAGCGATGGCATCATCACCGATCGTGAACTGGTTGGCACCGACGTCGAATTGCTTGATGAGTTTGGACTCAGTTTCGAAAACCGTCGTAGTTGGCACCTTCGTACATGGCTGCCTCAATTACCGTCTGGAAGAATCGAAATCAGTTACATCTTCACACTCGAAAATGAGATTCCAACGTACAATTTCAAGATGGAACTGGAGGACTGGCTCCCTGCACGAGAGCGATTTTACGTCTCCATGAACGGTATTGAACAATCCTCTACTGAATTGCAAATATTTGGATTTGATACAGAGAAATCGAGAGATGTTGAAGTGGAGGCTACGTTCACAAGACAGGACAACCTCACTGTCCCCCGACTTTCAGTGCAAATGGATTATGACATTGGTCAACGTCTGGAATACGCTTATGCCGTCTTCATTGATTTGGAGAATCTTGTTCGGGCAGAAACCTTCATTGAAGGGATTCCTCAACAAACTCAATTTTCTTCAACGATCGGTGACATTCTCGAACTTACGGTTGACGTTCCTCAGCAATTCCGAGTGGGCGAAACGAGTGTTGATTCGATGATGATTCAACAACATCGTTTTGTTGATGGATTTTGGTGGCCTGCAACGACCTTCTTCAGAGATGTCCCATCGTTCATGCAACTTACTGCTGCACCGGATACACGTTACGACATCCGTGAAGAAACCTCCTTCCAAGGCATGATGACCCTTGATTACGCCTCCAATTCGGACAAGATGGACATGTACATCGAAGCAAGCGGAAGGGCGATTGATGCCAAGGGCGATACGCTCATGTCGGCCAAGAATCTACCAAAGACCTTCAAACTTGAAACGACGGAAGACTGGGGCGTACGCATTGTATCTTCGGATCAAGGCGTTGAAGAATTGTACATGCGCCAATCCAACGTACCGGGTGCTCCGGGTGTGTTCCTCGACCGACTGGAGATTATTGGTGAAGATCTGAAAGGGGCGACGATTACCATCCATCGTCCATTCGGCTATCCAGTCATCATCCTTGATGATATCACAACCGGCCGTCTCGTTTCAAGTGCTGAAGTGCATATCGAGCCAGGGGTTTATGCTCCTCTCTTTGGTGATCTCGAAGTCGATGGCCGTGGCGTGTTACTCGATGCACAGTTTACTGGTGTACTTCCGACGTCAACGTCGATGGGTGTCAACGGTGTCGTGACCGATCTCTCCGTGGTTAGTACATTGACTGGAGGTTCTCTCGAAACACGCCACATCATGGTTGTTGAACCGTTTACTTCGGGGATAGCTTCGCTCTTTGCGATGATTTTTGGGTGAGAATATGGATGACGAATTAGTGGTTCATGAGGATGACATCGTTGCTGCGAGGCCGATGGGATTGTTGGAGACAACCCAACGCCGCGAAGCCGCAGACATGGGTCTTGATCTGAACGATCCTGAACAAGCTGAAGCGTATCGCCAAGCCCAAGAGATGGCGCTGTTTGTCAAAGAACGAATTCGAGACATCAATCCAGTACGTGTTGCCATAGCAGGATTGATTCTTATGCTCCTTGTTGGCCTTCTTGCCAGCGGTTGGTATTGGGTGATTCCTCGAGATGATGTTGAAATTCACACGGTGTACATGCAACGTGGTGGTCACTTGGTGATGACCGAATTGCAAAACGATGGAAGTCGAGAGATACGTGATGTTGTAGTCGAAGTTGAGTTCCTCGATTCGCAAGACGTGTTGATTCAAACCATGCGGATTGAGGTCGACTCTGTCAAGGCACATTCATCCTTAGCGGGGGATGATCTTGAAATGATGATTCTCGGATACACTGTTTGGGATGAATACACATTGAGGATTTCAGTGCGATACACGATGTTTGATAACACGCAGAATTTCTTGGAAGTGAACCATGTTGTTGGAACCTATGCTTCGGAAATCTTTGTTGATCAAGTTGAAACAACAACACGACTGTTCTGATGGCTGTTTGTTCAAACAATTGACCCATAGCGATAAATGCGTCTTCCAAGCGAGGTTGAAACCAATGGAGCGACAAGTCCGTCTTGCCCTTGGGATTCTTCTCCTGTTGTTGATGAGTCCATGGAGTTCGATGGTTGATCCAGAACAAGAACAAGAGCAACTTGAGAATGAACGAAACGTCGAGTTCTTTTCGATTCGAACGGATGCGTATTCTGATTTTGTTGGAATCTATGCATCCTCAGATGTTCAAGAAGAGCGGCCGGCACTCGCAGAATCACGTCTTGGAACGTATTCCATCAACGGCCTTGAACTTCATCGACCATTGTCAAGTGACGTTCTTGAACCTCGGATGGATGTTCAATTGCTGTTGATCGATAACGATCGACATATGCTTGAAGTACGCAACGAACTCTCTGAAATCCCGGGTCTTGAGGTTCGTGAATTCATCAGCCCATCGGGCTTGATGATTCAGGGAACATCTTCCGCGTTTGTTGCTGCACAATCGGTTCCAAGTGTCCTTGCACAATGGGATGTTCCTCTCGCCATGTTCCTCGATGATTCGCTCTTGGATGCGATGATGTTCGAACATGGAATCAGTACGCTCCAAGGCGAAGAGGTTCGATTGGAAGGCTGGTGGAATGAGAACCAACTCGATGTACTCTCCATTGCAGATCATGATGGAAATACCATTCATCAAGACCTTTCCGAGGTCGCAGAGCTTGCACTTGATGATGTTGAACACCTCGATCGGGGGCAATATCGCGGTCATCTTTCGACTGATTCATTGCTTGATGTAGTTCGACAACCATCCGTTATGTGGCTTCGGTTTGAACCCCAAATGAGTATCGAGAACGATCAATCAAAAACGCACATGAACATTAACGCCATGCGTTCCTACTTCACAACGGATTTGGATGGTTCCGGTCAAATTGTCGCCGTTGCAGATTCGGGTCTTGACGAGGATCATGGCGATTTCGGGACTCGAATTGTCGGAAATTACGACGTTATTGGAGACGGTTCAACAGCCGACAAACATTCAGGACATGGCACGCACGTTGCGTGCACCGTCTTGGGTGATGGGTCTAAAGGTGGTTATGCTGGAGTGGCGCCCGATGCAGAATTGTATTTTCAAGCGATGGAAAACGATAACACAGGGAATTTTGTATCTCCATCCCTGAACTATCTACTGAACACGGCCTACAATGCTGGTGCACGTATCCACACCAACTCGTGGGGTTCTTCAGCGACCTCAACGCAGGGCGAGTACACGTCTGAGGCTGAGGCTGTGGATGACCGTTCATTCAATTACGATAAGGTCAGCAACGGACAGGAAGGATTGACCATTCTTTTTGCAGCTGGGAACGATGGTCCCAATCCAGGAACGGTCGGTTCTCCCTCAACAGCAAAGAATGTTGTGACCGTTGGAAACCACCAGGCCCGATACAGTGGTGCGCCTGACAATCTCATGTCAGGTTCGTCTCGTGGTCCGACCGATGATGGTCGAATCAAGCCCGATATCATCGCACCTGGAGGATATGTTCGTTCTTGTCGAGCACAAGAAGCACAGGATATCGGTGGATCAAGTTGGCAATCGACCTGGTATCTTGAGTACACAGGTACATCGATGGCAACACCAAACGCTGCTGGAGCAGCTACCTTGATTCGTGAGTACCTGATTGAAATCGCTCAACGACCTTCACCGCAAGGCGCACTTGTCAAAGCACTCCTCGTTCTTGGGGCTCAAGATATCAATTCTCGAGACATTCCGAACAACGATGAAGGATGGGGACGAGTCAATCTCAAGGAAACCCTTGCACCATCTCAAGGAAGGGGAATCTGGGTGGACGATCGCTCGGTTCTTACAAGTTCAGGAACATCAAAATCCTATGTCTTCAATGTGACCTATGCGAATTCACAACTCAAGACCGTCCTCGCTTGGTCTGATTATCGAGGCAGTCGTTTTGCGAGTAAGGCATTGGTCAACGATCTTGATTTGGAAGTTGAAGCTCCAGATGGAACGGTCTACCTCGGGAATGATTTTGCGAACGGACGTTCAACAACTGGTGGAACGAAAGACGACATCAACAACCTCGAGGTTGTCCTGATCGACATGGCCATGAAAGGTATCTGGACGGTGAGAGTCAAAGATGCGTATCATGCAGGTAGTGGTTCACAACCCTTTGCAATCGCCGTTTCAGGCCAAGGTGTCAACGATCTTCGTCCCGACCCCCAAGTCGTTCTCAATTCGATGCAACTGAATGTTACGATTCCTCAAGTTGGAGATCAAGTGCGACTGACGACGGATGTTTTCAACGCAGGGAACATCAAAGCAGAATCGATCGACCTCGCTTTCAATGTTAATGGGGTTGAAATCGACCGGAAGACGCTCGATATCAATCCGGGCGCAAGCCGACAATCTACGTGGTATTGGACGCCCCAACAACCCGGAACAGCCACGTTAGAACTGATTATCGATCCAGATGATGCAGTTGATGAAATTCAAGAGAACAACAACGTCTT
>JAPOIF010000030.1 GCA_029979085.1 Methanobacteriota archaeon | reverse complement strand
CTTTGATGGCCAGTGGAACTTCGACCATACCTTCGCCGTTATCCGGAACAAAGTCGTTGAAAGCATCAATGAGTGTTGGTTGGAAATCGACTTCAACTCCAACAACGGAATCATCACTTACGTCAATCGATGATTCATTGAGGAACAGGATACTTTCCCAATCAAACGTACCATCTGCTCCAACATCGATTCGTGGTCTGTCAGGATATCCTTCCTCGTAGAACAACTCAAGGCTATCCATAACGGGTGTCTTGAAGCGATCTGTGGACGTCATCGTGACCGCATAGCGGAGGACGTTTCCAGCACCATCTGTTGAGAAACTTGTCTCAACGAGGTTATCTGCAGGTTGCCATGTTGAACCATCATCGTTGGAGACCTGCACCGTTACATCAGTTGCTGCGTCGGTGGTTGCCACCCAAACTGGACGAACCTTTCCAACTTTTGTTCCCGTAGGTTTTGGAGGTGAAATCCATGTGCCGCTGGCTTCGTATTCTGTTGCAAATTCCAAGTCGACCCACCACGATACAGCGGTTGAACCAATGAGCGTTGCCTTCCAAACAAGTTCCTTTCCTGGATGTTGGAAGTGAACCGTGGTATTCGACTCGACGGCCACCCAATGCGTACCATTGTCTGCAGAAACCCAATAATCAACACGATCACCAATGGAAGTCGCTGACCACAATGTTTCCATGTTCACGGACAGAACGTCATCAGCAGTTTCGATGACGGGTCCGAGCCATGTTGTCGTTCCAGGTGCTGGCGTTGTTTTGTACTGCCAACTGGTTCCAAATTCGTGGTACTTTGGAGAACTTGACCATGTCGAATAGCCCGAATCCACGGTAATGAAGCGTCGACCATCGTAAAAGAGACCGTAGCCAAGTGAAGAAATACTTCGCACGGAATTTTCTGGAATCAATGCGACTGCACTACCCGAACGTCCCCATGACTCAAGTTGGTCACGGTCGTTGTAGTAGTTGCCATCTTGACATCGCATGAAGAAATGGGTTTGGTTCATTTCCAACCCACGTGCCTGTTGATTGCTTACACCGCATTGCCAAATCGATGATGATGATGTTTGGAATGTGAAGTAATCGTCACCTCGTTCGAGATCACCCGTCGCACTAACGGTGTAGGATTGTATTCTTCGATTTTGATTGTGGAGGATCCAGATTGTATCTTCAACCGGGTCATAGGTAATTCCGGTATAATCACCACTCCCTTGCGGCTGATACGAATCGAGGCAAACCCAGTTGTTTTCATCAGAGATATCAAACTCAAGAACGCGGTGATACAACGTATTTGCGGTTGAGGTGTAGAAGTATTTGTAGCCAGAGAGAATGGCATACAATCGCTCGTCATCCGTAACGACCCAATCTCTGAATCCCCATTGACCATAATACGACGAAGAATGCTTGGTTGGAAGCGTACATCCATTTTGGTCGAGTGTGATCACACTTTCACGGGTACCGTTGTTTGGATACAAACGATGAACAATGTTGTGGAAGGTTGTTGACGACCACGTTGAGAGATACAACCAATCATGATGGCGCAGAATAGCACCTTGTCCTTGAGCGTTCAATGAATTCGGACTCAGTTTCAACTGCTGTGAAAACAGGGCATCGGTTTGGTTTGAAGTGTGTGGTTGACGTACAGCATAGGTGCCATTGTCAAGCCATGCCGTGCTTGATGGATTCACTTCTTCATCGAGCCCGTGCGCATTGAATTCGTAACTTGAATTGGCCATGGCGAGTGTCAGATCAGAACTTTGATTATCGGTGTTGGAAGCTTCACCTGCTGCCCAGTGATCACGTGTTGTTGTTGGTATGGATGACCAACCCGTTGCCGATGCACCCGACAACGTCATTTGGACATCGGTTACTTCCGCACCTTTTGGTAGAGCAATCTTCGCACCAGTGTCAGCATTCCCGCCTTGGTACAGTGCAATGTATTCTGTTGTTCCATCACTGAATTCATACGTGTGGCGAGCAACTTCGGAAGCCTCTGCTTGTTCAACCCATAATTCGCCAAAAGGTGAGAAACTCATGCCCAAAAAGAGCAAAAGGAGCCCCACGGCTAAGGAACGTTGTGGAACAGCGTTTACACTCATGTTCAGTCCTAGCCGTTGAAGGATTATGAAACGTTTGTTTTGGGGTCACTATGTGGTTTGACGTGAATCGTACCGGATTGGGGAAGTTTCACCCCGACTTCCGTCTTGTTCGTCGTCATTGACTTCAAACCAATCGACCATCCAATCACCATCCGTATCCCAATTTGTTGGATCCGTTCCTTCGGCAACGTGGTCGTCGTTGTAGTCCAAGAGATACCAACCAAATTCGTGCTCTCCAACCGCTCGAACCGGAGCAGTATTCGGAGCGCCAGTGTAGTAGATTTCCCATGGGTCGGTCAAGTTACCGCCACAGAGAACAACGTGGTTGGATTCGTCTTGAACAAGGAAATCATCGTCATTGTCGTTGACGATATACGCATAACGGAAGTCTGAACTTTGCGATTTATCCATCTTGAGATAGTTTCGCACACCTTCATCCCACTGACCGATTCCGAGCAACAACGAGCGCAATTGCCAACCTTCCTGAATCACTTCACCCTGGAAGGTTAAGCCAGACAATCGTACAGCGTTTGGACTTGCAAGCTGTTCGTCTGTGATAGCAAAGTACTCTTGGAAATTGGTGTAAGGCTCATACTCACAACCAACTCCGGAGCAGTCCCAGTTTCCATCTTGGTCGGCATCCTCGTTGGCGTCAACAGCATTGCGTGGATCCATCGTAAACCACGTGTACGAGAGGTCTGGACGGCCAAGAATTCCTGCATTCAGCGACAATGGAAGACAGGAATTTGTTGAGGTATCGCAAGCGCCACCGGTAGCAGGATCAATCCAATTCACTTGAATCTGCAGGAACGAGGAATAATTGTCATTCGATTCATTCCACGCTTTCGCATATTCATACCAATCAGGGATCATGTCACCGTCCGTATCGTTGTCCATTGGGTTTGTACCGTACTTGAAGACTTCACGACCATCGGTGAGGTTGAAATCTTGGTAGTGAGCAGTGACCATGCCATTCATTGTTTCTGTAATGAACGATTCCGAATCTGCATCACTGTCGTTTGAATCCGGACGGGTATCGTTGTCGTATTCCATCCAATTGGTGAATGGAAGATCGCCAATGCCCGGTTGAACAACCTGTGTCGAAGGCGTAAAGACGCGGTCAACCCATTCCCCTTGCGGAGCAGGAAGGTCAAACGCTGTCCGGTCGTACCAGCCATCTGAATCACCATCGTAGTTCACATCCCAAGGATTCAATGGGTTTGAAGCCCAGTGATTCTCAGTCGTAGGATTGTCCATACCATACAATGCGTAACAGTACTCCCAACCATCTGGTATTCCATCTGAATCCGAATCAGGGTGCGTTGGGTCGGAAACACCGACCAATGTACGGTTGAAGTTGTTCTCATTGAACGAATTGATCGTATTCATCCGACTCACTGAATCCGGCCCCTTGGCCATGAAATCATCGATGAGGGCTTGTCGTGCTTGGAGGATACCCATTCCGGTCTCTTCCATGTAGGCATTCATTGCATCCTCTCCAAAGTCGACAATGCCAACAGATGCGGGAACTGAACTTCTGTTGAGGTATTTACCCCACGTTCGTGCTTCCCATTCCCGCAGATTGGAATAGCGTTCATCCAAATCGATTGTACCATCACGATTGCAGTCGTAGCTGTCTCCATCCGAGTCAAGATTGACGTCAGTATCGATCAATGGATTCAATCCCCACCGGTTTTCGTTCAAATCCCATGATGTAAACCAATACTCGAAACCATCGTACATGCCATCGTCATCTGTATCAGGGTTGGTTGGATCGGTCATCCCTAACAGCAAGGAGATGAAGACGTTTGGAGGTTCACCCGATTGCCAAGCGTTGAAATCATCCAACAATCGTTTTCCTCGAGAATCCTTCGAAATCAGGATTTGGAAGACACGCTGAGCCTTCTTATTGGGTTGTTGAACATCACCATCCTCATGCAACAATGGAGCATCAGCAGGAGCATCAATTCCGTTTTCTGGATTTGAGGTTGCAAGAGCAAATTCTTGGAGATCGACCAAACCGTCATTGTCGCTATCAAAGGTACCATCACCAGCAACAACTGGATTCAGCGTCCATGTCTGAGCTGAAAGATTCCATGCGGTAAACAACAACTCGAGGCCATCGATAATACCATCACCATCCGTATCAACGTTGTTCGGGTCACCAGTTGGACCTGTGAGGTTGTACTGTTCAGGCGTCATGTATGTTCCAAAGGAGAATGTCGTGGATGCAGAAGGCCACTGTTGGAAGGCATAAGCGGAACCGAGTGTCGTGACAAACCACTGCGGAGAAGAACGATTCGAGTTGGTTTCTGACAAGTCTGAATCGATGAGATTGTACTCTTCCCAATTGGTCATACCATCATCGTCAGCGTCCAACCATCGGTCGTTTGGTTGCAGTGGATTTAACGTCCACTCATCGTCGATGACGTTCCATCGGGCAAACCAAATCTCCCAACCATCTGGCATGCCATCGTCATCTGAATCTGCGCTGAATGGATCGGTTGAACCCTTTTCAATGGTGATTTGGCTTGCAAGGATAGCTCCGCTTGCCCGTGATGCAAAGTCTGCTTCTGGCAGTCCGTAATCCGAGATGTTGTCGAACAAATCCGTCGTAAATCCGTTTGGCAGTTCAACACCATCGAGCGTTTGATTGTCGAGGAAGAGACCAAATCGGAGGTGATATTCAAGATAATTCACGAACATTTCATTCTGTGTAAGGACACCATCTTTGTTCACGTCGTAGCCGTCCCCATCAGGATTTTCGAATAAATCCGAGCCGTTGAGAGGGTTGACGCCAACGCGAAGAGGTGACCAAGTGCATTGAGAATCTGCTTCCCAGCCATCGGGGAGTGTATCGCCATCCGAATCAACGAGATTTGGATCAGGAATCGACCATGTGGCAACAGATTCTGGCGATTCTCCAAATTCTTCAAACAAATCACCTCGCAATCCTGCTTCCCGTACGAGTGACCATTGGTACTCACACAAATTCGCCAAGCCATCTTGATCAGCGTCCCACGCAGCGTCGTCTGCACGAGTAGGATCAAGTGACCAATTGTTTCCACCTGTGAACGAAGTACCTACCCAACGTCGATGTTCAATTTCCCACCCATCAGGCATGCCATCACCATCGGTGTCAAGCACTGTTGGATCTGTTCCGACATCGATCGAATTCAATGTACTGTAGGTTGTCCTCGCCTGTTCACCCAAGGTCTCATCGCACGTGTAGACGAGTTGAGCATTGTAGTAGCAATCAAAATTTGTCTCACTGAGGAAATAGCCAAAGAATTCAGCCCCATCCATCAGTCCATCCATATCTGAATCACTTTGATTTGGCATGGTGGAGTTGTAGCCCTCCTGCGTTCGAGCGACATAACGATATTCCTCGAGGTTTGTCCACCATCGATCGAGTTCGTCACCACCATTGAGCCGCAGTCCATCGACATCACCATCGAGCAAGGCATCCCATGGATCGGTCGGGTCAAGGCCATAAGCCAATTCCCACCCATCAGGCATTCCATCGCTATCTGAATCGTTTGCACCAGGATCCATGAGTTCTAAATTTGCAAATCGGCCAGGAGCAGAAGCACCGAGGATGTAGGTTTCACCATCACGTTCGAGAACAGTTATGGACGCAATTTCTCCAGGCATTTCCGAGTTCGATTGTAGGCCATAGACGTCGAGATAGTTACCGGCAAGAACCCAGAGTCCATCCGAAGATCCGACAAGTACTTCGTTACCGGTTGGGTAAATCGAATGAATGTTGTTCGATTTTGCGAGTTCATCAGCATCACCTCCTGGATGCTCAAATAATCCTCCAAACGACATATCGTTGAGTTCAAGATTAAGTCGATGCAATCCCGATGGTGTACCAATCCAAAGAACGGTTGGATTCTGTGGGTTCGGACCATCAAGTTTCAGAGCTTGAACCTCGGCAGGGTTTCCTGTTGCTCCGAGGTTAAGTGTCCTCAAATCATCAATTTTGTTTGGAATGCTCGATGGATTGGCGTCAAAGAAAAATCGCCACGAAGGTGAAGCATCATCACGTCCGGTTGCCGATTCCAGCGTCATCATTCCACGCTCTGTACCAACGTAGAGAACCAATCCACCTCCAGGTACGCTTCCATGCTCCAATTCTGTTACGACAACATTGTCTTGTTCCAGAGCGGTTTTGAAGTTTGAACCAAGTTCGTACGTTTGCGTGATTTGACCACCAGTGTTGACTTCGATGACCATACCGTCACCGTTTGCACCCAGAGCAATGAGTTGTTGGCTTGAACCTTCAATCGCAAGTTGCTGAAGAGCAAAAACTTCGATGGCATCGGTCGACGACCATGATTCGATTGGTTCAACAAATCCATCGACCTGCAAGGCAGCAACATGAACGCCATGAGAGGTTGCAATCGCTATTGAATGCGCTCCTGTATCTGCCTCGACAAGAACAGCCTCATACCCTGTGATTCCTTGCGGGAACCATTGATCTGTGGTAGTGTCTGTCGAATAATCAATTGTCGTGAGCCCATACTTCGTGAGGAAGTAGGCGGTTGAACCATCCACGAGGATGCTTCGGACATCATGATGCATGATGGAAAGATGACCTGGGATGGCATTGAAACTCAATGGATATTCCTTGAAGGATGAATCATTGACGCCGAGTTGCACTTCTCGAAGACCGGCTCTAACCGTGTTTCCTTCATCGTTGTGCGTATAGAATTCCTCGAGATTGGAGAGCGATTCACCAAGCGCAAGCGCAGAGTCGGTGCGACTCACATCAGCGGAAACAAGTCCGTCACGATTCAAATCCCAGCCATCACGATCGTCATCCAGTAGAGCATTCGATCGGTTGAGTGGGTCAAGACCGAAATGGACTTCCCATCCATCTGGCATCCCATCACCAAAGGAAGGGTACAACGGACGAATCGCAAATCCATCCCAGCTGTACCTATCAGAGTCGTCGAGTAGAGGGTCGGTTCCAAGCCATAAGTCTTCACCGACGACGTTCGAAACGTTGGTCGTACACGCAGAAAGAATGTTGACGAAGGAAGCGTTCATTCCGTTTGTGATGAACGGCCATTGGGTCAAAACAGAGCCTTGAGGAAGAGTTGCAGAGCACCACAAACCATCCAATTCGTGTGTAAAGTTGCCAGGCATGCCGTAGCGGTACTCTTCTGGAGAGGTGTATTGTTCTGCAATCGAGAGGAAACCGTCACGATCGACATCAAAGCCATCTTCGTCCGGATCATCGGTCTGGTCACTTGCGTTCAATGGGTCAAAATATGGACAAACGTAGCGCTGTGTAACCTCGTCAAAGCCACCTGCACGAGCACACATCCACGCTTCAAAGCCATCCGGCATTCCGTCACCATCCGTATCGGATACACGGGGGTCGAGGTAGATTCGGTCTCCATTTTCATCGAGGCTTCCGGTTAAACCCCGGGAAAATCCTGGATCGTTGCAGTTGTCAGGATACGGCCAACAATACTCTTCTGTATTGTTCAAACCGTCTCGGTCGGTATCGAAATTTGCATCCGATGCGTCGCTTTTGTCCAATCCTTCCATGGTAACCAGACGTCCGTCAACGGCAGAGAAATTGATCCAATCCTCGAAAATGTTCTCATGAACGTCTGGAATTCCATCACCATCCGTGTCCGTCGTCGGCGGTTTTTCGCCGAATGTGTCATCGGGATGAACGTTCGAAACGGGAGAGATGACTGGGAATTGCGACATGAAGAGTAGCCCAGCAATGACCGCTAAGGAGGTGAGTAAAGTTGTCTGGCTCCTACGCAACACAATCACCTACGGCGTAACGCCCTACTCGAACTGCTCTTCTCCACGCTTATAGGAATGATGGAGCGTTGTTCATACACGGTTGCGATATGCGTCCCCAAAAATGGCGACATTTCTTCCGATTGAAGCGGTGTATTCAATATCCGTCTGCGCTCGCCTGACAATGATTCGAATGGGCATGTCAATTACGCACCTCGGAACAGGAAGTCGTGGTAACGCCACACTCCTCAGTTCAGGTTCGTCGCACATTCTCGTCGATCAGGGATTCAGCGGTGTACAATTGGAGAAGCGCCTCAAGATGCTTGATGTATCACCGAACGATTTGGAGGCCATCGTTATCACGCATCACCACGGTGACCACGGTGGCGGCGCACTGATTGCACAGAAACGCTGGGGCGTGCCCGTTTTTGCAAATCATCGAACAACGGCCGAACTCGGACTGTTGCCCGAATTGACACAACAGTTTGAGGCACTTGATGTTCTCCAATTCAATCAGGGAATTTCGTTGCTTCCTGTCCCAGTTCCTCATTCGGGCGCAGACAATGTGGCCTTTGTTGCCAGCCATGGAGGTGAACGTTCGGCGATCATCACAGATTTGGGCAGCTGGACCGATGAATTGGTTCACCATGTCCGAGGTTGCCAGCACATCGCCGTCGAAGCAAATTACGACCGTAAGCGCCTGATGGCAGGACCTTATCCTTCGACACTGAAAGATCGCATTACAGGCAGGGGCGGGCATTTGTCAAACGTACAAACCGGAGAATTCCTGAGCCAAGTTTGTACCGATGCAACTCGAAGTATCACACTAACACATCTCTCAGAAATGAACAATGCTCCGCACTTAGCTGAATCGACAGTTCTTTTCGAAATCGAAGAAGTCTTTGAAGGAGACATCAACATCTCCATGCAAGACGGACCCCAATTTTCCCACTTCATCGGTCGTCGTGATGGCGATGGATTCGCAACAAACGCTATTCAACGCATTCAACGAAAATTACCTTGAAACAACGATGTGTAGGTCAATGCCTAAATGCAGTCGAACAACTACGGTAAACAAGGGGAGGTAAATATGCGTCGTCGAACCACTGCAGAAGATGATGATGCAGTGAGTGAAATCCTCGGCGTCATCATGATGCTAGCCATGGTGATTACCATTATGGGTGGTGTTTGGATTTTCCTCAACCCCTATCTCGTTGCCTTCCACGACAACACAAATTGGAACAGTGCAAGCAACATTGCCGATCGAGTTGAGGATCGGATCGATGTCGTCGGTGATGCCCCTTATGGGACGGGAACACGGCAAGCACTCTCACTGAAATCCTCTTCCATCAACCCTGCGAATCTTGTTGAAGAATGGGTGATAGCATCGGATTTAACACCGCTTGAGGTGGTTGATGTTAACGAATTAAACGCAAGTTCGTTTGAATTTTTAGCATTAAATGAGACCGTCGCTAAGGTCGTTGTGCAAACAGCACAAAATACGTCAGAATTTTCCGTGACGCCGTCGTTTGATTGGACGACGTTGAATCACAATCAGAACAGTGAGACCTTCCTTATCATCGATTTTTACAATGCTGGAGAGGAGCATGTCCACCGATGGTCTCGCTTTGTACTATCGGGACTGAGCATCAACACAGCCATCGATGGAGGAATGAATCAAATCGCATTGATCAATGATGCACGTATCTCAAGAGATCCTACGACTTCATGGACGATTGAAGAAGCGCCACGCTTGAGGCTTGACACACTGGTCGATGGTTCAACACGATTATCGATTGTTCTCACCGATATTCGATTGGAGAGTGCTCTTGGGAATGGCCCAAATGTAGGGTTCAAAGTTGAATCCCTTGGACCGATTCAGTTGTTTACCGGTGAATCCTACAACCTCCAAATCAAGGTGACAAACACTCTGCATTCCGTCATCGACCCTCAGTACCATGAGGTTTGGTTGAACGAATACACCATCAATCGAGCAGCTGGAACACTTGGCGAATTCGTGGGCATAACACCTTACCAGCGTGCTAGTGGCAGCGATGGTTTGACTGTTGAAACACAGGATCAACCACTGTATCTTGAAATCGATGTACGTCGACTGGCGGTGAATGCATGATGGAACTTCATCGCAATGATGAGGCCGTTTCTGCAGCCATTGCCACCGTTCTCCTGTTTGGTGGTGTCATTTCAATCATCAGTTTGATGATGCTCACAATGATTCCTGTTATCGAAGAATTAGAGGGTAGCGTTGAGCGCCATGACATGTCGGCTCAAATGACGCAATTCAACCAACAGACAACGACTCTCTCCGAGCAGGGAATGCCTGGTGATGTCGTCACGCAGGAATTTGTTCCTGTTGATGGTGCACTCTCATGGGACACAATGCGAAGCGGCATGTGGTATTCATCCACTTGGCAAGACGACCATTCCTTCAGGATTCGTGACGTACTGGATTTTGATGATATGCTCAAAATCAAACACCCTGAATCAACCACCTCGACTGCTTGTTTCTCAGATTTGAGGTTGGGGCCAGACAGACCGTATCACTATTCTGCACCTCAGTGGGCAGACAGTGTCATTCTAACAACCAAACCTGGACTGAGTTTCCCGCTCGGTCCAATCAACGTGGATGTCTTGCGCAATGAGGTCGTTGAGGAATCGGCTGAATTGTTCGTCGATGATGTTCAGGAGTGGGTCTTTGATGATGCTGATTGGACGATTGAATCATCTCAGGAACTTGTTGTCTATTGGATGCGTCATGGCCAGGGAACGACAGAGGTGCGCGCAACCGATGCAAACGCAAACGGACTCGGGCGATCGTGGGCATTACCGTTGCCTTCGGGAACAATCCAGTTGAACATTGTCGCAGATGAACTGATGATGGTTCATGGAAATGGAGCCTTCGGAGATTTCACAGAAGTTGCTCTAGCATCCGACCTCATCAATGTCCGAACCAGTTGGAGCAAGACCATGACGCTTGACGAGGCACAGGTCATCCACATGACGACAACAACCGATGCGCAACTCATGCTCTCCATCGGGTCAGAGGGTTCGACTGCTTGGAAGAGCCTTACCGGTTCAATCCACAGCACGGCGTTTATCCCACCAACTCAGGAAGGTTATCTTCACCTCGCAAATCCAAACGAAGACGCTGCAATTGTGACGTGGAGAGGCTCGGGCGTGACGGTGGATGAATTGAGCGCTTACAGCATTCCATGGCCACCAGCCGGCCTCGACGGAGCAAGCATGTTGCACAGTGACATCCCCGTATCAGTGGTATGGAGTGAGAGTGCAACACCATCCGGCGTGTATGAAATTGGTGCTGTCGATACAGGAATGGAATCTGGGTTGCACATGCACATGAACTATTCAAACACCTACAACCTAGAAGTACGGAGTAACGGTCAACAATCCGTCCTCAACGTCTCAACACTATCAGAGAACGAAACGATTCTCAATTACGGAGATTCGTTGGTTCTTCCTGTTTCGAATGAAGTAATTTCAATCGAGACCATTGAAGGTCATGGTATGTTCGCATTTGCCGAGCAAGGATCAATCGGACTTCATGATGCTCTTCATCAAGGAGCAAGGCGCTGTGTTGCTATCGATGTAACTGCTTCAGGTTGGGTTGATTTGTCCATGCCGTGGAACAGCATGGGTGGACGAAGCATCGTTGATCTTCAAGAAGCATGGAAGACCGGTGCTTTTCCAGCAAGTCTACACATAGAACTGTATGGACTCATCGTCGAGGAACCATATACACCGATAGGAAGTGCGTGGGTCATGCAAATCTCCCGATTTGTGTATGAATTTGATTCGTCAGTAACCGGTATGGAAGTGGCAATGAGTGGAGGCGCAGTCCTAACAAACCATCCTGAATACAAGCCGACAGTTATCGTCCCACCTGCAGACCGGGGTGGCCCAGGACCTCGCTTTGCTGCAACCATTCCTGCCCTTCACCCAACCAGTGATTCAGCAGTAGGCGGAGGTGTCCTCTCGATGGAAGTCACCTTAACCAAGCGAACATCGCTCGCAAGCGACGTGGCCTACGAAGTTCGTCGCGGTTGGGCAGAGCCATATGGTGGAGCTATCGCTTCGTCGTCGACCCAAGGATTGGAGGCGAGTGAGGATTGGACAATCTACCCTGGTCGTCTTGATTTGCTCACCGACTACGTTGGATGGGTTCCTGACCCTGGCTTTGGAACAATGGAATCCGTTTGGCATACAGCAGGACAACCGATTCAATTCTCCTTGCAAATTTCAAGTCTTGATGCTCACGTTTCAGAGGTGATTGCATGAACACTTCGTCTCTGCAAAGAAACCGTGAAGCTGCTGCAACTGAACTTGGGTATGTCTTTACCTTCTTGCTCGGAGTGTTGCTGTTGACCATGTTCAGTTTGTGGATCTATGAGATTGAAACCGCAACACGTGAACGATGGAACGAAGAGGCAATCGATGCCAACATGAATGATTTGGCTTCAGCGGTTGAACGTACGGATACGGCCAGTCGTATTGAGAACTCATCCTATGCTGAACGTGTTTACTGGCGATCGACTGAGGCTGACGAGTCACAGTTTTCTTTGGAGTTAACCGATACGAAGTTGATTCTTCATGATGCACAAGGAGAATTGGATGCTGAACGCTCGCTCTCAGGAACCGCATCCGCACCACACACAGGAATCATTGACCTCGCTGGTGTTGAAGCCATTTGGGTTGTGTATCACAATGGAGTGATATCCATCGAACTTGATCGGCCGATGTTCTAACGACCCATGATGGCTGAATGAACTTGTGATTGTACTTCTCGCATTCGAGTACGCGCACCTAATTCCCGGAACACGGCTAAGGCTCGTTGCAAATATTCCATTCGACGTTGTCGATCTGGAGCAACGCCACCAAGTTTTGAGAGTAATTCACCAATTTGCATTCGCAAGTCGTTTGCTTCGGCTATGATGAGAGCTTCACGATAGCGTTCGATGGCTTCTTCACTTCGGCCACTATCCTCAAGAACTTCGCCAAGTAGAATCATCAACTCAACCATCGAAACAGGATCGCCTACATCGGACATGATGTTCAACGATTCAGTATAGTGGTGCATCGATGTTTCCGCATCGTTCATCTTGGCATGATATCGGCCAAGTAAGGCTTGAGCACGAGCATGAGCAAGAAGGTCATCGGCTTTGTCCGTCCGCTCAAATGCCTCGAACGCATGTTTTCTTGCTCGATCTACTTCACCAAGATCCAAAAGTGCGCGTCCGAGAATGATTTGGGCACCTAACAGTGATTCGTCGTTACTGATAATCGCTTCAACTTCAGAATACGCTTCCAAAGCCTTGCCTCGGTCGTTTTTCCTTCGGTACAAGTAACCCATGTTGTTGTAGGTACGAGCTGCCCCTTTTGCGTCGCCGAGATCGACTTGAACTTGAAGGGCTTCTTTGTGAGCGGCAAGGGCTTTGTCGGTTTGGCCTTGTTTCATCGCAATGTCTGCTTGAGAACCAAGAATTTCTGAATAAACGGCCGGAAGGTTCGCCTCTTTGGCAGCCTCACTGGCTGTCTCGAAAATTGATGATGCTTGCTCAAATCGGCCGAGCATCAAGAGAATATCACCTTGAAGTTGCATCATTGGAGCCATCAACGATGACTGCAATCGTTCAGTGTTGACGCTCTCGATAAGATTCAGCAACTCAAGGTGACCTTGTGAAACAAGTTCTCGGCCAAATTCAACAATCTTCTCGATGGCTTCTTGTTCGTGTTCTGAAGCGAGTTCATGGTAAATTTGTTCCAATGTTGTTTCCGATGACTTGCTCAATTTGCTGTAATAGGTTGCACACGTACTGTGAACGGATTGTTTTGTTTGCTCATCAATACTCCGAACCAAGAATTCTCGAATCAAATCGTGGACATCGTAAACATCCGTGTCAACTTGACGTGCGAGTCCTTGTTCAACCAAACTACCCAAGACATCAACATCCAGATCGTGAGCAAGTAAGGCCTCAAGGGCAACGGATTCTCTGAAAATTGAAAGAACAGTGAGAACACGTTTCTGTTCTGCGGAAAGTTTGGAGAAAATCTCCTTGGTGACATAATGTTCGAGTGTATCGTGGAAAGCACCTGCTGATGCACCACGATTGATCAATTCGAGGACAAGCGGATGGCCTCTTGACAAACCATGGATGTGAAGCCATTGCTCGGTCGACAGATCTTCAAAACCCGTCAAGAGATTTCGGGCAGAATCAGAATCTAGGCCATCCAGTGGAAGAACCAAACTCGTGATTCGACCTTCTGCATCCTTGGTTGGAACGACGGGTTTGAACGAACGTGAGAAAATCACCAATCCAATGGACTCTTCACTTCCCAATAGTCCAATTGTCATTGATTGAATCGTTTGGAAGAGAATTGCGTCCGATACTTTGTGGAAGTCATCAATAACGATGAGTGTGGGCGTATTTTCCAATGAATCTATCAAAATCCGAGCAGCATCGTCCGGTTTTGGTACAGGTGTTGCGGCTAAGTAATCAGCGAATGAGGAGTCTCCGATGTTCAACAACCATTCAGCCAAGGATTCAAACAAAGCACGAGAACCTTCCCAATCTTGACAGCGGTGGTACAAGAGGTTCCTACGATGCATGAATCGCTCAATGAGTTTTGCAGCAATGGTGGTTTTACCAATTCCAGCAATTCCCGGAACCATCAATGTCGTCGCTCGAGCATCAAGAAGATTGACCATGTTATCGAGTTCTTGTTCTCGACCGAAAAAGTGCCTTAATCTTGGAAGGTCACCAAGTGAAGTGACAAGTTGTTTCTCAACTTGCTTCGAGAGGTCACGCTCGATGAGATCTTCCGAAAGTGATCGTGCATCAAGAATGAGATTATCATCAAGATAACGAATGATATCCACTGGTCGCATAGCGAATGGTAACACTTCGTGGGCAGCGCCTAAGGAGGTTGAGATGGATTCACCCTCCATGTTGATGCAACGGAATTGGAATTCACGTAAACGTGCCCATGTTTCCTCTGCTGCAATGACGCCAGCATCTGTTAGAAAGTAGGCCTTACGTTTTCGACTGACCCCTTGCACGTGCGCTTGGCGTTCTACAAGCAAACCTTGGTCTCTGAGTCCAGAGATTGCTCGAGGGACGTTTGACCGTGCAATCGCCACAGCGTTGGCTATACCCATCTGCGATAGAGCGAATGGAACTTCCACCTTCTCTTTGAAATCAGCATAGTCAAGAAGATGCAACAGCACTTTCTCCTGCACGCCAGGTTTGGCAATCATTCAATCACGCCTGCCTATTGGTTGGGTGGCCGATAGTTAGGGTCTGGAACCCATTGATTGGATTCCTGATCCCAAAGCCAGCCTGGGTGCTGTGCAGAGGCTTGTGGTTGAACAGATTGTACTGGAACTGCAGCCGGTTGCTGTTCAGGGATTTCTACAACATCCTTCTTACCCCAAGCATACGGATCAACTTCTTCTTCAGCACTCTCGGAGGTTGCAAATCCTTCTTCTTCAATATCCTCGAATTCAATGAAGAAGTAACCAATTCCTCCAAGCAGAATCAATGCACCAACGATGATGCCGACAATCATGAAGAGATTCGAACCACTGTCTTCTTCACCAACTGAAACCTTGAACGAGGCTGGTTCTGAACTACCACCGAACGTTTGTCCATCCATCAAGAACTTGAGGTTGTTTGACGCATCGTTCATGTCCTGAAGGCTGAGTTCCATCGTCCAAGCACCAGTCTCACCAACGACAACGGTCTTGATGAGCGATTCAGATGCTATGGAACGAGCTTCGATACGGGCACCTGGCAATCCAGTTCCGCTGAAAATCGCAGGATTTGTGGCTGTGACTGCCTCGCTTGGATCGTCGCGGGTTACGCCAAATTCAATGGCTTGAACAAAGAAGGTGACATCTCGAGATACCGCTGATTCATCGAACGTGTCGCGAACAACAAATCGAACGTTTTCAATTGTCCACGAAGAAATGTCCTCGTTTGATTGCGAAATTGCAGGATCGTATCGAGCGAATCCTTCACTGTCGATGGTGATGAAGTAAGGATGGTTATCATCACTCGGATCGGTTTGATCATCGAGGAAATCAATGCTTAGAGTACTAAACGAGGAATCAGGGTCACTGAAGTATTGCTTCAAATCGAGGGCTGCTCCCCCACCGCATTGGTTTTCAGACGTTGAATCAACAACACAGAAAATCGTCAACTGATTTGGCCAGTTTGTTGAGTTGAATTGCGGAGGTATGTTGTTTGCATCACTTGGCTTGGAGATGGTAATTCGAACGACATCCTCAACCGAGTAATCCTCACCGTCGTATGCCTTAACACGAATTTCATACTGACGCTCGTGAATGAGGTTGCTCGTATCCCAGACAGCAGACCATGAGTAACCTGGCCCGGTTTGTTGGAAGGTCGTAACCGGGCCTGGACCATCCGAAAGAATCAATCCACTTGCAAGGTCGAGAATTTCGATTTCAACACGTGTAATCGTACCATCTGCACCATCGCTTGCAAACCCAACTAGCGTGGTAGTTG
>JAPOIF010000002.1:29741-50952 GCA_029979085.1 Methanobacteriota archaeon | reverse complement strand
ATTGCGACATGTCGGAGGTACTCGGTTGAACCCGCACCACGCTCAAATTTATTCTGACCACGATTCCGTTTTCCGAACGTGTTCGTTTCCAACTGCACCGGCCAGGCAATGAATGAAGTAAAGCCAGGCAATCCAAGAGAACGTATTTCCTCTTGCTGTTCACGAATACGCTGTAAATGCTGAACACGCTCCGTATTGCTCTCTCCAAAACCTATGACATTGGTTGCACTTGTTGTCAAACCGAGGAGTTGTGCCTCTTTCATAACCCGTAGCCAATTGTCCGGATGACCTTTCTTTGGAGATACGTCATTTCGAACTGATTCAACAAGCATTTCGGCCCCTCCTCCAGGCAGACCATGCATTCCTGCGTCCTTGAGTTTAGAGAGAACGTCTTTTGTTGAAAGATGGGTAACCTCTGCGATTCCTTCGATTTCTATCGGTGAAAAGCAGTCCAAATCGATGGTTGGATGGTGTTCTCTTAATTCCTTAATGAGTTCAATGTACCAATCGAAATCGAGGGAGGGATTGACACCTCCTTGCATGAGAATTCTTGATCCACCTATTGCTTCAAGTTCATCAATACGGCCTCGTATTTCCTCGTACGATTGCGTGTAAGTTTCATCATGACCTGGTGGACGGTAAAATGAACAGAATTGACAATTGATAGTACAAACGTTGGTGTAATTGATGTTCCGATCAACGAGGTACGTGACTTCATTGGAAGGATTGTGAAGACGTCTTCGGTGATGTGCTGCTGCCATCAGTTGATGGAGAGGTGCTTCGTTGTAAAGTTCGGTGCATTCTTCAACAGTCAATCGGAAAACCTCTTCCGAAGACTGAACACGACCTAGAATTTCCCGCCAAGCCATGAGGCCACCTCAAAGACTACCAACGATCCGTTCAATATCATCAATTGTTTTTGGACAAGAGTCCGTCAAGACGTCTGGATCACCACGAGTGACCAATACGTCATCCTCAATTCGAATTCCGATGTTCGCATATCGCTCAGGACAGTCAACATCTGGCCGCCATGCTCCGAAATAAAGACCAGGTTCGACGGTGAGTACCATCCCCTCTTCAAGCAGACGAGGCGTTCCATCGGGTTTGTATGTGCCAACATCATGTACGTCAAGTCCAAGCCAGTGCCCGGTATTATGCATGTACCACTTACGTAGTTCTCCTGATTCCATATCAAGGGCTTCATCAACGGATTGTGAAATAATTCCAAGTCGAATAAGCCCTTCTGCCAATGCTCGACAGGCTACCTCGTGAGGCATGTTGTATGGATTACCGACACGACATGCATCAATGGCTTTTTCTTGGGCATCGAGAACGATTTCATAAATCTCTTTTTGAGCTTCTGAAAACACCCCGCCTATCGGCCATGAACGTGTGATGTCTGCTGCATAGCCTTGGTATTCTGCACCTGCATCAATCAAGATGATTTCATCGGTTTGACATGGAGAATTGTTCACAGTGTAATGAAGAATCGTTGCGTTTTCACCACATCCTACAATGGATGGATATGCCCAACCACTGGTGCCCCCATAAACAAAAAATCCTTCGATTATGGATTGAATTTGGAATTCATGAATTCCTTCTTTACTCGCAGCCATTGCTAATTCATGCGCTTTGGATGATACTTCGGCAGCGTAACGCATTTGTTCAATTTCTTCCTTCGATTTGCGCAAACGCATCTCAGCAATTCGACGACTTGGGTCTTCGACACTGATCGGACCTGTTCCAAAGTGTTGCCTCTTCCGGTCTCGTTTCTCAACTGCAGCTATAACAAGTTCATCAATACGGGAATCAATTCCGGTACGCACATGTACTCGAACAGATGATTCCAGCAGACGCTCAAGATGGTGATACACTTCCACGGAAGAATCGGCACGATCAATTGCCCATTGTTCAAGAGCACCCTCGACACCGGGTCGCCTTCCTTCCCAGATTTCCATTAGGGTATCTTTTGGTTGTACAAACAGATGTGATATCCACTGATTATCTTCGTTGTAAAACATCAAAGTGGCTTCTGGATCCGTCCAGCCACACATGTAAATCATGTCACTCGACGAACGATACGGATAGTGAACGTCGTTGCTGCGCGTTGCCTCAGGGAGGGATGAAATAATGACAAGATCACGTTCATCAAATTGAGAGAGCAAACGTTGCTGACGCTGACGATACAACTCCTTGGAAATTGGTAGAGGCTTATTCGGTAAAGCCTTGAATGCGGCATCAAACATCGTGCTCATTGTATCAATCCAACCATCACAGTTCTTTAATCAATTCTTTGGCTCTTCGCCTCGTTCAGTCCATTTAGCAAAACCAGTAGTGGAATCAGATTGCTTTCGTTGACGCAAGTAAACCACAACACCTACAGCGAGAATGAATAAAATTGAAACGGTTGATGCGAGAATAGAGTTGGATGAATTGTCTTGGGTTTCTTCACGTTGTTGAGTGACATCAAATGTGATTTCATCAAATTCACCATCATCATCAACGACTTGTACGCGTATTTGTTTGAAATTTGAACTTTGAATATCAGATGAAGAAAGGAACGATTTACCACTCAAGAGGGTTTTTCCATCAACAAACCAGTAGAAATCGAGCATGCTTTGATCATTGCTTGTATCCGAGGATGTATTTGCACTGAAAATCCAATCTCGCGAGGATGGTACCGTAACTGTTGATCCATCCTGAACAAGGAATCCATCGAACCGAACTTGGGCAGTAGGAGGGAGATTGACGACGGAAACATTGTGATAAACAATAATCAAGTGTCCACCCAAATCACGCACGAGAGCATTGACTCTGTAGTCTCCTGACTTCGTAGGTTCAAATTCCAATCGACTGTCATTCAGAATTTCAGAACTCAAGACCGCTCGCGGATTGCCATCGGGCTCAGTAATGCTCCAAGTAATGGAATAACTCGAACCAACATATCCATCGTCAACATTGATATCAACGACAATTGATTGTGCCTCGTTGACTTGGTTAACAGCGGAGAGATGGACGTTTGGTTCGGTTCGATCAAGGGTAATAAATTGTGTAATGTTGTTGGACAACGTAAGGTAGACATCTTGGATTTGCACTTGTAGGATGTAAAATCCGTCAGATAGAGATTCCATATTTGAATCAATTTCCAAATCGAATGTACTTGTGAACGATGTATTTGAGGCAAGAATTGATTCGTAATTTTCCACACAAATTCCATATGGTGCAGGACAAATTCGAACATTTGTCAGGATGGTTCCTTCAAAAGAGGTTGATTCGCTCTGTGATGGAGGTAAGAGGTAATCATAGGTCAAGTCAATAATTTGGTCATTGAATATTTGTGCTGAGTGAAAATTTGCGCTTTCTGGAGCATGTTGTAAGACTGGACGATGCCTCTCATCACCTAAATAGACCACTATACCAAATGATATGAGGTCTGTTTGATCCAACAATGAAATCTCAACATAGCAGGTACAATCGATTGAGATTGTATCCAATGAATGTTCCCAAGCCCACATCGTTGAATCGGTATCGACATCCGTGTATGGTACAACCGAATCAAGGAAGGGATTGGATGTGATAAGACTCCATTGATCTGGTGTTGATATGTTCCAAAGTACGATTTCAATGGATGTGAGTGGAACGGAAGAATTACCTGAAAGATTTAGAATGGAATCTGTGTGAAAACCATCACCTTGGTCGAAGGAAATCGTAGGAGAGGTTTCTATTTCATCACCGTGAGACGGTATTGCGAATACATTCATCATCAAACACAATACGAGCAAAAGAGCTGTATTGGTCTTACACGACATACTTACTGACCTTCAAATGGATCGCACAACTCACCTTGTCCAGGGAAACTAACAGGGTTTCTTGGGTTTGTATCCCACTTGAACTCACAATAATTTGTGTGACCATCACCATCGCTGTCAACCAAACGGTCTGCGCCATCGAACGGATCGAATTCGAAGTGGTATTCCCATCCAGTTGCCATACCATCGTCATCGTGGTCCATGTAGTAGACTTCTGGGCCATCCTCCCATGCATCACCGTCTGTATCGTTGCTTACTGGATTGGTTCCGTTTTGCAATTCCTCATAGTTGGTGTAATTCTCAAGATTGTTGTAGAACTTCATACCGTCCGGCGTATCTGGGTCGATGTTGCATTCAGCATTGGTTGAATCATTGTATCCTGGACAGTATTTCTTGATGAGACCCGTTCGGTTGAGTCCATCCATATCTGGGTCTTCTTCGCCATCGTTGATTCCATCGAGGTCACTGTCGGCCATTGATGGATCCATAACACCACGTGCTCCATATGCATTGATTGTTGCATTATCGACAAGATTGTTGTTGATGGCTTCGTAAGAATACTGGACTTCCCAACCGTCAGGCAACTTGTCGCCATCGGTGTCATCATCGACAGGGTTGGTGTTCCAATTCGATGGTGATTCTGCGCCATTCGGCAGTGTATCGTTGTCAATATCGTAGGTGTCATCTTTGAGGGAGTTAAGTGATGGATCAAGTGCCCAACGGCCTTTACAACCATCGCAGAGTGGGTTGCCAGGCATATCAAATCCAGAGAGATTCATCTCATGAACTGCGTACTTCTTTTGCAACTCAAAACCACCAAGCCAATTAATCCAAACATAACCGCCAGGTTCCATCAGGCAACTGTTGCTGGTACTCTCTGTGCATCCCGGTCGATCCCAAGTCGAAATAGCAACCCAAAGCGAATGCGAATTGGTGTTGTCTTCTGTTGACTTCACTTGCATTTCCCAACCATCGAGCATTCCATCTGCATCAGTGTCGTTGATCAATGGATTGGTTTCATGCTGGAACGGACGAGGAATAAACAAAATCTCGTTACCATCAATGAGTCCATCGTTGTCTGTATCGGAGTTGTTTGCGTGTGTGACAAAGTTGTCAGCACCTGCGATGACTTCCTCTCCATCTTCGAGACCATCGTTATCGGTATCAAACATACAGGCTGATGTGAAATATTGTTCGCCGTTGAAGATGTATCCAAGCATAACTTCTTGTTGATCGCTTTCTCCATCGCCGTCGGTATCAACATTGGATGCGTTAGAGCCTTGGCCATCACAAGTCGAAGAGAATTCCACAAAGTCGGAAAGACCATCTGAATCCGTGTCGGCAAGGCCTGGATCTGAGACAACCCATGTCAATTGAACGCCACGATTGACAACGAGAATTTCCCAACCGCCGACTTCAATACCATCAAGAAGGCCATCGAGATCTGTATCACCGTGTGTTGGGTCTGTTGACCGGCCAACCGCATTTCCATTCTCATCCAATCGAGCTTGGTACTCCATGAGATTCGTGAAACGTTCTGATTCCTCAACAATGTTCATCCAAACAAACAACCTCGATTCGACTTGGTCTCCTGGGGCAACGTTGATGTGGTAGACGTAGCCGTCGACTGGAGCCACAAGATAGACGGTTTGCTTGTTTCCACCACCAAGTGTGTACTGCCCTCGAGCAACGGTGGAATTTGCTGTAACGTAATCGCCCTTCGTAACGTACACATCAACGACTGTTGTCGCAAGTTCAAGTTCATCGAAGAGGACATCTCCGTCACCATCAGAATCCCAACCATCGAAATCAATGTCGTCGTTCGCATTGCTTGCGTTACGAGGATTGAGAGGGTATTCGAGTGTCGTCCTGTTGTATTGGGTTGCTTCCCAACCATCAGGCATTCCATCTTGGTCTGTATCTTCAGTCCATGGAGAGGTAAAAGAAGGAAGGCCATTCGTGAGGCCAAATTTGAGTGCAACTTGATACTCCTCGAGGTTGTTCAATCCATCTTCATCCCAATCGTTGTATCCATCGGATGCATTGGATGGGCTCAAGAGTTCAGCAAGTGCCTTCTGTGGATTACCAACGCCGAGTGGGTGGTTCTCTTTGAAAGAGAAACAGTACTCAAATCCGTCAGGCATTCCATCGCCATCGGTATCCCAATCACTTGGACCGTTGAGGTATCCATCACCGTCCATGTCCGAAAGGAACCACGAGGCGCTAACTTCATCTGCAAATGGAGCAGTCGTAGGAAGGCGTTGCGATGGCGGAGTGATGACTGGTTCGCCACAATTGGAGCCCAACTGAAAATCAAGGAGCATGTTCGCATTGTTGACTTCAAGAATGTCCGGGAGCATGTCGTTGTCAGAGTCCTTTGCTGCAGGATTGGTTCCGTAAGCTTCCTCTTGGAAGTTGAGCAGACCATCGTCGTCGAAGTCCAAGACTTGATCGCATGAGTGTTTTCCGAGCGGGTTTTCCAATTCTTCCCAAGTTGGTGCCCCCTCAAACCCTTCAAGAAGATCGGCGAGTGTTTGTTCGAGAGGACCGTTGAGAAGCGTACAATCCCAGTTGCCCGAGAGTGGATTAAAGAGCGTCACCGTACCATCTGGCGAGGAGACGTTCATTGTGTAAATGGATTCCCAGCGGTCGTTGAGACCATCGTTGTCCGTGTCTGCACGTTGTGGATCGGTTCCCAACTCAGCCTCTTGTTCGTTCGTGAGACCGTCGTTGTCAGGGTCACCGTACTTCCCTTGGGTTGGGTCTGGCCACGAATCGCTCTCATTGCTAACTTCAGCATCGTCTGCTGTGTTTGTTGAACCTGATTCTTCTTCTGCTTCTTCGGCTTCACCACTGTCAAGTGGATTGAGACCGTGAGCGACTTCCCAACCATCGCTCATCCCATCGTTGTCGGTATCAGGATCGTCTTTGAGTGTACCGTATTGCGATTCCTCGAGAACATCTGGCAACCCATCTCCATCCGTATCAATCGCTTCACCGGATGTAATTTCGATGTCGGGATTAATGTTTTCTTCAGCAGCACTGTCGAAATCTCCAACTCCTGAAGAGGTTTGGTAGAACCCACTAATACCCACGAAAAGGGATCCGAAAATCAGTGTTGAAATGATTGCAGCATACGCCATTTGGTTGTGATTGAGTGACATAGGATGTAGCCTCCGCGTCTTGACTATCCCAACGACGACGTGGTTCGGTTATGAACCTTGACCTTATTTGCGCAAATCAGTAGCGTGAATTTCGTAGCCAATCATTGATTTTGATATTCAAGTAAAGATTGGATTTTGACGAAGAAAATATCATTCTCTTCTCGAACTGAGATTTGGCTCGAGCGGCCATGTGCACGTTCCCACATTCCCACAACTACCCCCAATGTCAATGGGAAATGGCTCATCATCAGCATGGAGAATTCAAATTCGAATGTTGAAGGATTGTACTTCCTCGTTTCGATCGAACCCCAACCCCGTTCTCGAAGGCAGTGCTCGATGTAAGCATCCCAACTTGATTGATCGATGATATAGACGGGTTGTTCGCTGGAAAGGAACATTTCTGCTGTTGTACGAATAATGATCTTCAAAAGATTCTCGTATGCATTCAAACCAGTTGATTGATTGTTGAACCAATCACCTTTTTTGTCGGGAGCATATGGCAAACATCCGGAGAAGAAACGTTCCAACGGAGCAAGAGGAATCAATACCACTCGCTCGCCTTCGAGTCGAAGTTCGTTCATTTGTTGGGTTGTGATTTCAAGTGAAGATTGATCAAACGCTGAGGCAATTCTCTTACCAGTCCATGGCAACTTTGCATGCGATTGTGGCGATGAAATCTGTGGACTTGATTCTGTCTCGATTTGAACGAGTTGTGAACGTGGTTCCGTCCATCGTATTTTGTACCGTTGCTGATGATACAATTCGAGGGAATAGTGACCGAGTGCGACTGATAGCAGTGGATGAGCGCTGTGAAGGATTTTCTTTTGTTCGAGTTGTACCTGCCCCCAACCAAGAAGGGAAGAGATTCGTTCAATTTCATGTCGAAGTTTCTTCTTGCGAAAGAGACCGCGAACATCCTTAATGGTTTTCTTCAATTCGAATCCATCAACAAATGCATTGATGAATGTGCGGCTCAGCGGATGTTCCATTCGTGATTCAAACAAATTCCACCACGTATGGAATTCATGTTGTTTCCAAATGATAATTTCTCCAAACACATCTTGACGAAAGATGCCTTTTTCTCGAATTGATTCTAGACGGAAATCCGTTATGATGGACTTCACATCCCTTCATACGCAGGTATCGTTTCGGAGTCAAAGCAGTACTGTACGTGTTGAAAATCAGATTTCAATTGTTGAACATCTTCGCGAACACGTCGTGGATCTTCGTCATGAAGGAGGACACGTGCATAGAGTGATGCGACTTCGGCCATTTCGTTGATGCCCATACCAACTCGAGTTAATTCTTGTACCCCCAAGCGTAGACCTGATGGATTCATGGCCTTGGTGTCTCCAGGAAGCATGTTCATGTTGGTGATGATTCCAGCATCTTCGAGTTTTTGTGCAGCGACAGCTCCTGCTCCTGAATCAATACCTCCATGACGAGTCAAAACCTGATGCGAGGCCGTGTATCCTCGTGATTCAGCCAGAACATCAAAGCCTTCTGCTGCAAGTGATTCAGCGAAGACCTTTGCGTTCCTGACAATATCCGTAACATAGGCCTTGCCAAACGCCTCGAATTCTGCAAGTGCAACGACTTTTCCAGCAACGTGGTGGAGGTGATAGGAAGAGCAGACGCCTGGGAACATGGCGTTGTTAAGACGTCGATGGAATGTTTCATCCTCGCTTGACGATAGCAAAAATCCACCTTGTGGGCCTGGGAATGTTTTGTGTGATGAACCAGTCATCACATCCGCACCTTCGCGCAGCGGGTCTTGGAAAACACCACCCGCAATGAGACCGAGTACATGCGCCCCATCGTACATAACCGTGGAATCGACTTCATGGGCGGCATCAGCCATCTCCTTAAGGGGCGTTGGAAACAAGAAAACAGATTGACCAACGAGAGTGATTTTTGGTTTCAACTCACGGATGAGAGCGCAGGATGCATCGACGTCTGGTTCCATACGGTCTTCGTCCCATGGATACGTTGAGACATTCAAATCACGGAGACCAACCGCACCCATGCGAGCGTGCGAGATGTGTCCACCATCTGCTGTTGAGACAGCTGTGATCGAATCGCCTGGTTTTGCAAGAGCCTTCAATGCTCCAATGTTTGAAACCGTCCCTGATGTCGATTGTATGTTTGCAAAATTGGCTTGAAATACCTTCTTAGCAAGACCGATACCTATACTTTCAATGGTATCAAAATCATCACAACCCTGGTAATAACGCTTTCCTGGCAAGCCTTCAGCATACCTTCCATGAAGATCTGAATTGATGGCTCGTTTGACGTTTGGTGAAATAATATTTTCAGAGGCAATCATCCCTAAACCATGCCCGTAAAGTCGCGTACTTTCTGCAGATGCTGCAAGTACAGCATCGACCGATTCTCGAGGAGAGAGATTTGTCATGCTTGAACCAAGTCCAAGAGGTTCATCAATTCTGTGAATGAACCTGCTCCCTTCAACGCTTACCTGGTCGGCGAGGCCCTGAGTATGTGGAACGCTCACTTGCAATTGTGTGCGTTGGAACATTTCTGTTTGAGAGGTTCATATCAGAAACACGTGTACGACTCGGCCCGATACTTGTTGAACGATTCAAACTCGTTGTCTTTCTTTGAACCATCGTTTGACGTCCACGGTACGCAACGGGTCCAACAAGTCGCTCCAATGCTGGCGTATCTGAATCTTCTTCTTTTGGTCGTTTTAACCACCAGCCTGAGGAGAGGATCGAAAGTTTTCCGGGACGATTCTTTGAAATCGACATCGCATTCCGCTTCAACCTTGAACGAATAGTCTTGTCTGAATCTTTTGGCAAGCGCTCTGTAAGCCATCCTGGCAGGCCAATATCCAAAACCACACCATTCACCGTTACGAGAATTCCAGACAAGAGAAGATGGGTTCCCACTGGAATGTTATCTCGGCTTGGTTTGACCTTTGACCGCTTCATCATTTTTGCATATTCAACCAACGAACGTTGATCTCTGTGCTTGATCTGTTTTCGTTGCTGTCGATTAAATCGGTATAAACCAATTTGCAACACAAATAGTGTACCAGCTGCGACAGCTCCCTCAACAGGGCCATAAACAGAATCCAAACCAATTCCTGTAACAATGTAAATCATCGGAAGCAGGAAGAACTGTACAATTTTTTGAACCATAGAGATCGAATACCTTGGCGTCATTCCTCTACGAACAGCTTCATGACTGACAATCATGACATTCGCATTGATGGCTTCATCAATGCCGCCCTTTGTTGCCAATCCGGCGACAGGGTTGACCGGTGCATCATCCAACCACCTACGCAGAGACTTGCCTTTTTCCAATACGAGAGAAACTTCGATATCTTCAGCGTCTGCTTCATGTCCAAGAATTACTGAAAGTGCCTTAACACGAGGATCATTGACATCGCTTTCGCGTAGTTCCTTGTAGATGGAAAGGGCTTGGTGCCAGTCGCCTCGATCGAGGAGACACAATGCTGCTGCAATGCGAGGACGTACACCGAGAGGATCTTGCTTGACTGTATCCAAAGCCAATTCCAAAGCCTCTTCGTGCTTCCTCTGCATACGCAATGTTGCCACGTTGGAAATAGCCGAAATGAGGGAAATGCGATCTTCATGTTGCGTTGCTTCTTTGGAATACGAAGGCGCCCAATATCGAAGCATTCGCATCTTTTCATTCAGATGATCAATTGTTGAATTGTTCTCCCAATCCCACAAGTCGTCTTCGTCAACCGTGCCATGCCAAGGGTCGAGCCATTCGCATATGAATGCAAGAAGTTCGGGCTCATCGTATCCTTCTGGCTGTTGAAGGCCACGGAGGGCGCCACGGGCTGCGTCCAAACGCCGAGTTGCGATGTAACCTGTTGCGATCAACATTCTGGCTTCGTCATCATCACCGCCTGATTGAGCGAGTACCTTTTTGGCCTCTTCAATGGCCTTTGGCCATAGACCACGTATTGCACAAACCCACATTTTTGCACGAGCTTTTTCATGACGGACAAGTGATTGGTCACCCTCGATGGATTGCTTTTGAAATCGAATCAATCCATCCAAGTCCTCCTGGAGTGCAGCGTTATCGATGTATTCACGCATCCAATCGCCACCTGCGAGCATGACCGCTCCTTCTCGACGCTCTTCAGGATCCAAATCAAATCGAATCTGTCGTAATGGTGAAAGTCTGGCGATGGACAAAAGCCACGTAAAGAGGAAAACAGCATTACCAACAGCAATAAACATCCAAGTAGCAAGCAACCGCATTTCCTCATTGAATCCCTGATTTTCGAGATTTGAGGTAAATGGCATCAAGTCACCGAATTCCTTGTAGCAAACCAGGATTAAGAGGAGAACGGTATAACCCGAAAATCCAGCGAATGCGAAGGCAATTTGACGACCTTGAGCAGCCTCTTCGGTTCGAATTTCTCGAGGTGTATCGAGGGTAACACCAAACATCCCACCAAAGGTTTGCCCTCCAAGAATCAAGTTGCGTGTGAGTTCAAAAATAAAGGCAAGACCGACAATGGCGATGTTAAGCGAGAGATAAAAGGACAAAAATTGTGGCATTGATTTAATGAATTCCCAATGAAACAAAAATTCGGAAATCAAATCAATTCGTTCGTAAATAGAATGCCCGATGATGCCTCCGAAATTCAAGATGTCTTCACCATTATCTGGTCGATTGTAAAGAACGTGAAAGACGGTGACAATACCATTGAGTGCGGTCACTGGCATTGTGATAAGGAACAAGACGAGGAGCAAAGAGAAGAGGCGATTGACGAAGGAAGGTTTGTCTGGATCGATTGGATTTCTCCTTCCATTCGCAGTTCTCCACTTGTTGACCAACAGCATGTTCCATGAAGCACCCATGATTCGTCCATATGCGAGAATGGTTGGTGCCATAAACACCAGCATGGTTACAGCAAGCCAAACTGGTGTAATTTTTCCACCGTTTTGATTCATTCCATAAACGAGCGTGACAACCGTTGCAGCAACGAGGATGGAAAGGGTGAGAATTCGACGAATTCCTGTACCGATTGTTGTTGCTCCAATGCGTGTATCACCTTTACCAGCAAGTTGAGCATTCATGGTCTCCCATGGCGAAATCAAAATCGGAATTAATACGAAGAGACCAATGATCCATAAATTGGGTTCGAAGTATGTCTGTGGTTGGAAAAGAAGTTCTGAGATGAGAAGAAGAACCCCAAGCATTCCCATCATGTAAAGTCCTACACCGAAGGCGACACGACCTTGCTGCAAAATCTCACGAGCATCCTCGATTGTACGAGTTAGACGGTGAACTTCGTACAAGTTGTCATCAATCTCAAAGGCGACTTGGAGTGCTGACAACTGACGTGGGACGAAAAATTTCCACAACATTGCTGCCACAAACAACGCAAGCAAAAGTGGGTAGAGGTAGATGACGTCAAACTCAGTTGGTTTGGCGATCGAGGCTGCGGAGACATTGGGAAGGAGGATGGTTGCGGCAAGGACACCGCCCATGAACAACTTCCGCATGTATCAAAGGCCGATATAATGCATCATGAAATCTTCGCCAACATACATCATGCGTTTCTGTGTCTTTGGAGGAAGGCATCGATGCGATCAAATGCAGTGTTAAGCGTCGCAACGTCAGGCAAGAAAACAAGCCTTACGTGTCCTTTTCCTTTTTCTCTGCTAAAGCCGGAACCATGAACCAGTAAGACGTGTTCTTCGTGGAGCAGTTGCAAAACAAATTGCTTGTCGTTGTTCTTCCAACGCTCGTCTGTAAGTCGAACAAACATGTAGAATGCCCCTTCGGGTGCTTCGACCTCAAGGCCTTCAATTTCTGCGATTCGACTGAGGCATACATCTCTGCGTTCCTTGACCGTATCCGAGTATTGTTTCATCCACGAACGATCTTGTTGCAAGCCTGCCAAAAAACCGAGTTGTGCGGGGGTTGAAGCGCATAGACGAGAACGTAGAATTCGTTCAATTCCATCTCGAACTGAGCCAAGAACGGAGGTTGGGTCATGGATAGCCATGTAGCCAATTCTCCAACCTGGAGCGTAGTAGACTTTGGATACTCCGTTCAAGACGACGACCGGTGTCGAATTGGTTCGGCTTGCAGCACTAACTTGATTGTTGGAGAAATCAAGACCATCATAAATTTCGTCTGCAACAAGAATGCACTTCGGCCATCGCTGAAGAATCTCCAGCAACTTGTCAATATCGTCCTGACCAACAACAGCACCTGTTGGATTGTTTGGATTGATCAAGACGAAGAGACGAACCTCTTCATTCATCTTTGCTTCAATATCATCGAAATCGAGTGACCATCCATCGCCAGAGTCGAGTCTGTATTCGATAGTTTCAGCCCCATACATTTGGGGATAAGCCATGTATGGAGGGTAATGCGGACCAGGTGCAAGGACTTGATTGCCCTCTTCCAATGTTGCTTGAAAAAGAACTTGAAGTGCTTCGGTTACACCATGACAGACGTAAACATCATCAGCCGATGCAAGCCAACCCTTGTCCCTCTCATCGTTGGCAATAGCTTCTCGAAGTTCTGGTAAGCCATAGGAAGGTGAGTAACCGTTGCGACCATCGGCTAACGCCTGTGAAAACGCTTCAACCATATGCGATGGAGTGGGTAAACCAGGGTATGCAATTGGATCGCCAATGTTGAGTTTGATGATGGTATGGCCTTGCGCTTCCAACTCAGTGGCAGGAACAACAACATCCCGAATCGCATACTCAATGTTGAGTGCTCGTTTTGTTGCAGATATATGGTGCATGAAATCACATCAATTGAGGTCGGAAAAATCAATGCCACCCATCGTGCATATGTGTTGAAATTCGTTTTCTTGTACAGGTTGAATCGAGAGTCGCTGACCCCTTCGAATCAACAACATATCAGCAAGTGCTTCCTCTTCGCGTACTGCATCCAATCCAACAATTGTCTTGAGTTCACATACCGGCTCGATATCAACCATGAACCAACGTGGATTGTCCGGTGTTGATTTTTCATCAAAGTACTTCGATGCCGTATCCCACGAAGTAAAATCACCATACCCTTCCTTGCATACCCTTGCAATACCTGCAACATGCGGTGGTTTACAGTTCGAGTGATAATAGAGAATCAAGTCACCAACGTTCATTTCATCGCGCATCATGTTTCGCGCTTGATAGTTGCGTACACCGTCCCAGTGGGTCTTTCCATCTGCGACAAGTTGTGAATAAGGGTAGACATCGAGTTCCGATTTCATCAGCCAATACTTGACCATGCTCTTTGATGGAGATACAGGTCTTATCCCTTTGCTTGGCTTCACCACGCCTCTTTATTCTTCGAATCAACCACAAGAACGGCTTCAAGCACGTCGGGGTGATCGGCTTTCATTTTTCCAAGACCTAACCGTCTGGACATGGCTGAAGGGCCTCCGACAACGCCTATGCCTAATTTTTCCAACGTTATGAAAATGGCAGGCAAGAGAAGCAGGGCACTCGCTGCTGCAACCCATAGCAAGATGAGAATAACTGTCACGAACGGTTTGATTTCGGGAATTGGAATTTGGTATGCGGTGAACATGCCTAACGAAGTTACAACGGCTGCTTCAAAGAGCGACATTCCAGTTCCAACAGCAGCTGAGCGAATGGCTTCGATTCCACCGCCCAACTCACGAATACGATTGGCAATGTGAATTGAGAAGTCAACACCAACGCCAACAAGAATCGAACCAATCATGACCGTAACCAGCGATAACGGTACGTCCATTTGCCACATGACAAGCCATTGAAGTGCAACCGTAGCAATAACAGGTGATGTCGTGAGAAGCGAATACCGAATATCTCTGAACACTACGGCCAAAACAATCAATGTGAGAACAATTGCGAATCCAAGCGATGTCCATTGGGAATCAACAATCAGTTTGTTGACCTCGATTGCAGTTGCTGCGACCCCTGTCAATTTTTCTGCTCGTTCTTGGTGAGTTCCTTGGAATCCTTCAGAATATTCGTTGATTTGGTCAACAGCCACGGCAGTGTCGGCAACTGGAATAAATGGCATATCGATGTAAATCAAGGTTCGATCGTAATCGGAGTTAATGAAAATTTCACGCATCTCCTTGGTGAGGGATGAGTAAAACACATCCAGCAAGAAAATTTGGCTCTGCGTTGATCCTGGCAATCCAAACTCTTCTGGAGTGGTCAATAAATCCCAGAACGTAGCACCCTGTGTAACTTCAGTATCGAGCAAGACTTCGAACGTGTTTCGAACGTCCTCTGGTAACAATTCGTATCCAGGTAGTTCCTGAATCTGTGCGAGAATCGGTTGGCCTGATAGGGTTGGAGCAAGTCCTGTGGCTTTCATCAAGAACACAACCGACACGGCTGAAGCGTTTTCAACTGTATTCAGATTGCGTTCCAGCCCATCGATAATCTTCAGATTTTGAGCCGGATCATCGTTGGTCGGATCGTTGTCCGTTACATCGCCTGAAACGTTTGCATGAACGAGAACCATTCCGATTTGACCTGCATTGAATTCTTTACTGTATTGTTTCATCTTGATGACAGGTTGTTCACCTTCAGGTGCCATACCCAATAGGTCAATGTTCTCTTCAACATTGGATTGACCTATGGTTGCCGAGACAAGAACAAGGATGAGGAAGAATGCAATGACGCTTGTGTTCCGTTTGACTGGAACATCAACTGCAGCATCGAAGACTTTGAGTGGAGGGTGCTTGGGTTTCCGTAAATCGAGAATTAACGTCAGGTTGGGAACCATAAACATCGTCAAAATGTAAACAATAACGATTCCACCAGAGAGTGCAATACCGACGGTCTTAATCGGTGCCATAGGTGTGAAAATCAATGAAATAAATCCAATAACAGTCGTTATCGCTGACAGGAAGACCGCCCGACCTGTTGATTTCATCGATGCTTGCATCTTTTCGGTTCGACTACCTTCCTCTTCTGCATAACGGTTGGTAATGTGCAAACCGTACGATACACCCAGTGCGAGAAGAATTGGCCCAACGATAATGACCGTCATTGTCACTTCATAGTTTGTAGCACCAATGATTCCAAGTGTCCAAAAGACTGCACAGAGAGTTGGAAGTCCGGCAATGATCACAACTTTGATTCCTTGGATAGGGCGGATACCTGAAATCCCTGCTTGAAGTAAATCGGAGTGGAATACGAATAAACCAATGGCGACAAGAACAACCGCCATCGGGAAGATTTCCCAAAACAAGCGGAAGGAAAACTCAGTTACAGAATTCGTAATTGGAACCGGGCCAGTCAGTGTCATTTTCAGCCCAAGGTCATCCCATGTACAACGATCGGCGCTGGCAGGGTTACCGTTCTGGTCGAATTCACAAGGGCGTTGTTCAACAGAGATGTTGTCCAAACGCTCTTGTGTTGCTTTGATGATGTCCTTTGCCTCGATTGTATCAACAACAGCAACAGCCATAATTGCACGATCGAGTTTGAAGTCTTCACCATCGAAACACCCGTTATCATCAGCGCCTTCTTCATTGGGCTGTCCGCTGCACGCATTCGTGTTTCTCGCTAACTTGTCCAGTCCAGGTGTAGGTGATCCATCGTTTTCGTACATTTCACCAATAATCAGATCGATGGTTGTCTGAGAGGGTATTTCGTACCCGCCAGCGAACTGTTCATCACCAGCAGACAGCGCTGAGTTCACGTTGGCAGCAAAATTCTCGCAGACTTCTTGGAACGATGGACATTGACGTCCAAGTTCAGTGATGAACGCATCTCGTACACGTGGAAGGCTGGAATTGATTTCTTTCAAGACCGTCGAAATGGATAGAATGTAAATGACATCATCACTTTCGTTGTCCGAAACGTATGGGTTGATGCTTTTCTCAACATAGCTAATTTCCTGAAGAATGCGCTGGTCCGTAATGTTGTTTTTATCGGATTCGATGTAGATAACCATGACATTGGTCGTCCAATCCTCTTCAACCATTCCAATCAATTCCTTGACCTCGCTACCATCTGGCAGGTAAACTTCCATGTCTCCGTTGACATTCAAGGCAGGTTCGTTTGGATCATCATCAAACTGCGTATCATCGAGGAAACCCGAAGTGGTGACGAAATACAATGTGATCATCAGGAAGAGAGCAACAGTTGCGATAGGGAAGCGAGTGATGGCTCCTGTTGCACCAGTTTTTTGCCATTCTCGCTTCAACCGTTTTGGGGCATCAAGGACTGCATCAACAGCCTTACGAGCATCGAAGTCTCGAACTCTGGCAGAAATGTCAACAGATGCAACGCGAACACGTTCTTTACTGTATTCAGCGATGGCCTGAATGCGTCCAACATCACCCTCATCTGAAGAGGATGGCATTTCTTCGACGTCATCGGACATACGTGAACCCAACACGCCCTTGTGTCCTTCATTGAAAGTATTGCTGTCTCGTTGTGAGGGAACCGTTCAAAAAGACAAGAACACAGGGCGAGTCGGACCCCCCCGTTCACAGGGGGCAGGGCCGGTGTTTAGCATGGCAACGCCTCGACTTCCAGAAAAACGATGGTCAATCGACCTTGAAAAGAAAATCCAAGAAGAACACTATGCTGATGAAGCTTCATATCAACATCGATATGGATTCAAACCTGACAGCGGCAAGCCAATTTTTGTCATCGATACACCACCACCATACCCATCGGGAACATGGCATATTGGTGCAGTAGCACAATATTCAATGATTGATGTACTCGCTCGTTCCCAACGTTTGTTGGGCAAGGAAGTTTACTTCCCTTGGGGTGTCGATCGAAATGGTATCAACATCGAATTTACTGTTGAGAAGAATACGAAGAGGAAGATGAAGACTTACGAGCGGGAAGAATTTCTCAATCTCTGCCGTGATACAATTGAAACCTTCACGCAAGCAATGCGGAAGACAGCTGCTCGAGTAGGATTATCCTGCGATTTTGCAGCTGAATACCTCACGGATGCGCCCGATTATCGTTCTGTCACACAATCCATTTTCATCGAGTTGTTCAAGAAAGGCGACATTGTTGAGGATCTACGGCCAAACATCTACGATCCTGTCGAAGGGACAACCATTGCAGATGCTGAGGTCGAACGAATTGGACGAATGACCAAACTTGTTGATGTGCGTTGGAACACCGAGGATGGAGAAGAACTTGTCATTTCGACCACCCGGCCAGAATTAATCTGCGCTTGCGGCGTGGTTGTCGTTCATCCAGACGACAAACGATACCAACATCTCGTAGGCAAGAAGGCCATCCTTCCCATGCCGGTTCATGGACGTGAACAATCGGTCGAAATTCAAACCCATCCTTCCGTCAAATCAGAATTTGGTAGCGGTATTTTGATGGTGTGTTCTTTTGGTGATCAAAACGACGTTGCAGTCTTCAGAGAACTCGGCCTTACCCCATTCCAAGCCATTGATTTGAACGGATGTATGACCTCGATTGCAGGACCTCTTGAGGGCATGGCTGTTCTCGATGCCCGAGCCAAAGCGATTGAGATGTTGGAAAGCGACGGCAACATCGTCTCAATCGAAGAGCGTCAACAAGAAGTTCCAGTATCTGAACGAGGGAAGAATCCTGTTGAAATCATTCTCCTCAAAGAGTGGTATGTACGTCAAACCCATATCCAAGACAAGATGCTTGAGTTGATTGAGGACATTGAATTTCATCCCCCAAGGAACCGTCAATTCCTATTGGATTGGATGGAAAACATCAGTATTGATTGGCCAATTTCACGACGCAGATGGTATCACACAGAAATTCCAATTTGGTATTCTGAAGATGAGGAATTCATCATCGTTCCACCATCCGGCCAGTATGTTCAACCATGGAAAGATGCTCCTCCAGAAGGGTCACGAGTTCTTCGACGGGACACTCGTGAAGATGTAGGATCCTTCACGGATCTTTCAAGCAGCCTTGGAGAAATTCGTGGTGAAGAAAAGGTGTTCGATACATGGATGGACTCCTCAAACTCCAATCTCTTTGTCAGTGGCTATCTCAATCAACCTGATGTGTTTGAGAAAGCCTTCCCAACTGCACTGCGTCCTCAAGGAAAGGAAATTGTGCGAACGTGGCTTTACTACACGCTCCTCAAGTCTGCACTTTTATTGGAACAGCCTGGTTTCAAGCACGTTTGGATCGATGGATTAGGAATGGATCCATGGGGTCGAAAAATGTCAAAGTCACTCGGCAATGGTATCGATGCTGACAGCGTCTTGGAATGCGGTGCAGGTGGCCGAACCGGTTCATGGAAGGTGCGAGGTCCTGATGGTTCTGTTAGTCTCAAAGCGAACAAGATTGGAAGTGAATGTTTCCGCTTATGGAAAGCATGTGAGGCACAAGTTGGGGATGATTTCCACATTAACCCTGAAGAAATTGAATCGAAGTACTTTGGAGTCCTGACGAAAATTTTCAACGTTGCCCGCTTTGCGAGTCAATTTGATGCCCCTGAACAAGAACCAACAACTCCATATCCAATTGAAGATCAATGGATTCAATCAGAATTTGCATCCATGATGAAAACGGTCGAGGATGCATGGACAAACCTTGACATCTACACTGCAACACAAGCGCTCAAAACGTTTGGAACTGGTATTTTGCCATCGCATTGGCTTGAAATGGCAAAATCAAGACTGTACGATGGAGATCAACATGCTGCCTGGACAATCCATAGCATCTTGCGTCACTTCCTCGCAGCATTCAGTCCCGTCTGTCCATTTTTCTGTCACCATATCTCGATGACCCTCTACGGTGAAAGCGCTGTCGATGTGGATGCCTTCCCAGAACTTCCACCTGTTCAAGAAAATTTGAATTCCAAGACATCTGAGATTGAAGCGTTCAACAGCGAAGTTTGGAAGACAAAGAAAGAGAATGGGTTATCACTCAACGCAGAAATTGAGGGTATTGAAATCCCAGACGTTTTGGAAGATTTCCGTGGAACGTTAACCCGGATGCACAAGTTACTCTGATTCCTCGTCAAATTTCAACGTCGTCTGACGTGAATCCAATTCTTCGAGTTGGCCAAGTCGAAAACCAATAAGACGAATCTTCTCGTCTTGATGTACGTTTTCAGCAAACAGTCGACGTACTTGTCGCAAGAAAACATCCGTGTCGTCCATAGCAACAGGTATTGAACGACCATGAGTATGCGTTTCAAATCCAGTGTAACGAATTTTGACTTCTGCAAGTCGACCAGCAATACCTTCTACTCGAGCTTTCTCCAAGACGCCCTCTGTCAATTGCTCCAATAAGCCGAGTACATGTTCGTGGTCACTTTGATCCGTGGAAAACGTTCGTTCTTTCCCAATTGAACGACGAGATCTCAGTGGACTCACTTCGCTTGATGTTGAACCTTCAACCACCCGAATCAACCAGGAAGAAAACCTACGTGATGTCATGCGAGAAAGTGCAAGTTCGCCCAAATTCATCGCCTCATCCATGGTATTAATTCCCCATTCTGCGAGTACGTTGGCTGTCTTTGGACCAATTCCTGGTACTTCACGGACGGAACGTTGGTCAAAAAATTCAGATATCTCATCCGGTAGAACTCGATGAATACCATTCGGTTTGTTGACTTCTGAAGACATCTTGGCGATAATTCGTGTAGGCCCGATTCCAAAGGATGCGGTCAGACCGACTTTTTCGTAAATCATTCGTTGGAGTCTGCGTGCAAGAGCCATCGCTTCATCCCAATCATGTTCGACAGACTCTGTCACATCGAGATACGCTTCATCGATACTCGCCTGTTCAAACTTATCTGAATCGTGGCGCAATATCTTCATCACTCGACGAGATGCCATGGAATACAACGATCGCGTGCCTCGAATGAATCGAGCGGGGCCAAATGGATGCCCAGGACAACGTCGCCAAGCTTCGGAAATTGGCATAGCAGAGCGAACACCATACTTTCGCGCTGCATAGTTGCAGGTTGACACAATACCACGTCCTCGTCCTTGCATGGGATCTGAACCAATGATCAGTGGTTCATCCTCAGGAAACCCATGGTGAAGAATCTCGACCGATGCAAAAAAGGCATCAAGGTCGCAATGGATGAGAATCCGTTCTGCACGCACACATGGATACACTTGGCGACAGTGTTTGAAATTCATCCTTCACTTTTCCATTACCCTCTGCAAAAACACTGAGGTTTGATTTCAGTGATTGGCAATACTTGGTGAGACAATGCTTCCAGCACAACGACAACGTGATGAATTACGGATCCCATCGACTGGAATCACGCTTCTTG
>JAPOIF010000002.1:0-29644 GCA_029979085.1 Methanobacteriota archaeon | reverse complement strand
TCATATCGAAGATGGTTTACGGCGTTTGTACATTGGAAGGGGTTTCACGTTGCATCAACTGCACGCACTCATTTCGAGAGTGCAACATGAAGCGGCATTAACACATGCATCAATGATTGTCATCGATGGTATGCTGACGATGTTTCTTGACGAACAAATCAAACGATTTGAATCACGTTCCATTCTACGTCACTGTATGGATTCGCTTCAAAAATTGGGGCATCGTTGCCCCATTGTCCTTCTTGATGGGAAGACCAAATCATCCCTGCATCAACAACTGAAGCATACGATGAGACCCTACCTCAATCAGCGATTGAAGGGTCAGTGGGACGGCCAAAGAAAGACTGTACTTCGTTTCACAAACACGACAAATGAGGATCAAATACTGATTGAACGTCCGAAAATCACAACTGAACAACATCAATTGACTGACTTTACATCCACCGATTCAAGCGAATAAACGACGGTTGGAGGAGTTCATCTTCAGACCAGCCGAACGGAGCCAAAATCGACCATATTGCACGTACAGCCAGGCGCCGATAATGATCAACATCGATGCGTCGAATTGGCTGTTCCATTTGCTCACATTCCCGTGCAAGAACGACGCGGTGCAAGGGATTAGCAGGATCTTTTTCACAAACAACAAAACGGACTTTTGAGGCCAATTCAAGCGGATACCCAAGAGATTCTGAACGCTGGTAGGCCAACATTGCAACGGTTTGCGCACCATTCTGCGATGGCTTTCTTGAGATTCGTTGTGCGATGAGCAACTCCTTTGGAAGCAGTTGGTGCTGTTCAAGACGTTTCACTTCATCGATCAGCAGACGTTGAACTTGACATTGAACACGATGATGCGGGATTCCATCGACCAAATCATCCGAATCAGCAAGAAGTTGAAGAGCCCGAGATTGCAATTGAGCAATCCATGGACATGTCGAATGTTGGCGTAATTCAAGGCCTCGAATCTTCATCCCCTTCTCCCCGTAAGCCCAATACTTGGTAAGAGAACCACCGCTGTGCATTCGGCTTGGAAGAAATGCAATGCAGCGGTACGTTGCTTCATATTCAAGAGGAATTCCAGTCATCTCGTGGACATGTTTTGACAGGTTCATGGCGGATTGGTGTTGTTCTTCGTGTGTACGCCCTTTGAGGTCTCGAATCCAAATCGAATCAACGATGGCGTGCAACACTTCCCACCCATGCTCTTGCGCAGAATCGATGGTTTGCAAAAGGAGCTCACGTGCCCAAGCACAAATGGCTTCATGCGCTTCAATACGGCCAAAACGAGCATTGCGATAACCGGTGTAACCAAAGCAGGTGACGAGGAGCCATTTGAGGGCGTTTTGCTGGCGGTCGGCTGCGTCTCCTTTGACAACAATCTGTTGCTTTAGACGCCGGCGACGTTCAATGAGAGGTGCAACGACACGCCCGAGAAATCCATGCCGACGGCCACACGTATGGGTCATCAATTCAGGAACCTGAAACGCCGTTGAACATCGTTGAGGAAACGCAAGACTCGCTGATTTCCATTGCTGATTCTGAAATTGAAACCGTTTCTTGGCTTCATCGGGATGAAGTGGGAGTGGTACAGTGTTTTCAGTTGGTTGGCAACAACTGCAATTCAATGTTTCTGGAGAGATGTTGCGCGTTGCAATAATGCTTGGAAAAAGACTCGCGAAATCAAGTTCAATCACATTCGCATAGACGCCAGGGCGACTATCGAGATAGAGTCCACCTCGGTCGGATTGCAACAAATCCCATGCAGATTTGGTGTCCTCAGGACGCGTCTTTTTCCACGGGACAAGTACACCATCCTCCATCGCAACTCTGTATTGTATCGCACTGATGACCGAGCCCGGCGACTTTCGCGCTGCATCACTGATTCGCGTAGCAGAAACCTGAGCGAGTTCATACAAACCATCGAGACCACCCTCTCGAAACATGAAACTGGAAGAGAGATCGATATGGATGCGACCTTCAAGAGGAAATTGAGGGTCGCTTCGCAAAACTTGGCCATAGGATGACAGAATTCGACTTCGACCAACTTGTCGTAACGGTGTTTGATTACGTCCAAGACAGATGGTTGCATGTTTAGCCTCAAGATACGAGAGCAAGTGTGGAAACCCTTCGGTATTACCACGCACAGATAACACAAGATCGGGATCGTATTCACGAAACCATCGTTCCAATTGCTGAATCTGTTCGGGTACATTCAACCCAAATGTCACCTGAGAACCGGTCATGTTGCCCGATGTATCACATGGAGTGACACGAACATGCGTTGGCTGCCGACATAATGTTCGACCTTGACCAACATCATTGAGATGTATCTCAATCTGACAACAACGCCAATCACGTCGATGAACATCATTGTCCAGGAGGCTCAACTTGTTTTGATAGAGGCATACAGCAGAACCAATGGTCAATCGCTTGGAAGTGAGATACTGTTGTTCGGCTCGAACATCAACAGAATAAAGCGTGAACCGGACATGCTCACCTCGTGCATCGATGTGTTCTGCGAGAGAGCGTAATGTTGCACATGAATCAAGGGTAAGAGCAAGCATACGTTCCATATCTTGAGAGCCCAATTCTGGGCGTTTCATTTCAAAGGCGTAACCCTGCAAACCGTAGCGAATCCGAAGTTCCGGTTGCCACAACCAGTCAGCCAAATTTCGAAGATCGGATGGATCACCAGCCACGTGAACAACAGGGTGCCAAGGTTCGCGAAATGAGACCACAGTACCTTCTTCGGTCACAATCCATACAATCAATTCACGTTGAGCAGAGCAAAGATGAACATCCAAAATCCATCCTTCAATCGCTTTCATCATCAGCTTCACCCGACGCAAGAATCTGTTCCTCAAGAGACGCGATGTGCTGCTCAAGAAGTTGAATCCTCTCGTGAGCGCCAAGAAGCATTGACAAGAGCATCGGCTTCCATGCTTCGTGAGCGGGAAGCATCCCCCCTGCTGCTCGACGCATGCGCACGTCATGGAGCATGCTATCAAATCGGCAACGATCTTCTTCTGAAAGCGCTCGCCGGTACGGAACGAGTACCTCGATTTCTTGCTCTACACGCCCTCGCCAGGTCGGTACAGTACGTCCCATAAACCCTGAACAACGAACCATAGGGAAGCGTTGTGAGAACCCCTCCTGAAAAGTGAAAATGGTCAAGAGAGATCGTTTCGATTAACGGTTGTTTCAGCCATTCCACCATCGAGAACGGTTAGGACTGCATCGACGATGTCAAGACCAACCCGACGTTGGGCTTCGATTGTTGCAGCACCAATGTGAGGTGTTCCATGAAAATTTTGGTGTTGCAAAAGAGGTGAAGAAGGGTCAACTGGTTCATGTTCAAACACATCGAGAGCAAGCGAGGAAAGTTGCCCAGATTCTAAGGCTTCAAGAGCAGCATCTTCGTCAACAATACCTCCACGAGCACAGTTGACAATGTGATTTCCACACGCAAGATTGAACGGATCAACGCCTGGCATCATCTTGATTCTCTTTTGGTTGATGAGGTGATGCGTTTCTTCAGTTAGATTGCAGTGAACGGAAATGTGTGTGCATAGTTTGAACAAATTGTCGATGTTCTTGTGCATCGTTACGCCCGCTTTCTTTGCAATTGAAAGAGGCAGGTAAGGGTCGTAGGAATGTACTTCCATACCAAATGCGCGAGCAACCGCTGCTACCCCTTGGGCAATGCGACCGAATCCGATGAGACCGAGTCGCTTTCCATAGAGTTCTGTTCCTTTGAGTTCCTTTTTTGCCCAATCTCCAGATCGCAGCGAACGATCTGCACGAGGAATAAATCGAAGTGAAGAAAGCAAATGACCGACTGTGAGTTCCACGACGCTTTGCGTACTTGCCCTTGGTGCATTGACCACTGGAACACCAATTTTGGAAGCAGCGTCGATGTCAATATTGTCGACACCGACACCTGCTCGAGCAACGACTTTGAGTCGTGGTTGGCTAACGGCCAACATCTCTTCAGTGATTTTCGTCGCACTGCGGACGATGATAGCATCAAATTCAGCAAGTGCTCCTTGAACCAATTGTTGGTGTTCGATGAATTCCTGAACCACCTCGCAACCAGCATTCTCAAGTCTCTTCACAGCTTCTTCAGCCATCCCGTCGGTGACAGCAACTCTGCGCATGCTTCAAGCACGTCAATGAGGCGTTAGAACATTGGGTTTGTACTGGATTCTTCACAATGGATTGATAGGAAGGGTAAATCTGGATAGTTTCGGTGAGCCTATGGCAGCAGAGATTGATGTCCAATCACTGATATGGGCACTCGGCATCCTCGCAGTGCCTGTCTTGACGGCCATTCCGCTCAGATTTATTTGGCAATATTGGATTGGTGGTAGCCACGAAGAATCAGAATACAGAACCACCGTACGACAAATTATTGATTCCGGTCGCCAACTCGAAAGTTACAGGAATTCACTCAACGATGTCGCTAGAAGTCTGAGAATTACCCCTTCACGACAACGATTGATTGAAGCAGATATTTTGAACCCCCTTTCCATCTCACACTTTCTCATTTTACCTGCATTGATCATCTTCCCACTTGCCTTCATTGTTGCACTTCCAGTAATGCTCGTCGGCCTACCTGTCATTCTTCTCGTTGAATTTGTACTCATACGACAACGCATTCTCATTCGAATCATGAGTCTCATTGAACGGAGTATGCATTGGCAAATTATTCACATTCCACAAGCACATCGTGGAAGTCCTGCACAAGAACGGAACTATACCGAATTTTCACAACACATTGAACACTTTCACAAAGTACCGCGAGGTGTTTTTCTTGGACTGTTTGCTTATCTCATCGTTCATTGGATTTTCAAATTGGACAACTTTGGAACCGAAATCATTCTTTCCTCACTTTTGTACATCGCATTGCTCGCATTGGTCGGAGTATTATCCACCGCCTTTGAAACAGACCTGGTCTTTGTCGATCCTTCCAAGGGACGATTAATCCCGATCGACCAATGGGTTGAATCGCTTCTCAAGCCCCTTGTCGGCGTTGGTTTGGTTTTCCTTCTTGGCCGGGATCTCCTCGAAGAAGCACGAGGAGGCAACGCCGCATTGTTTGCAACAACCTTCCTTGCTATTCTCTATGGAGCAGCAATCGTTGGAATTGCTTACCAATGGGGATATTCATCATGGCGAGGTCGAAAAGTTCAGCGTTCGTTTGAACAACAAGTCATCGAAACACTCGATCCTCTCTCCTACGATTTGACCCGTAGTAAGGGACGTATCGAATTCATTGTCAGAAAGCCAATGGCTGAACGTTTGCAAGAAATTGAGGAAATCCATACCGGACAACTGACCTTTGAAGACCTTGAATCGATGCCGAGTAGTGCACCAAAGGAAGCACCGCAGAACCCACTCTAATCTTCGATAAGTTCCGCATCAATCGATGTTGATACCAAGAGTTTGGGTTCATCGGTTCGCGAAGAACGAACAAGATACCCAATTCCGATAGCACTCAAAAGAACAAACAAAAAGAAGAAGCTTGCAGCTCCAAAATAATCGGAGAACAAATCACCAAGTGCTGAAAAGAATCCTTCATCACCAGTATCCGTAACGGTAACTTTGGGTTGGATGAGATCAACAACAGCTTGTTGGTCGTAAACAGGACGGGTAAACGTCAACATGCCATCGTAATCTGAATCATAAGCATCTGAAGGAGCGGCTGGATCAAGGTCGGAATAGAAGTCCGGCCGTTGTTCAATCGAAATGTCCACAGGTTCACTCAAATCGAGCGTTAACGTCACATCGACCGTATACGGAATTCGTGATTCAAAGAATTCAGGATCGTTGAGAATGCCAAGGAATGTGAACGCTTGCCCGGTTACGTCAAAATGCGCCCATGAATTCCAATGCGAAGATTCAACATCCAAATCACAAATCCATGCGTCAGATACTCGACTGCACGAACCTTGAGCGTCATTGCTCCCATCTTCTCCGAGATCAATTTCGAGCTGTAAAGCGCCACCTTGAGCCGTATCCAAATCAAACTCAGTAGGTACGAATCGAGCTTCCATTTGTGTTGTTCCGTTCGGTATCCAAACATAGTGGGAATCTTCGGTATAGTATACAGCACCTGTTGCCCCGTTGTTGAAGTGGTTCCAATCGCCCTTCCAACTGTGACTGACACGGTCGGTATTGACGGGAATTGAGGCTTCAACCATCATGGATTCATAGATGTCCCATGCATCCCAGACCGTGTACTCAGGGTGGTCAACGAAGCCATCACCATCTTGGTCACGCATTAATTGAAGCGTTCGTGCCAACGCCATGGCAGCATCAACATCAGTTAGTCCATGCCCGATTCGCCAGTCATGGCATTCACCTGTTGCTGAACGATAACATTCAGCAGGGATATCGTTGCATGAATCTTCACTGTTTCCATCCTCACATGAATTCGCCATTCCTTCGTATCGTGCCGTGAGTTCAAGAATCAGTTCAAGTTCATGAACTCGGGAATAATTTGCAGTGTCCCAATCTTCAAACTGACCGTATGCTGCAGTTCCCTCGCCTCCTACGAGACTGTCACCTTCATCATGATCCTCGCGATGATAATCTGCAACACCCAGTGAAGGAGCGATATCGAGGATAACACCGGCCATACCACCGACGTGTGGAGTGGCCATTGAAGTTCCCGAGATGGCCATGTAGTACAGGTCTCCTTGCGTTCGTGTGCTTGCGTCAATCGCAGTACCACGAGGGGCAGTTGCCCAAATGTCTCGTCCAGGGGCGCCGACATCTGGCCACGTGTGTTGCTGATTCATGCAGCCACGAGAAGAGAAAGAGGTCACTTGTGTACCATCGTGTGTGAGCGCTGCTACGGATATTGCCGAGGGTGTGTTGGCATACACGTTGGTTCTCAAATCGCCACCACATTCGCCGCCACCACCGGAACCGCCTGAATTTGAGGCTGCAAAAATTACAGCAACACCATTGTCAAACGTCAATTTGTCTGTTATGGTAGCGATGGCGCCGTTTGGGTCGTAGTCCCCATCGGTTCCCCAAGAATTAGAAACGACACGGATGTGATACGGGTTTTGGGAAGGTACGGAATGTTCGTATGTCCACTCCAAGCCTTGTTCTGCTGCGAAAATTGATGCACCATCACCGGTTCCGAGTGCAACCATTTGTCCACCTTTCGCAACCCCTGCCCTTCGGCCAGCAGAGGCATCGCCATTGCCTGCAATGGTACCTCCGACGTGCGTACCGTGTCCGGAAGAAGTGTCAGAATTTCGAGTCTCAGTCCACACACCGTTCCATTTTGCTGAATAGATGACTTTCTCTCCAGTCCATGGCTCGAGATAATCGAAGTCGGGATGACCCGCATCAACACCGGTATCAAGGTCAACAATTGCTGTTCCATCGCCGTCCCATTCCGTGAAGGCGTTATCTGTTTCGAAGAGAACATTCCCATCAACATCGATGATAGCTCTGTGCCAAGCATCTGTGGCACGAACGATGTGTGTTGTTTCATGCATCATGATGGAAGGATCGGTTGGATCACCACCCCAGTCTGGAGGAAGATAAAAGAAATCCAACTCACGATTGAGTTCAAGATACTCAATTCGATCCCAGTTTGAAAGTTTGCGTAGTACATCAGTGGGTGCTTCAATCAAACCACCATCGATCAATTTTGCTTCATGGAGATGGGTTGCGCCAACCTTTGAGAGATACGCCAAGTCTCTGTCTGTTACTGGAGAATTCAGTTGAAAGATGACCTCAAACGATTCATCGACTCGCTCAGCAGATTGAAGCGCTGACTCAAGAGCGCTGTCCATTTTGCTTACGTCACCATACGGATTGGTTCCTTGCACAAGTGGCGAAGTTAACGAAAGTAAGAATACCAGTTGAAGGAAAAAAACCAAATGGATTTTCTTACGTTGCCTTTTGGACATAAACCGACCACACGAAGGCACTTCAAATGTGTTTGCACTTACTGTGAGAGCCATGGAATCTCGTCAGGAATTTCAGCGAACAGATTTGCTGGAAGTGCTGTTTTGATTTTCGATACAGAGCCAAGTTGTTCGGCTGTTTTGGTTTGCCATTCAACAAATTGGTCAAAACTCGTCATCATCAGGATGGGGTTGTGGAGGCGATTCCATCCCAACGTTTGCAATTCTGTACCAGGTGGTTCATGACCACTGCAAACGAGAACATCATCGGGTAAATTCGAGAGTGATTGAATGGAATCCCAGTGTTCCTTCAAGCGTCCACTCGGCAGGTCATCTCTCCCAACACCTGCGTTTCCATTGAACAAAAAGTCACCTGTGAAGATATGCCCCTCGACACGGATAATCATCGAGTCACTCGTGTGGCCTGGCACGTACTGGAAGGAGTATTCAACACCAGCAATCGTAAGCGATGAGGTTTCATCGACATAATCCGTAACACCAAGTGAAGCAGTGTCCTTCCACATGTAAAACGGGATTTCCCTCTCTTGTGAGAGGGTGAAGCATGCTGTAATATGATCAGCATGGGTATGGGTCGCCATGCATGCTACAAGTTCAAGTCCACGTTGTCCTAAGACGGATTCGTAATGCTGGATGTAATCCCATACAGGATCGATAAGTACTGCTCGTCCGTCGTTTGCAACAAGATATGTGCAGGCCCAACCCTCTGGCCGAATGTCCTCAACTTGCATGGTTAGGCGTACACAAGGTTCTACTTCAACTCATTCTCTCAAAGACGAGGCTTGATGAGGGACGACAACGAGCGCTATACATGCACCCACAGAACGTTGTCTATCTTGAGCACGACGGAAAACTTCTGTTGGTCGACCAGAACGGCACTGGACCTCAAGATTGCGTCATGGGGCGACAAGAATCTGATGTTTGGCTACGCTTTCCTACCCCAGACGAAGTTGAACAATATGGAATTGAATGGGTTGAAGAACGTCACACTGACATTCGATTTGGTGGCGAAATCTACACTGTGATTCATGGTTCACCGCTCATTGATTGGCCAGAACACTGGACTTGGAAGGACAAGGTCATTTCTGATAACGCAGTTCACCCCGTTGCTCGTGAAGCAGTTTATCGTTCCATTCATCGCCTGGTTTCAAAGGCCATTGTTCGCAATCAATCGGATCAAATTCTCATGGTCAAAGTGGAACGTGGATTTTTCAAAGGGTATTGGGGTCTACCTGGAGGATACATGAACCACAGCGAGGAACCCGCTGAAGGATGTGTCCGAGAAACACAGGAAGAACTTGGCATAACCGTTGAGTTGGAACAACGAAAACCTGTCATCACACAACGCTCGTTTTTCCGTGATGGAGTGTCTTTTGTAAGTTTCACATATTGTGGACGATGGGATGGTTCCATTGAAGAATTGAAACTCAAAGAAGGAGAAATTGAGGAGGCATCATGGTTTTCTCTCGAAGAAGCAATCGCAAGCGCAGCTTCTGAATTCGATCGAATCGCCCTCGAGTCGCTTCAAGATTGAATAAGTTCTTTCGCAGCATTCAATGCTTCATCAAGGCCAGTGGCATCCGAACCGCCACCTTGCGCCATTGTTGGTCGCCCACCACCGCCACCCTTGATGTGCGGGATGATGGCACGGAGAATCTCGACGGCGTTGTATCGCTCAGCAGCGATGGTGTTCTCGGTGCATGCGACCATGATTTTTCCACCACCTTCTTTGGATCCCAAAATGGCCAAAGTTGGGTTCTGAGCATCCCTGGTGAGTTCCTGCAACATTGAGGTGAGTTGTTTCAAATTCCCTTCAACCTCCATGATGACGACACGTACACCATCTACTGATGTGGAATCATCACCGCCACCTGATGTGCGTAATCGCACAATTTCTGCCTCAAGTTGTTCTATTCGCTTTCGCTGCTCCTTCCATTCTGAGAAAAATCGCTCAGCCGTTTTTGGAAGATCTTCCGAGGAAACAGCAAATGTTTGAGATGTAGCACGAAGAAGTTCGTCCTGTTCTCGAGCAAATTTCAATGCAGACTCACCTGCTACGATGTGAAGGCGTTCAACGCCATCTTGGACCGCAGTTGAACGAACGACACGAATCGATCCGATTTGTCCAGGTTCATCGTGATGCGTTCCTCCACATGCTTGAACATCGTGATCTGAAATCCTTAGGACGCGAATTTCGTTTCCTTTTGGCGCCCCACCTTGATACAGATCGAAGCCATGTTTTTTGTCCGCTTCATGACGTGGGAGGATGGTCTTCTCAGTACGAGAAACCTGTCCAAGGACTTCGTTGGCTAAGATTTCAATGGCGTCCAAATCATCTCTTGTCAATCGACGATAATGTGTGATATCAAGGCGAGCAAGTTCCATTGATTTGTTTGCTCCTGCTTGGTAAATGTGAGGACCAAGAATACGACGTGCAGCACCACCAACAATATGTACGGCAGTGTGATGATCCATCAGTTGTTTTCGTCGGCGCCAATCGATTGCTCCGTGAACAAGATCTCCGATGTTCAGCGAACCATCGCACAAATGCAAAATGAGATCGCCCTCTTTTTGCGTATCCAAAACTTGACAAGAGGTTCCATCCGTGGTAAGTGAACCGTAGTCACCTTCTTGTCCACCTCCCTCAGGATAAAAGCAAGACTCAGACAGTACAATGGCATGTGTTGCACCCTCTGGACCAGCACCTTCGGCAAGTGGGATTGAAGCCAAGACACTCGCATCAAACGTTCGTTGCTGAACATCGTTGTAATACAGAGGAATGGTTTCTGGCAATGAAGGCAATTCCTTCACCAATGATGATTGTTGGGTTGTTGCAGCAGCAGCCTTGGCCATCTTGGCATGACGTTCAGCCATTTCTGCTGAAAATCCTGTACGGAGACGCAGATGTGTCCATCCACTCTTCTGTGCCATGTTGATGACCATGTCTGGTGGTAGACCATGCGAATCGTTGAGTTGGAATAGCAGTTCATCAGGCAATTGTTCCTTGTTTTTATCGATGGATTTCAGAGATTGATTAATGAGATTTGTTCCTTTTCTCAACACTTCACTGTACCGCTCTTCTTCCAAATTCATGATGGTCAACAAACCATCTCGAGTCTGTTTCATATCATGTCCAATCATGTTGACATCGAGATGGTGATGAATTAATTCTGATAGCGACACGTCGAGACCAAGATCGTCTCGCATTCGCAAAATGCGTCGCGCTAACATCCTTGCGAGATATCCAGCTTTTGCGTTGGAGGGAACGAGACCATCACCGAGCATATGTGTAAGGGCATGCAAATGATCTGGAATTGCATAAATTCTTGACAACGGTTCGGTGATGGCTAAGAATTGCTCTTGGGTCAAATTGACACCCCGCTCAGCGAGTCGTGCAATGAATATCTGGGACAATTCGTCTGCATCGACACCCGGTTCGATGTTCATGATTCCGTTGAGTCGACTCATCTCACCAAGCAGACGGTCTAAATCGAGATCGGGCCATTGTGATGCGACTTTCGCAAAACCAGAGATGTCTTTCAGCCACTCAACGGTTTCTGGATAAATGGCTTCATAGATCGTTGGCGTTCCTGCTGCCGCCCAACAAAACCGCTCTAAACCGTAGCCTGTATCGATGATTTGCAACGGCATTTCCTTGTACCGATCCCCCTTGAGCTCAATATCCCCATCTTCGGACTCTTCAAGATTCATGAAAACAAGAGTCGCCAATTCGAGCCCACCGACAATAACCTCAACCGCTGGCCCTGCATTTCCTCCACCGCACCAAGGATTTTCGACATAGGTAATCTCTTTGTCTGAAATACCAAAGGTATCTGTAAGCATTGAGTGGCAAAACGCAACACATTCTTCCATCCAATAATACATTTCACCCTTGTCAGGGCGATTGAACACATGGTGAGCCATCATCTCAAATGTGGTTAAGTGGCGACCCGAACGACCAACTGCATCAACGTCAGTCAATCGAATACAGGGTTGGGATATCGTAAGTGGATTTGCGGGCGGTGCAACCTGTCCAGATGTGACATGTGGTTGGAAATCAGCAATTGACGCAATGGTGAGATGAATGTCATCCCGCCAGCGGGCAAGAACCGGATAGGGTTCAACACGATGATGATCGTGTGTTTCAAAAAACGAGAGGAAGGCCTCACGCATTGCATCCTTCAGCTCGCGACCCCGTTGCTCAAATCCTTCAATCAGTGGCTTTCCAATGAACGTGTATTCATCTTCATGTGTATCTCCACACGTAGTCCGCTCATCATCGCAGGTCCAAAACCACAGGTCTGTGATGCTGCATTGTCGACGAACGTAACCATTGTCATGGAATACTGCCAAGTCAATTGGGGGTAGACTCAAACCAACGCCTCCAGTTCTCGGGTGGTTGTCCGTCCTTTCAACCCTCGCTTTCAATATCGAAGAAAAGTGGAAATCATCAAATGAAAGATGTTGAACGACAACCATGGGTGCTGAATGGGCCAAACACGTCGACTTGTCATCGCCGGGAGTTGTTCGTATCAAAGCCCACAATCGCATGAAAGTCGATGCTGCAATTATTTCAACCATGGAAGAGATCGAGAAGTATCAGGATGGTCGAGGGCCAATCCAACTCATGAACGCAACCGAACTCCCCGGTGTTGTCGGCACCGCTTGGGGAATGGCAGATTGGCATTATGGCTACGGACTGCCGATTGGAGGCGTTGTTGCAACCGATGTCGAACATGGCGAGCAGGGTGGTGCAATCTCTCCGGGTGCAGTCGGATTTGACATTAATTGTGGCGTACGGGCAGTCGCGCTAAATTTGGAAGCGAGCGACATACCAAATCTAGAGAAATTGGCACGCCGTCTCAATGGCCGGATACCTGCCGGAGGTTCCGGAAAAGGGGGGATTGATCTAACGGAATCAAAATTAGATTTGATTCTACAAGGCGGCCTAAATGAATTGGAATCAATCGACGTCGTTCAGCATCACGCTCGTGGCACCGTTGAGTCTGATGGATCCTTTGAGGTTGAAGATCTAACGATTAGCCATCGAGCAAAGCAACGTGGAATGAGAGCCCTTGGCACCTTAGGAAGTGGAAATCACTTCCTGGAACTTCAACGCGTATCAGAAATCGTCGATAGTGATACAGCTCGAAAATGGAAATTGTCAGAGAATCAAGTCGTAGCAATGATTCACTCGGGTTCACGAGGATTAGGCCATCAAGTCTGCAGTGACCACATTCATGAATTGGAATTACGTTTGAAACAACGAGGGAATGATTGGGTCGATGAGGAATGGGGATACGTTCTCCCTGACAGACAACTCGCATCGGCACCAATCCACTCCAAGCAGGGGCAATCTTATCTGAACGACATGAAAACTGCGGCTAACTATGCATTTACGAACCGAGCCGTTTTGACGGATCGATTGTTCAATGGACTAAAAGCCGAACTAGGTGAAGAAATTGAACTGTCAACCCTCTACGATGTGTCCCATAACATCGCAAAAATCGAAGAACACGTCATTCACGGGAAACGATGCACATGTGCCGTTCACCGAAAAGGGGCAACAAGAGCATTCAGTGGTGACCATCATGACGTGCATGAATCCTTCCGAACAACTGGTCAACCTGTTGTGGTACCTGGTGACATGGGACGTGGCTCATGGTTGATGGCTGGACCACAGGTTCAGCAAAATCAAGCCTTTGGAAGCGCATGTCATGGTGCTGGGCGCGCACTTTCACGTTCAGCCGCTCGACAACGAATCGATGCTGAAGGGAAGGAAAGTGAATTGCGAAGAAAGGGGATTATCGTTCAAGCCGCAACGAAGAATATTCTTTCTGAGGAAGCTCCAGAAGCGTACAAGGATGTCGATCGAGTCATTGAGAACACCAGCAAAGCCAATCTAGCAAGACCTGTTTTGCGTCTTGAACCAATGGCTGTGATCAAAGGATAATCACATGCAAGTGTTTGCCAGTGGATGTCCACCAGTCGGAGCAGAACCGGTATGTACTCCATCTGGTTCTTCGACGATGACCGAAAGAAGTGTGTTGACAAGTTCTTTCAATTCATCGACTTGGTTTTGTAATTCTTTGATTCGTGCCTTTGTATCGGTCTTCTTTTCAGTAGCAGTGTTCATGCAAATCCCATCCGAAGAAGTTGCCTTCTTCAGATTAAAGTTCATCTCGACATCTCTTAATGTTTGTTGAACAAATTGAACTCTTGAAACGATTTGAGGATGGAGCCACCGGCGAGGATCGAACTCGCGACCTCCTCATTACCAATGAGGTGCTATACCACTAAGCCACGGTGGCGGCGTCCATGCCACCAAGCATTTCGATATAACCGCTTCGCGTCCTCCCAAAATAGGACACTTGAGTCTAAGTTGGCGCCGAGAGAGAGATTTGAACTCCCGAGGGACGGGCCCACGCGATTTCCAGTCGCGCGCACTACCAGGCTATGCGATCTCGGCTCGCAAATCAGCCCAACCATCATCAGGGTTTAACGCTCTCGCTTGTCACTGTTGCAACGCAAGAACCTCAAAGGGGGACGTTTACGGATGGGCATGGACGGTGGGGAATCAACGACCCATGACGCATCCCATGATGCCTTGCCATTTCGCTTAACGGACGTTCATGTCCAACCGAAATTCTTTGATTTTCACCCGAGTATACCCCAGATTCGAAAAGAATTAATGTTCCAGTGGAGATTGATACGTACGGATTGGAATCAGCAATTCACAATTGCCATGATTTCGGCAATCCTTGCGGTCTTACTCGGTGCGCTCAATGCCGACGTCTTTGATGGAGGAAACGCCAAGATTGCTGGACTGGAAGGCCTTCAAGTTGCAGGAAGTACAGCCTATTTCCAAATGGTTGTTTCCTTGCTCTGTTGGGGTTGGTTCTTGTTTTTATTGATTCAATTGTTCCCTATCATGCGCACACACACAATCACACTTCTCCTGATTTGGGGAGGTTTTGGAATAGCACAAGTCTTCTTCCATTCAACCAACAAGGATTTCCCAGTTGGACTTTCCCTCTCAGATATGATGGGAGGATTCCTCATCACACTTGTGTGTGTGTTCTTCTTGTACTTCTTTGTCAAAGCCGTGCGTGAGACAAGAGACTTGCATGTCGAAACACACCACTTGCATGAGGATGTACGAGTGATGGAAGAAGCGATGTTAGAACACTCTCTTCGAGGATGGGTTTTGCTTTGTGTCTCATGGGCGGGCTTGGCAATGCTGAGCGCTTGGAGTGGATCACAATACATTGCTGAGCGAACTGGTTCACGAACGTGGGCTCTTACATTGCACATATTGTTTTCAATTCTTACCATCCCGCTTCTGATGTGGACACTTTGGTTTCCACAGAAAATGCTTGGAAACGAAGCACGTGTACGTACCAAGGCCGCAGTCTCAGCAGATGAAGATTTGATGAGTAAAGCAGAATTGATTGAAGTTTCACCTGACAAGGAGGCATGGTAATGGATTTAAAGAAACGACGTGAAGATTTTCCAGCCTTGTGTGAAGAGAATCCAGTTGCCTATCTTGACAATGCCTGCGTTACGTTGCGACCGCATTCAGTAATCAACGCAATTTCAGATTACTACACCAAAACACCAGGATGTGGTGGGCGCTCTGTACACCGATTCGGAACAACAGTATCGAAAACCATTGCTCAATCACGATCCACACTTAGCAAATTTTTCAATGCCCCATCCGTGAATGAAATCGTCTTCACAAGAAACGCTACGCACAGCTTAAATCAAGTTGCAAAAGGCTTGTCATGGTCAAAGGGGGACATCATTCTAACCACAGATCGCGAACACAATTCCAACCTCGTTCCTTGGCTACAACTCGAACAAGAGCAGGGTGTTGATCACCGAGTCGTGCCTTCAAATACAGACAATACATTTGATTTGGAGGCATTCGAAAACATGTGTGCTGATGCAGGAAATCAACTACGTATGGTCTCCGTCAGCCAAGTTGGCAATCTTGATGGAATCGAAACGCCCATCAAGGAAATCACCAAAATTGCCAAGGATTTCGATGCACTTGTCTGTGTTGATGGTGCTCAATCAGCACCGCATATGCCTGTTGATGTACAAGAAATGGGGATCGATTTCTTTGCATTTTCAATCCATAAAATGCTTGGACCCTCAGGAATGGGTGGCCTTTGGGGGAGAGAGAATCTCCTCAATTCGATGCGTACAATTCAATCTGGGGGTCAAACAGTCAAAACATCGACCTATGATGGGGTCGAGTGGGCTACAACACCTTCAAAGTTTGAAGGTGGTTTAGGTCATTTTGCAGGAATGATGGCCACAGGTGCTGCTATTGATTACTTGTCCACGTTGGATATGAACCATGTTCATGAACACGAAATCCATCTCAACCGAATCATGTCTGATGGTGTCAAAGATTTAGATGGCGTTTCAATTATTGGGCCAGAAGATGCAGCAAAACGTGGTGGCATCTGTTCACTACTACTTGATGAAAAGTTGCCTGCACACGATATCGCCCTTCTCCTTGACGAAGTTTCAGGCGTAATGGTTCGTTCTGGACAACACTGCGTCCATTCATGGTTTAATGACAGAGGATACAATGGCTCATTAAGGGCATCTGCTTACTTCTACAACACTGAAGAGGACGTCCGACGATTTGTTGATACATTTTCTGAGGCTGTTGAAGCATTCCAATGAGGGTCAAGAATGACAGACGACCATGGTGATGCTGGTCCAACTCAAACGCTCTCATCGCAATTGGAAAAAGATCTCGAAGTTGTTCGCCGCATCGTCAGTGTAACGATGGGAGCTCTCCTCATACTCGTTGCAGGATTTGCATACAACATCATTGTTGGAGATGGACTCACCTTCGTCAAACCGAGTGAATCGCTGATTGAATCCGAAAAATCATACAAAGAACTCATCAATCTCCCAAGTGAGTACTCTGGTGCGGGCGTCGATGTCTGCATTGTCGACACTGGATTTGAATTGAATCATCCAGACCTCGAAAACTTCGAAGTCGCTGGATGGATTGATGTGGTTCAAGGAAAATCAAATCCTTACGATGACAATGGTCATGGGACAAACATGGCAGGTATCCTTGTTGCAGATGGTTGGATCAATGGTGTTGCTAAGGATGTCAATCTCTACGTAGCAAAATCCTTGTTGGCCAATGGGTCTGGATACGAGGAGGATGTTGTGGCAGGAATCGATTGGTGTATCAATCAAAACGTCAACATCATCTCACTTTCCCTCGGAGGCGGACAAGATTTGTTTCCGTTTTTGGGCTCTTCCGGACGAACCATCGAGGACTCCGTTAATGATGCGACAGCTCGCGGTATTTTTGTCATCGCTGCTGCTGGAAATGATGGAGATGACGACGATGGAGATGTCGCTTCACCAGGCAGTGAGCGCAGAGTGATTTGTGTTGGAGGCGTGACCCCAAATGGCAGTCCATGGGTGAAATCATCGATAGGAGATAATGGATTTCGAGACACTTGGCCATTTGTTCCAAGGAATGATCCCGACAAAAAACCAGAACTTGTGGCACCAGCCGTTGAAGTCCCAGTACTCAATACGCAAGGAACATGGTCTTCTGCGAGTGGAACAAGCGCAGCAACGGTCTACGTAACTGGAGCGTTAGCACTTCTTCTCGAAGCACATCCCGAACTGGCAAGTAATGGCACTGATGGGGATGTTTCGACGATTGATCAGGTCAAGGATTGGATTATGCAAACGGTTCAACCCAAATACGGACAAACCGATCACGACGACAAGTATGGGTACGGCCTCCTCGATATCGAAGCATTGATCCAATTGGCTGACGATGAGTCTAGCGCTTGAAAAAAGCAACAATTGTCCCCCCAAAGAGAGGGACGAAAGCCACATGATGCGTCTCCTGAATTGATTGAATCAATTCAATCCATGCATTGAAACCGTCAACCTTTGCCTTCCCATCCTCATCGAGTTCATCGTACTCACCGACTGGAGTTTCAGGCTCTGTTGTGTAGAGGACTCCGTTATTGGAAAGCAGTTCCATAGCGGATTGCAAATCGTTTGAGAGACGCGCAAGTGGTGCATCAACAATAATTGCATCGTACTGTTCTGCAAGCCTTCGTTCATCTGCACCAACACCAGATGCTGTTGTCAATTTCCATGCTTTTTCTTCGGCACAAAGTGCTGCAAAGTCATTGACGATGATGTTCGACCATGAGGATGCATCGTATCTCGTCAACAGGCGATGAAGAATTACCCCAAACTTCGCACCCTGCTCGACAATATCATACCGCTGAATTGGATGTTGTTTGAATAAATCGTACAACCAGGCTGAACGGTGTCCAATACTTCCACCGACTTCAAGGACAGTCTTCGGCTCTTGACGACCAATTGCATCACGAAGTCGGCGAAGAACCGAAATTGACCATGTTGACAAGCCCATGTGCTCGAGTTGTGTTGCAATATTTGCTGCAATTTCTGGCTCATCGCGGGAACGTTCATGATCCGCATTCAGTAAACTCGGTAGGATTTGATCTCGGTCTACCTCGCTCATGGTAAGGTCTCGATGACCGTTTGTTTTGAACACTGTGCCGAAACCACATGCGGTGGATTGAAAGGGGGAGCCCATCGAGCGCACCATGAGAACCATGGATGATGACTTCTATGACGAGGACTTCGAAGATGATGAAGTCATCGAGAATGCGGTTCTATGTCCTACGTGTGAGGATGTAACTGGGCATCAAATTCTCAAAGAAAAAGAGATTGGCCGAGGTAAAGATTACCTCCTCCGCTGCGAATCCTGTTCCACTGTTCATGAAATACAATTCAGGGCACCTCCACTCAAGCGCGTACCTTTCATGCTTACCGATGGCCCCAAATCTTACATGGCTACAATCGACCTTGATTCTGATGAATGGCTCGAACTTGATGATGTCTTCGAACACGATGAAATGGCATGGAGAATTACTCGATTGGAATCAGAAAAAGGTTCGGTCGATGAAATAGAAGCAGTGAATCTCGTACGAGCTGTTGCTCTTCGTCAAGACATGCTTCGGGTAAAGATTACGAAGACTCGTGGAGAATTCTCTACACCTGATGTACTTATTGTTGAAGAAGGTACAACATTCAAAGCCGGTACGATCATTGATATTGGCGTTCAAACCTGGCGCATACGAGCAATACACACGGGAGAAGGTCGCACGCTTCGAGGGACTGTTGATGCATCCAAGATCAAGCGCATGTACTTGCACGAACCACCTCGCCCAGAACGATTCGAACCGAAAACGCCTCGAGAGCGGCGTCAAGCATGGAAGGAAGGTCGTCTTGGATTCAATCCAAACCCAATCCTTCCGAAGGAACACATCAAAAAGCGCGTTAAGCCTACGAACAAGCGGAAGAAAAAGAAAGCCCGCAAGTGATCAAGGTCGGTTGGTCCAAGGCATCAGAAATGCCTTGGCAATTTGGAGACCAATCGTTGGATTTTCTTGCAATCGACGAATGCTGTATTCGTACCATTTTTCCCCGTATGGAATATAGACGCGAGTACGATGACCTTGTTTTGTCAATTTTCTTCGCATCGGACCTCGAACCCCGAGCAACATTTGGAATTCATATCCTGGTCCTTTTCCATTTCTGGGCTCCCCTGCATTGTCCCGAGGATCGTCAATTGAGGGACCCATCTTGAATTCCTTCAGAACCTCAAGGGAGTAATCAACGACAGGAACATCATGGGATGCAATTCCGACATATGCACCGTGCTCCAACGCCTTGCGAATTGCTTCATTGGTTTTCTCACGTATGTCTGAACGAGAGGTGTATGCAATCTCTTCCGGCTCCAAATAGATTCCTTTGCAGATTCGATAGTCTGCATTTGAGCCAATTGCAACACCAACGCTTTCGATATCATCTGGAGTTCGATGAAGACGTCCCTGAAGCACAGTTCCAACATTCGTCAATCCCTTTTCATGCAAGTCGAGGACAACTTGAATTGTTTCTGTCGTAACGCGATGATCCTCCATATCGAGGCGAACGAACATATCATGTGTTGCCGCTTGTCGAACAAGGGACTCAATGTTCTCCATTCCTTTGTCCTTATCGATGAGCAGACCAAAAGCTGTTGGTTTGATGGAGAGGTTTGCGTCAAATTTGTTCTCAACAATTGCATTCATCACACGAACGTATTCGTCGAGAAAGAATTGTGCCTCATCCAACGAGGAGATTTCTTCTCCAAGAACATCGATGGTAAAGCAGGCTCCTTCAGATTCGAGACGTTTCATCACTGCAACTGCGTCCTTGAGTGTCGAACCGGCGACGTATCGTCTTGAAACCCAGCGAACAAACCAACGAGGCATGCGTAATGTCATTGCCACGATGAGTTTTGACAGCATGACTTAGCCACCTCATGTCATTGGCCTGCTTGGCATCCTTTGACCATTTCCAAAAACGCATTAGTTCGAACGACTTCAATGCCAACGGATTCCAAATGCTCGTAAATCAATTGACGTTGCCATCCTTTGAATGATTTTTTTTCAACATTACAGACGACTTTTCCTCCCGGGAATGCCTTTTTTGTGGAAGAGAGCGCAGCATCGATGGATTGTTTCCAAAGAAGACCTGGGTCTTCTTGAGAACCAAACGGGAGAGAATGATTGGCCAACATGTGGCCAAGCCAGACGTTCTCTTCGAGTGCTAATTTGTTCGCTTTTGGAGCATAATGGCCTCCTCCTAAAGTCATCAGAACAGGTTCACCAATGTTCGTTGAAGTCCACGCTGAATTGGAAAAGTTGTTTCTAAAACCGAGACCTTCACCAATGATCTCGGCAAGAAGTTTCGCCGCCTCCTCATTCGGCCAATAAGGTTCAGTTGAACCAACTTCAATGAACAGAGCGGGAACATCAAGAATTGGCCCATGGTGCGTCACCTCAAGTGAGAGAGAAAATTCCGGAATGGCTCTCTTTTCCCATTTCTTGTGAAGTAGTCTCCACCATGAAGCAATTCGAGGATTGGGTGGAGGTGCAAATCCGGAACGTCCCCCGAAAGGAGGTTCCTCTCCAATCGGGTGATGTGTGACGCCAATCGGATGCAATGTGAGACAAGGTTGACCGCTGACTGCAGCATGCCTTGATGGAAAAATCACCTCAGTAACATTCTCTCCTGTTGCATTGCACCAGCGCTGGTCGAGATGATCTTCCCATAGAATCCGTTTCGGTAAGAACCACATGCGAACGTTGCCAATGGCATACGATGGATGCGTTTCGACATCATCTCGCTGTTCCCAAGGATTGTTCTCAAGGAGGAACTTTGCTTGGTTGGTGGAGGCGATGTCATCACCGTTCACTGCGATGAGGACGACTTCCGCCATGATTGAACCCAAGGGAAGCCACTTCTTCAAAGCGAGTATTGACAAAGAACCTCTTCATCCTGATTACATGGGCGGGAAAGGAGAGTCAATTCAACTTCCATTTCGCACTCTAAAAATCATCGAGACGCCGGAGGTTCAAGGCGTTCATGCGATTGCAATTGGCGTCGATGGTGAACTTTGTCGGCTCGACGAAGATTGGATCCCAATTGAAGCCTATGCAAGGCCGTTTCCCATGTCGATTCAACATGCTATCGTTGTAGGCGATGTTCTCATTGCTACGTGGATCGATCGAGAACTTATGTTGGCAAGAATGGGTTGTATGCCTCTTGACAAACCTTTCAGAAACGGTGTTGAGCGAGGCGATTTACGAATTGCTCGAGAACTTGAACATGCGATCCTTCCAGAGGGGGCTGTATGGGCTCATGTACTCGATGCGGAACCTCTTGCTTTGACAGGAATGGATGATGGGTTTGCTTTTGTCTTGTGGAATCGAGGGATTTACGCCTTCGATGTCACTGGAGTCGAGCGGTGGAGAGCGTCGCCGCCAGAATGGCCAGAACTATCGCACCTACCCATGAGTCAGGAAACTGTGGCTCTCCTTGAAACAACGTCGACCATCGAAGTCTGGTCAAGGGCGGGTGGATGCTTACGACTCTCAAAATCAAATGGTTCCAAAATTGGCAGCGCTCATTTTGAACTCGAAGGAGGACTTTCAAACGTGTATGGAACCGAAACGGAACGGCTCCTTTTGCTCAGTGATGGTCGCTGTTACCAGTACAGGGATGGCGCAAGGGTTGCCGATCTTTCAACAAAAGGTCCTATTCAACATGCTTTGAGAATGAATCAAGAATTCTGGGTTCTATCTGGATGGCGGGAAGAGATTGCTCTTCGCAATACTGGTGTTGAGGTCTTGAAACAGGACGAAGTTGTCGTTCAACATTTGGTAAACGATGAGCAACTTTGGCTGCTCACAAATGATGGATACTTGCATCATTCATTCTTGACGGAGTAGCCACAGCGACCACATGTCTTGCGGTCAGAGTGTGCTCCAAGGAAGACACCTGGCCCACAGTTCGGACAGTGCTCGGCTTTACGCTCGAGTGTACCGTCATCAGAAATCGAATACTTCGACCACTTTGCTTTTGGATTTGGTTCTCCCATCATTCACCACCGTCCTCTGTTTCTTCAGCAACCTCTTCTGTTGCTTCTTCAGCAGTTTCCTCTGCTGCATTGCCACTTCGGAATCCTTTGTGACGCTCGTGAATGTATTCTGGCTCAACTTTCATGGCTTCAGCATTCTCGTAAATAAACGCCTGACCGGTTGTGAGCGCTTGTCCGTACCGAGTCTTGCAGTTCTTGACAACAATGTAATCTGGGTTTGAGCCTGGTTCAAGCGTTTTCACGAGATCCATAATCTCCTTCTTCGAAGGTGTTTTCGAACCTTTGTGGCTCCACTTAAAATCGATTTCAACTCGGTTGAGAAGTTTGTTTTCTGTTCGGTTTACAATGTCCATGTGTTCGTCCTCCTTATCGGATGTTTACTTTCAATGCGTAGTGACCTGGTTGGTCGATGTTTAATCGCTCAGCTATCTCTGAGCGTGAAGGGTTCATGATGATGACATAACCTTGCCAATCTGAGGTCGTTTGGGCGGAAGGATGACGTGGACATTGATCAACTCCATCCTGTAGGATAAGTCCACAATCACCGCAAGCGAATGGATTTTTTGCCATATTCACTCACCCTCTTTTTTTAGCCATTCTAGGGAACCGAGTCCTGGTTGTTTGCATGTCAAACCAATCTTTGAGCGACGGGGGTCACTTGTGTCAGGAGACAAGGAGACAATTCGGGCTCGCACCGCAGTACCGATTCCAAGTCGCTTCTCAACATTTCGACCTTCAATGGTTCCTGCACCGACGTTAACCTCAACTTGATCATCCAAAATTTGGGATTTGTGGAGGAGGGCTTCCATAGGACCGATGCGTACGAAGGCTCCGAATTCGTTGACTTCAGAGATTGCACCTTCAACGACTTCGTAGTCGTCCATGCAGAAGAGGAGGGCATCAAAACGAACCCTCTGGTAGATTGCACCGTCTCCGTGAATGATTCGCCCACGTCCGAGTGGTGTGTGGTTGCTTGTCACCAAAATGAATCGGTTTTGCTCATCGAATCGGCCTTCGAATGCTGTCATAGCCAATCGATCAATGTGCTGATCGAGCGATTGTCCTTTTTTCATGTACTCTGCGGGGATACGAATGGTATCCTCCCTTGTGACGATTTTGTACATCTTTTTCCTCTCCCGGGCTTCTCTAACCGAGTGATGAAGGGGAAGAGGCTGAACCTTTCCGTCCTTCACCGGCTTTCGCCTCGGGAGAGAAGTTGACCGAAGTCATTTCGCCCACTGTCGACCCCTATATGAAGCCCACGCATTCATTCAAGCAACTGCGAATAAGAAAAATCAATTCTGAGCGCCATCGAAGAGGTTGAAATACAGGCCTACATGATGCTTCAAGAGCAAAACAATAACAACCCCTCACGGCCGAATATATACAATGAGTAGCGCAAGCCATTCCAATGCAGGGCAACGCCTCCCTGCGATTGGCATCATAATGTTGATGCTGATGGTTTCGATTACTCAAATCCAGTTTACGAATTTGTCCTCGATTGAAACGTTAGCTCAATCATCAACTCAACCATGGGATGACCTCGAACAACCATGGGGTCAATACGGAGGAAGTGCTACGCGAAATGGTTCAATGCCTGTGCATGATTCTCAGTCCGGCGTCATGCTCAGCATTGATGATCCGGTCATCAATTGGGTTGCACTCGACGATGATATCGGTGCTGATGCATATGGTTCCATTATTGGAAATTTCTCAGGAAGCCTCACGGTCAGCCCCGGAGCTATTGAACGATGTACTCCATTAGGTCTGTTTGCCGTCGTTTTGCATGATAGCACATCAACAACATCCACAAAATTATCACTGTTTTCAGGTGATGATGCGGACCTTGCTTGGCAAGTCGACCTTGGAGATACGAGAGCTGCACGTTCTACCCCGGTTCTTGTCGATGTCGACCTCGACGGGCGAATTGAAATTGTTGTAACCTACGATACCGACTCTGCACTACATGTTGATGTATGGTCACCCGAAATTTCCTGTGACGAGTCCGGTTGGCAAAGTAGCGGCCACTCAAACGAGTTAATGTGGTCATGGACAAGTACTGACTACAGAATTGGCATCACAAGCCCGCATTTTCAAACACGGCAAAGCAATCATCTTTCAGTAACCCAGCCACTCCTTGCGGATTTGGAACTTGATGGACAGCCCGAACTTGTACTAACAGTGGTGGATACGACAACGGATGACCCACACATCCTCAGCCTCCCTCTCGGTGCAAATACGCCAACTGAGAATTGGGATGTTACACTCGACCGTGGAACACATCCGAGTGATCCTGCGTGGGCTCAACTGGATGATCAGAACTCAGTCGTCGTCGCCACAACCATCGATGAGAACTCAGGGAACATGTGGATTTGGAGAATTGATGGGAGTACCGGCTCAAACGATTGGGGACGTGTGGCGCTCGCAGGGACTGATACAGATTCGGATGCTCCAAGGCTTCGCCTACCAAGCCCGGTTGTCGTTCAACTCGATACAGATGCAGCCCCCGAAATGATTCTCACAGTGCCAACAGATGCAAATGGTAGGACGATTGGATTAGGAGCACGCTTCATCGGTATGGAACTTACGTCAACCGAAGAAATCTTCTCGTTCCGTGCCCGTAATGGTTACGCAGATGCCCCTCCACTCCCGATCGACCTTGATCAGGATGGCATTCATGATCGTCTCTGTTGGGCAACTTGGTATTCGGCATCCTCCGTTACATTCGACCGCGAAGGAATGGTTGGATGTCATGATTTGACCGATGACCCACCTTCTGAAGAATGGAACAAAATCATGAATCGAGGTGGTTCTGGTAACGATAACGACGAAATTGCTGTATCACCGCCTGCTTGGATGGATATTGATGGTGAAGGTGATCCTGAAATCATCGTAGCATTCGGCCGCCGTATTTTTGCTTTTGAAGGCGATACAGGATTTGAAAATGAAGTATCAGACGGTTGGGATGAACCCCTTTCAATGCCACACCGCGTGTGGTCTGCACCTGCTTTCGCTGATCTCGATGGCGATGGATATCTCGACATGCTTTATGGTGACACTTTGGTTTCACAACGATTGCTCGACCTTGCTCCATTACCTGATGGAAATGGCATTTCGTTCAACCCAGTGGCACCAGATCCGGGTCAAACACTCACGGTTACCGGACAATTTGCCAATGTTGGAACGTGGGAAAATGAAGACAGCATCGATTGTGCTTTGTACATGGATGGTCAAGAATTGACTCGTGTACGCTTCGATGATTTGGATCCTCTTTCACCCTCTGGAGAAGGTGGCCCTGCAACCTTCAGCGTGGACGTTACAGCCACCCTTGGAACCCACGTGTTCGAATTAATTCTCGATGTCAATCAAAACCTCACAGAGGCACGCGAGGACAACAATGTCGCGCAAGTCTCGCTGACGGTGGTTGAGCCATATGCAGTCCTCATTCAAGGTCCAGAGACTGTGACGAGAGTCGATCCAGGTACGTCTGAAATCGTCGATGTAAGCATAACTGCAACGGGTTCACGAACTGCAGATTGGAACATTACCTACGACACATCCAACCTACCCCCAGATTGGAATGTTGTACCTCAAGCAGGAACGAATTTGCAAGAGGTCGAACTCGTCCCAGCATCGCCTGTTTCAGTTCCTTTCGTTGCCACGTTACCAACCGATGCACTTGGTGATGAAGATGGATACATCGAAGTAACCGCAACATTGGTTTCGGATCCTAGTGTCCAAACGTCCATGTGGATTCCTATTGAAGCGCTTCGAACTCGTGGCTTATCTCTGGTTGGACCAAGCGGCCTTGCTTCTTCTGATGGATATGGTATTCCCGGATACGCCGCAGAAGCCTATGTTTTGATTGAAAATTTGGGGAACGCTGTTGAAACCACAACATCAATTGATTGGACGAGCCCATCATGGGGAGGAACCCCTGTTCTTTACGATGGTTCAAACAACGTTTACTCAATTACACTCCAACCAGGAGAAAAGAAGGAAATGAAAATCCTTCTCGATGTTCCTAGTTCAACCAACTTAGGTGCCACGACAAGCACGACTCTGACGACGTGCATAGGAAGCGGAGAGGATACGCTATGTCGTTCGCTTGATGCAAATTTTACGGCGGTAGGTTCGCATACATCTCCAACACACATTCGTACGGTTCCAGACCTTACGCATCAATTTGAATTCCGAATGATGTTGCCTCAATCAGGAACATTGAGTTGGGATCTCAACCAAGCAAATATCGCTCTTCCTAACTGGCAATGGAACATTACGAGTGGAGGAACCCTCCAGAATGGTGTTCTTACTGCAACTGGTTCTGCCAATTCGTATCACATCGTCGATCTCGAGGTCTACATTCCACCTAATGCCCAGCCTCAACGACTTACTTTTTCCACTGAAGAACAAAGCTCAGTCGCAAATCAAGCATTCGATTTGAGCATTCACGTACTCCAAATTCATCGTGCTGCTCTCAATGTTATTGACCCTGTACCTTCGAGCGAAGCAACAGGATTCAATGTCAGTACAACACATCAAATTCTCATACAACTCGAGAACCCTGGAAACGGTGACGACACGTACCAATTTGAGGCAAGAGTTGTACCAACGGAAACAATATCTGAACAGGATGTCGAATTTACGTATTACAACCCTGTGAGAACGTTAGGTCCATTGGCGACAACCATCATGCCATTGGATATCGAATTGAGTGAAACACTGCCTGCTGCTCAACCATTCTACCTTGAATTTGAATGGGAATCGATGGTGAACAAATCGGTAAAGGCAACAACAACCTTGTTGATCGAAGCAGAACAACGTCATGAGTGGGACATCGTCGTTGTAGGCGGTCAACAACAAAGCGTTCAACCAAGCAGTGACCATCTACTTGAATTCAACATTACAAATACAGGAAATTTCCTTGACAATGTTCAACTCATACCGACGCTATCGGTCATAACAGATTCCAACGATTCCGCAGTTTGGCAACCCCATGAAACGATTACTTCAACGATGCTCGAAGTCAATTCCTCGACGATGTTGAGTGTCTCACAACCCATCCCTTATGCTTGGAAAGATGCGAATGCAAGATTATCGTACCAAGTTGTCGCTTCGGGATATGTTCTCGACCAATTTGACATTGATCTAACGGTGTTGGAATATTCCGAATGGGAGCTTAATCTTGCCAACAGTCATCTCGAAATACTGCCGGGTGGAGATTTCATTCAAGTCGAACTTGAGCAAAGAGGAAACACCCCCTCGATTCCATTCCTGACGAAATTTGGCATGGGCTGGAACATTTCATTGCCTGATGGCGAACTGATGGAACCTGGTCAAACCTCGGAATTAAGCATCTATGTCGAAGCACCAATTGATGCTCGTGAAGGTGATGTCAACATTTTACAAATCCGTGTGTCCGACGCTGTTGGCCAGGGCATGGAAGTGTTCGACGTCCCAGTGCGTGTTGTTGGTTCGTCAAGTTATGAACTGCAAACTGTACCGGAATGGTTTGTTTCTTCCGTTGGCGGATACCCGCTGGCTTGGGTTGAAAATACAGGGAATGATTTACCAGAGATTCAACTCCAAGTTCTCAATTTGCCACAAGGCTGGTCTACAGAAATGACCACAACATTCCAACTCGTTCCTGGAGAAATTCGGGGAGTACCGATCAAACTCATACCACCGGCTGACTGGAACCAGGAAAGTTTCGATCTCACCATCGAACTGACCCATACTTCACTTGGAACGAATCAAATCGAATTTACAATTCACTCATCGAACATATCGTTCGCATCAAGTCCAGTATTATGGGCACGTAGTGGCACACAACTCTCCGTTGACGTTTTCAATGGTGGCCAAAATCCAATCGACGGCGATATTGAATCCGTGTCGGGTTCAAGTTACACCTTCGATCTTCCTGAGGGCACAGAACACCTCAATCTTTCGAGTGGTAATGACAGAATTCAACTTGTACTTCTTGGAAGAGATTCCCCGCAACTTGAAGCAGATTGCTCCTTTATCAATGAAGCATTGACGAGTCTTGGCAGAATATCTCTCAATGGGGATTTTGTGAGTTGTGAAGTTACTGGAGACCCATCTTCAAACACAAGAATCTCCTTTGTTGTTTCAACAAGTAGAGGTGATTCAATTCCACTTGGATCAACGAATTTTATTGTTCTTGAAAACGAGTCAACCTTCACCAACTTAAGTTTGAATGATTGGGATCCGTCTCCTGGAACGTTTACAATTTTCATTACTGCATACGATGAATACGGAAATGTGCTCGAAACCTTGAGCAAAGAAGTAACAGCCAAGGAGTCGGGATGGAATGTAGGCATCAGTAGTATTTCGGCGAAGGGAAGCATTAATGTCGCTGTTTCCCGAACAAATTACGTCGTTTTAGAGGATGCTGTTTGTGTTCTCACTGTATCAAGCCGGACAAGCAATTTCGAATCAAAGATTCTCGTTGACTTTGCCGGAAGTCAATTCTCTCCAAATGTCCGAATCGATTCGACAGGCCTCAATGACAAGGAACAATTGGATGCGATTATCGCCTGTAACAGTCCTTTCGACGTTGATGATGATCCAAGTGACGATAGTGCTTCAGTGATTTTCGAGATGAAGGACGTATCTGTTCTTCAATCTTCAAGTCTGCTTTGGGGTGTTTCGGTCGCCATCATTGTCATAGGGATATACCTCTTTGTCATCCAGCGCCAGGATAGTGCTGTGGTTCGTGCAGCGAGTCGAGAGCAAAACACAATCAAACCGAAGGAAACAATACCGCCTTCAACAGAGTTGGATACAGTCAGTTCTGATACGGAAGAGGCAGGTGGTGATGACATCACTACATTTGTCGAACCAGAGCCTGAACAAGCACCCCCCTCAATGGTCGAAGAAGTTCCTGCCGTCGATGATTTAACACCATCAGGTCGCTTGGATTCAATTCGCAAAGAAATGAATCCAGATGAAGATAAGGAACCGGAATCAACCATTGAAGATCGTATGTCGAAATTTTTCCAATGAACATCACATACATCAATAGAGGTGAATGTTTGGGATGAATGATGAAGCCAAGTCAGCAGAGTACGACCGCTTTTTACACGCTCGATGGATGCCATTCTGGCCTTGTATCAGTGGTCTTTGATGCGCTGGTTTCAATACAAAAAGGCTC
>JAPOIF010000029.1 GCA_029979085.1 Methanobacteriota archaeon | reverse complement strand
TGTCATCATCGACAAAAAATTTGATTCTGAGCGTACGCCGAAAATATCTCAACCGTCCAAGGTACTTGCATTAACATGCCCACTTACCATCCAGAAAACGAAGCGTGATGCTGAAATTGAGATTGAGCGTCCTGAACAAATGGTTGCATTCTTGGATGCTGAAGAAAAATTGATTGAAGGGAAAATCAATCTCCTCAAACAGTCCGGTGCGAATGTTGTGTTCACCTCCAAAGAAGTCGATGAACGCATTCAACACGCATGCAACAACGATGAAATTCTTCTCGTTGGAATGATGGAAGAGGATGGAATTGAAGACATCGCTGCAGCCACTGGTGCAACACTCATCAATCACCTCGATGATGTAACATCCGAAAGTCTTGGATTGGTTCAATCAGCATTGGTTGATGTTTCTGAACACGAAGATGGTCGTCGGACTCGACTAATCGTTGATGTTGGAATAAATTCTGGCCTCGTAACAATCGACGTCGGGGGCGGCCAAGGTGCTGCTGTCGAAGAATACATTCGAGCCATGTACGATGCTCTACGAACTTTGGAATCTGTCCTCCAACATCCCGGCACATTGCTCGGAGGGGGTTCGTTCCATATCGCAGCTGCACTCCACTTGAGAGAGCAGGCTGAAGCAATATCTGGACGACAGCGCCTGGCCATCGAAGCATTTGCTCGTGCGCTCGAAACGATTCCAAGTACGCTTGCGCTTAACGCTGGAGAAGACCAGATTGACACGCTGTTGCAATTACGCGCAGCCCATCACAACCATTCCGATCAGTTCGGTGTATGCAAGAATGGACGCATTGGTGAAATTCAAGACGTCCTCCTATCATCACATACCGTCTCACACGCACTACAGGCTGCTGTTGAGACCGCTTCTGGACTTCTCCGGGTTGACCAAGTCATTTCCTCGCGTGGCGATTAAGCAAGTGGCTTCATCACATGCTTGATAACAAAGACATACTAGAGGTCGATAACGGGTGCAACCATGGACTCGGGAAAACCTCGCGCACTACTCAGCGTATGGGACAAAACTGGTATCGTCGAATTCGCAACTTCATTGGTCGATCTTGGTTTCGAATTGATTTCGACCGGAGGTACTGCGCGTAAACTCAAGGAGGCAGGCCTCGACGTCATGAGTGTCTCAGATGTTACGCAGCATCCTGAAATTTTTGATGGCCGGGTCAAAACGCTCCATCCTGCAATTCATGGCCCACTCCTTGCTCGATTGCAAAAGGAAGAAGATCGAATTGGAATGGAAGAACTGCAATATACGCCGATTGCATTGGTTGCATGCAATCTCTATCCATTTGTTGCTGCTGCGTCTGCAGATCCGCCCCTCGACAAAGATGCATTGTTGGAAATGATCGACATCGGTGGGCCAACAATGGTACGGGCTTCTGCAAAGAATCATGCTAATGTCATTATCTGTTGCAATCCAAACGATTACGATTCAATCATTGACGATTTGAAGAAATCTGAAGGAAACCCTTCCGGGGTGCCCATCGAACGACGACAAGCACTTGCTCTCACAGCTTACCAGCATACAGCATCGTACGATGTTGCCATTGCAAACACGTTGCATGGCCGTTGGAATGGCGTACCTGAATTGTTTGATTCTGTTGAAGAACAATCACGTCGCTACCAAGATACACTTCTTGCTTCTTCGATCAAGATGGAAACATTGCGCTACGGTGAGAATGCACATCAAAGTGCTGCACTGTTTGTTGATGATGAAGTTCGTGGGGCACATACAACCCTCGTCACTGCACACGTTGAAGGAGGGAAGGCAATGTCGTACAACAACTACTCCGATGCCGATGCAACGCTCCGTTTGTGTCGATCGCTTTCAACCGATGAATGGCCTAATACCCCACATGCGTGCGTCATTGTCAAACACAACAACCCGTGTGGCGTTGCCCTTGCTTCGAGCCAGGTTGATGCATACACAAATGCATTAGCGAGTGACCCTGAATCGGCTTTCGGCTCCATCATTTGCTTCAATGAAATTGTCACAATTGATACCGCTAAAGCAATGTCTGAATTGTTCATTGAAGTCCTTATTGCACCTGGTTATACTGCTGAAGCAAAGGAATTCATCATGCAGAAAGGAAACCGAAGGCTGCTCACCATAGAATCGCCAAATGACCGTCTTGCCCCACTTGAGCGAAAACGTATCCTCAAGCAAATCGAAGGAGGATGGATTGTGCAGACAGAAGAGCCCCCTATCATTGACTGGGCATCTGCAAAAACAGTTACTGAGAGGCCTGTTTCTAAAGCCGAAATTGATTCAATGAAGTTCGCAGTTCGCGTTTGCGAGCAGGTCAAATCCAATGCAATTGTTATGGTTCAAGGATTGGCGACAGTAGGTATCGGCCCAGGACAAACCAGTCGTGTTGAAGCTGTCCGAATCGCTGCTCGCCGGGCGGGTGAACGTGCGCAAGGTTGTGTCCTCGCAAGCGATGCATTCTTCCCCTTTGCAGACGGTCTTGAGCAGGCTGCTCAAGCCGGAGCCTCGGCCATCGTTCAACCTGGTGGTTCAATTCGAGATCAGGAGGTCATCGATGCCGCAAATCGACTCGGAATCTCCATGCTCTTTACTGGCCATCGATTGTTCCGCCATTGAGACTGGCAAGGGAGATTTGCGTCTCCTTCATGTAGTATTGACTTGTCGAAGAGGCATGAGCGACCACGTTATTGCGGTGCTTCCCGGCGATGGGACGGGGAAGGAAGTAGCGGTCGAAGCACAGCGCATTTTGGATACAATCCAAGAGCACACAAACCATGGGTTTGAGCAAACTGTGATTCCATGCGGTGGTCAACATTATCTTGCTACGGGGGAAGAGTGGGCAGAGGGTTCGTTCGAATTTTGCCGTGATGATGCTGATGCTATTTTCATGGGTGCGATTGGGTATCCTGGTGCACGATTGCCAAACGGCGATCTTGCGGGTGGTTCCGTCATTCTTGGAATGCGTAGTGGACTCGACTTGTATGCAAACGTTCGCCCTATTCGCCTTTATGAGGGCGTTCCGCACAAAGTCCATGGGCGATTCACCAACATTTGGGATCCAGACATGGTCGACATGGTCATCCTCCGAGAAAACACAGAAGGGTTGTACCATTCTTTACTTCACCGAAGTGCTCAACGAGCAAAAGGGCTTGAAGGGTACGAACCTCCTGAAATCGAATTCCCAGGGCTTCATGGCGAAGTAGCCTATGATCCAAGGCCAATTTCATCACATGGATCTGAGCGACTGATCAAGATGGGGTTCGAAATATGCAATACTCGAAACGGCGCTCCTGTTGACGGTACTTCACGCGTGTCTTGTATTGACAAAAGCAACGTTACTCGAGGATGCCAATTGTTCCGGAAAACGTTTGATACCGTAGCAAACTCCTATCCACATGTTGAGAAGGACTATGGGTACATCGATGCATTCACACAATGGTTGACACGTACGCCTGAATTTTACGACGTTGTTGTAACGTCAAACATGTTTGGTGACATTGCAACCGATCTCGCATCAGTTCTACAAGGTGGAATGGGTATGGCTGCATCCGGAAACATTGGTGATAACCATGCCTTCTTCGAGCCAGTTCACGGTTCTGCACCGAAACACGCTGGACAAAACAAAGTCAACCCAATTGCAAGCATCAATTCGGTACAGATGATGTTGGACTGGCTTGCACGCCGTACCAACGATGACGATTTGCTGGGTGTGTCAAGCCTCCTTGACCAGAGTGTTGCAGAACATCTGAAGGATGGAAAGTCACTCACCTACGATTTGGGAGGAACAGCATCCTGCACTGAAGTAGGAATATCGATCGCAAATCGACTATCAGCGCACTTGAAAGAACGCTAATTGGGCTGAGCTTGCAGTTGTACGGTAGGAACTTTCCATCCTACAAACCAAATACCGACCAATGCGACAATTGCTATTGTTGCTTGGCCGAATCCCGGATCTCCGAGTTTAGTAACAACATAAATCGAAAAGGCGGATACAAGCGAAATGATGCCTATGATAACAATCTTCGAATGAAGTGGTAAGGCTCGTCCAGCTTTGTAATACTCAAGAAGAGCGTTACCAAAGATGCGATTGGTCAGAAGCCATCGGAACATCCGCCTTGATGAGCGTCCGAAACAGAATCCTGCAGCAACAAGCCATGATGTTGTGGGCCAACCAGGGACGACCGTCCCAATCGCAGCAAAGACCACAAAGATGCTCCCCAGTCCTGTCCACAACCATCGAACAATAGGGTTCTTCGAGGGTTTGTGCATATCGAGAATCGCTTCAAGGATGTCCTCATCTGAAAGCCCTTCGAACGTTATCGCAAGATGATTGGTCTGGCCCGACTGGTCGCCCATCACCTCACTTCCTGTGTCGACCCTGTGATTTGACACTCATAAGGAATAGGGGTAAGCCTTGAACAATCGGAAGGACTGAAATCAAGCACTCCTTGGGTAGAGCATGGGAGAGATTCAGTTGTTATCACGAATGGGTCAATCCAGCAATCCGATTCGAATTGCCGTTTTCTTTTCTGGATCTGGAACGGGGATGAATGCGCTTCTGAACCACCAGAAAAAAGATGGTTGCATACACACCACTGTGCTGTGTATTACCGACAGAGAAAATGCAGGGGGTATCGAATATGCAAAGGAACACGACGTCCCAATCATCATTGAGACAGTAGATTCCAACTTGCCGAAGGAAGATCGTCGACTCGAACATGAGCACCGGATTGAAGAACACATCAAGAAGTTCGAGATTGAGCTCATTGTCTTGTCAGGATACATGCGCTTGTTGTCATCTGAATTTGTTGAGCGACATTTTTCCCGAATCATCAACATTCATCCTTCTCTATTACCAGCATTTCCAGGTAAAGATGCGCACAGTGACGTACTCAAATCAGGAGTTCGTGTAAGCGGTTGTACAGTCCATGTTGTAGATGCTGGTATGGACACGGGGCCTATCCTCGCCCAACGAAGGGTGCCGGTTTTCAAAGGGGATACGCGACATCAGCTTGTGAAACGGGTGCAGATTGAAGAACATCGACTCTATCCTGAAATTATTGATTTGATTTGTTCAGGTCATCGATTTGATTTGGAAAATTGAAATTTTCAAGCCGCCGGTCAAGGAAATCCATTGGATTTCGTTCAAAATCAGAAAACAGGCCTTTCAGACTTGATGAGGTTGAAAACGTACAGCCCTTTGGAATCCGAGCGAGTGTGAATTGAACTCGTCCGTCCTGGTCAACTGGTACACCTGGTGCTTGTGCTAATATCGCATCTATGGCTTCATCATCAAGATTGTACATGTCACACGGAAACAATTGGATTTCTTCGTCATGCACTTGAACAAAGGCACGAATGACATCGGCCAATGAAAGAGAGTCTGCTGGGTCAAACCAGCATTCAGAATTGAAGAGGCTCGCTCGATTTCGACGACCACAAGCAACAATGACGCGGATTCCTCGTGAGGTCAATTTCTGTGATAATTGATTCACAAAATCATAGAGCAGAGCCTTATCACGCCCCATTCGAATGCTCTTTCCTCCTGCAAGAATCAAACAGAGCAACGACATGGTGTTCACACAAGTTCGTCCAATGCCGTCATCGCCTGCTCCAACTCATCAAGTAAATCTCGTACACGGTCGAGGAGTGCCTGCCGCTCACGACTCGATCGAGCTTGTGGTAACCATTCAAGCAAACGACGTACGTCTCTCGCATCACGCTCAACCGTCCAAGACAGCACCTGTTCGAGAACAGGGTCTTCAGTAGGCAGAAAGCGCTCAGCCATGAACATCCGATTGGTTCTGAGCCCATCAAGATAGTCGTTGAAGAAGCCGCATTCGGATACGTTCGAACAATTCGCCTCCTTTAGGAGCCTGAGAAATGAGACGTTCATGGGCTGTACATCGATTCTCATCGAGTGAAAGTAAGAGAACCATCAACTGAGCCCAGACCTGGCTTTGATTTGCTGCATCATCGATCCAAGCATCATCGGGAAGGGGGCGTCCACCACGCACAAATTCCTCAGCCGTTTCAAGAAAAACCTCAACGGATACTCGTTCCTGAACGAGTTGTAGAAAGACAGTCCATCCATTCTCACCAAGTTCTTCATCAGACATATTGGCAAGAAGAAGGCCGACAAGTTTGAGGTCTTCTCGGCCGCCTCGTTTCCATATTTTTGGAATAAATTTAGCGATTTTTAATCGGTCTTTTTCATTCGTAAGCATCCATGATGCAAGACGCCGCATCTCAGGATCTGGAGTCCCTATGTGAAATGTGTACTGCCCAGATGTCGCAAGACGGTCGGTCATCGATTTTGTCATCATCCCGGGCACACCATACGTGTAGGCTTCACGGAGCATTGCCAAACGTTTCCTACGACGGGTTGGGAATGAGGAAAAGCCATCCAAGTAATCATCGAGAGAACTTGGTTTCATCTCGTTTCACCGTTGTTCTTTTTTCGAACATTATCAAACAACGTTGTAACAACACGGACAGAATCTCGAAGTGTATTGAGGGTTTTTTCGACCATGTTTGGATCTTCAAATCGCTCCATTACCATGTCGCGCAACTCACGTTCAACCAAGTTGTGCTCATCATCATCAATAGCAAAGAGTTCTCGTAAGTGAGCCATGACTCGGAATTCGTCTTTGGATAATGATGCATTGATAATCGCTACTTCGAAAACAGTTTTGTAGACTTCATGCTGCTCTTCAGGGGTTAAGGCATCACCATCTTCAGTATCGACGCCATCCATGATGGCTTGATAGACCTCTGCAGGTTGATGTGGTTCAAGATTCAAACATGAAGAAAGACGAATGATGAGTCGCTTCTCTTCGCGAGTGAGAACACCATCAAGCAACATCACCTCAATCGTGCTGCGAAAGGCAGCCAGACGGTGAACAGTTTTGGCGGACACGCCCCTACGTAAGTAGAACCTCTTCTTGAACCCACGCGATGAAAAATCCGCTTTTTGCCGATTTGTAATGGATTGGAGCCTAAATTATCGAAGGCCTTCCTGCCGTTCCAAATCTCTCAATTTTGATAGGATGTTTTCAGTGAATGTGTTTTGAATTTGAACATCGTTGTAGCCGCCAAAAACATTCGTCGCTTCCAATGTTAATTGTTGAGATGCTGGAATCGCTGGAAAAGTTCGATTGGTGCCGTCTACCAACGCGATTGGGACATCGTTTTCGATTGCAAGTGAGGTAAGCCAAAGATCGTCGTTCTTCGGGCAGCATTCGAGGAATGCGCGACCGCGTTGTTTTGCGATTCGAAGAAATTCAGGACTGTAGATTTCTCCCATCGATGAGGTGTAAAAATTGAGATTTGAAGGTGCTGTCGTTATTCCAGGACCCCACTCAAGATATGGCCGTGCTTTCGTTCCATCATCCGTTAATTCGATGCGATGAGCTCGGAATGCATGCAAACATTCGGGTTGATTTTCAATGGACGATGAGAGTTTTTTCAACCACCACTTTGGGTAAAGATGGTCATCATCGCCCGTTGCATGGGGACGGTCGAAATCTTCAACCAATTCAAGAAATGGATAGTATTTCGTATGTGGTCCAAAATTTTCAACCAATTGGATTTCCAACCCGCGTTTCATAAGACGCTGGAGGCCTTTTGTTGGATGATTGAAAAGTTGTTCATCGTCAACGAAGAGAACGGCTCGAGAAGGTCGAACGTTGCCTCGAGCAATCGCCTCAAGTGACAGGTGCGCTGTTTGGAAACGGATGCCGTATGTTGTCATGGAAAGGGTTGGACCTGCATTGGATAACATGGACGATCTCGAGATTCGATTGTGAACATTCAACTTCATCATCAAGAGTGAAATGTAAACTTTGTTTGGAATGTTTTTGATGAAAGCAAACACGCCCATCCCAACGCAACCTTTGTTGGTTCCTCGTCTGGAATTGATTATTTAATCACGTCGATGTTGAATACATTCCAAAAATATGGCCCTGAACGACCACTGTAAGGGTTGAATCCATAAGGGTTGCAAGATAGCGTCCACCAATGAAGAAGGTCATCATGCGCCAATATTGGCGTCTTCAACAATCTCAAACCGTTATCTCGATGGTATTTTGGACAACAACGCTGACATTGTTGATTTGGCCGTATGTGAAGTGGCGATTTGAGTCGACCTGCGACACTGGATTGTGCTTTTCAGATGAGATTCTAGGTATACCATCGACATATATTGGACTCATGTCAATTGGTGTTCTTGTCCTTCTCAGCGTCCTCTTGATCGGGTACATTTACGATGTTGGGTTGGGCTTGTGGAAAGAACACTTGACCATTTCAACCGAAAGAAACCCATTTGGTGTGTATCTCATTTCTCCGCCAATGGGCCTTATTCTCGCTCAGACCAACATGCTTCTCAAGCATGTAGCTGCCGATGATGAAGAAATTCAACGTCACGTTGCCTTTGTTGAGCGGTGGTTGGAATGGAATGCTGATGAAGAAATTTGGGCACGAGCCATGGATTCGTGGAAGAATACCATGGGTGATGAAGATCCACATCTTCCATTCCTGAGTAAGAAAATGCAGGAAGATTTGATTGAGCGCTCGTCCTCCCTTCCAAAGGAATGAAACAGAGATTTTAGCTGATTTTTTTCCACAGGGTTGAAAAGGGGAAGGCCTTAGCGGGGTATGCTGAATCACATTCACTTGATTTGACTTTTTTGTCGAATCGTTGCACTGCGTCCCATTTAGGGGTTAAAGCGCCGACTGTGAAGAGGCCGAAAGGAGGATTTAATTTGTCTCGAAAAAACAATTCAGGAAATAAACAAGGAAAGGCGATGAAGTATTTGATTAAGGCTGATATCAAGATCAATGGTACAGTTCAACGCAAGGACATCATCGGAGCCATCATGGGTCAGACCGAAGGTTTGCTCGGTGATGAACTCGAACTACGAAAATTGCAACGTACAGCTCGTGTTGGACACGTTGATGTCGAAATGGAAACGAAGGGTGGAAAGGTGCATGGAATGATTCTAATTCCAAGCAGCATGGACAATGTTGAAACTGCCATCATTGGATCTGCGCTGGAAACCATTGATCGAATTGGCCCGTGCCAAGCTAAGATCACAGTTGTCGAAATTTCAGACGTTCGTGCCACGAAGCGCACAGCAGTGGTCGATCGTGCCAAAGAACTTCTTCTTGCACTGGTCAATTCTGGTGAAGCCGCCAGTAAGACCGTCGTTGAAGAAGTTCGCTCTGTTTTGACCGTTGGAACTGCGACCAACTTCCATGGCTTGACATGTGGACCAAATGTTCAGAGTTCAGACTCTTTGATCATCGTTGAAGGTCGAAATGACGTCATCAACTTGCTCAACTGTGGTGTAAAGAATGCGATCAGCGCTGATGGTGCTGGAAACATTAAGCAAGAGTTGATTGATTTAGCAAATGGGAAACAATCGGTTACACTTGCCATCGATGGCGATCGTGGTGGAGAGATGTTGTTCCGACAACTCAACGCCATTCTCAAGGTTGACTTCGTCGCACAAGCGCCGGTTGGCCAAGAGTGGGAATTGCTCCCTCAAAAGACAATCACAAAAACCCTGTCCATGAAAGAGGAAGCAGCGAAATTTGCAAAAAAAATGGATGCTGAAGACAAGGAAGATGAGGCAAAACATGGAACCAGCAACGACGAGTGGGCTGAAGAGATGGGTGAAGTCTATGAATCTGAAATCGCACCTGCTGAAATTCAAGAAATGTTCGATCATCAAGACAGTCTTGGTAAAAACAAGGCCATGTTTGTTCTCGCTGATGGTACGGTAAGTGAAGAAATGGGTGCTGGGTCCATCGCCAAGTCTGCGGCTGGAACAGAAGGTGTCCAGGCATTGATCATCAATGGCCCAATTAGCGACCGAATCCAAGAAATTGCTTCTGAAGCATCAATTGCAACGGTTGTAGGTACCAAACCAGGGAAAGGATTCGATGCATCGAGTGATGCGAAGTCCTGGTTCTCCGAAACCCATCGTTGATTCCGTTACGTTCATTTCATTGTTTGAATGAGGTGATTGTATGGAGGAAGAGGTTGAAGCCCCCCCAGAAATTGACGAAGAAGAGATGCTCGAAGAGATGGAAGACGAATCCTCTCAGGATGTTCAACATGAAATGATGGACATTCTCGCCTTACCGATTCGAGCAAAGCCCTTGTTTCACAATAATCATGAGGATGTTGAAGAGTTTCCATTATCAGAATCAAAGGATGGTCTAACTTCAACATCCATTGTTGTGGGAGACGGTTTGTTTCGTGTGGTCAAAACCACGTTGCATCAAGATGGAGTGCCAAGGATTGACGTACAGCTGGTCATGGATTCTGAACTCACAAGTTTTCAGCACACAATCGACAAGCCAGCACCAATCGAATTCGGCCTCGCCGGGGGTTTTGCAGTTGCTGGCCTTATCCTAATGATGGTTCAAGGATTAACCCCCATTGTTCTAGGACTTGGGCTGTTTCTTGTTGGTTTGAAATTTCTACCAACGCGTTTGGAAAGGCATCGGCTCATCTTTTCTTCATGTGGAAATTCGCATGAAATCAGCCTCGGAACATGGGGTCTTTTCGCCCCCGGGTTCCGTGCAAGTATGGCCTTGATAGGCCCAAGTATGGCAGATTACATGCGAACTGGACACCTTGATGTCGCTGAAATCGATCAGTTGCACAAACAACTACGCGCACCAATCGTGCCGAAGACCTTTGAGCAACCTGTTGCGCAGTTACCAGCACCAACCACGCCAACTGAAATCGTCCCTATTCAAACTACGGAAGTTCCCGTTGAAATCCCGGTACAGGAACCACAACCAAGCGTTCCACAGGCTCCGGAACAAGATGTGGCTCAACCAGTGGGCCCACCAGTTTCAATCCCGGCTCCTCCGGAACCGGTCCCTGCACCGCTACCACCTCCTATTGCACCTCCATTGGGTCCACCTGGTCTTCCTTCTCCCCCGATGATGAATCCCTCACCACCTGCCCCGCTTCCACCACCACTGACGCCGTTGCCTGCAGGGCCTCCTGGAATGAATCAACCCATCCCTCTCGATATGCCTATGCCAGAAGCCCCGCGTATTGCTGTTCAGGGAACACCAAGTGATGAGCCATTAATTACGAAAGAAGAGCAGGATGCTTTGCTTGATGAATTGTCTTGATCAGTTGATTCCTCCAGCTGTTGGAAGATTGAGTGATTGAACCAAACGCTCCGTTTGCTGTTTCAGTTCGTTCAGATTGGACGTTTCTGGTAATGGTAATACATCGGCCTTGAGAGGCACTCGAACTCCGGGGCCAGGAACTCGATTTAGTGCTGTTCCAAGGCGAGTCGCATCTTCGAAGAAATCGCCTGATGCCCCCAGATGTCGTGCTTCAAGTCGCATGCGAACCCATTGGTTGTATTTCGGAATGGCCTCGCCGAGTAGGTCAATCATTTCCGAGCGCTTGGAATCATCATCATCGCCTAATGGAAGGAGCCTCAGAACAAGCCTGAGCAATCGATCGACACGAAGATCTCGAGGTTCATCACCAACGTAGGATGCCAAAGCCCTGCGAACGTTCGATATGTCGCTCGATCCTACAAGAATGTCTGCCTCTTCCGTCAGGCCAATGAGGCGAAGAAGTCGTTCGTAAGATGTCAAATCCCCTTCAACAACCGAACTTGATACTGGTTCGATGGTCGTTTTCGGCTCTTCTACGACAAGGGCTCCTTCTTCTATGGATTTGATGTCTTCATCTACTGGTAAAGAGGTGGTTTGTATTGTATTGGCTATCTCTTCCACCTCTTCAACTTCCGTCGCCGGCTCGCTGTCCATGGCCTCAAGCATCGCTTCATGTGCTTCTTCAAGCGTGGATTGAGGTTGATTTTTTGCCGGTGCTTTACGGATTCGAGTTTGTTCTTTTGGAAGGAGGATAGGACGTTGCTCAGGTAACCATACAGGATAGGAGTAAGCCTCATCCTCTATTTCTCGTTCGGCTAAATATCGAATGAGAGCGGGTATTTGCTGTTCAAGATTCATCAATTCTAATGGGTTTCGAACCTTGATCGATACTTCACTGGCACGCTGTACATCGCGACGCCAATCCATATTTGCGAGTCGTCGTTGGATTGATTGGATACGAGACATGGCCTCGATAGCTTGTGAAAATTGTTGAAAAAATGCATCCGGCTGTTGCTCTTGCAGTTGAAGGAGTTCAGTGATGTTCCATCCACGTTCTTCTAACCGCAAAAGTTCGGCCTTTGTTCGCTCGATTGCATGTGATGTTGCTCCAGCCGACATAATATTCTGAGAACGCTGTTCGAGTGAAGCTACTGCAGTTTCGAAGGTATGAAGATCTGCAAACGTCTTGTCTGGATCTGCCTTGCCTTCACGAACTGCTCGTTCCCATTCTGTTTGTAGCATGCGTCGATGTCGGGTGTTTCGCAAGGTTTTCTTGTCAAGCCAATGTTGCATCTCATCCAGCAAATCAGCATCTAAATCCATTGTGCGAAGAATTGTTGAACGATTTTCCGTTTCTTCTTCTCCTCCTAACGATGTATCAAGTTGAAGCATGTTTTCAAGCAACAAATTGGCACGTTCATAGAAAGGAACTTGTTGATTCAATTCATCCAATCCCTGACGAGGTTCCTGCGTGATTTTATATCGCCATACGTCCATTTCAAATCCAAGTTGTTCCCATCGTTCGATGAGTGAAGCGCCTTGAAGTTCCTTTTGCGTCCACTGCTGTTCAAGCGCATCGATTTTGTCGAGGAATGCATCTGTATGCTCAAGTTTTCCAACGATCTGTTCGATCGATGCATCTTCATGATTCCATAATTTCTTGATTTCTTTCCAGCGTTCAAAGGCCCCTGAATGGCGATGATATTGTTGTTCAATTTCAGGCAGAAGATGTTCCCATTCAAGCAATTCTTCCGGGAGAATCCTTGAACGGCCTTCGTAAGTGTACCCCTCTGAATGCCACAAACGAATCAATGCGTTCATCTCGTCGAGGCGAGCCTGGAGATGTTCGGAGATTGTGGTTACATTCTTCTCAAGCGTCTGCAAATCTTCAGAAGGTGTTTGAATCAACTTTTCCACACGACCCATGAACGTGTCAGCCAACACCGGATCGAACGGAACAATGTTGGATTGAATTTGAAGTTGTAAGAGATCAATTTGATTTGAATAACGCTGGAGACGTTCAACCTCATCAAACCGTTCAATAATTTTCAGCGATTCGAGGTCAACAGAGTATCCTTTTTCTTTCAATTGAAGAACGGCTTTTTCGAGGAGATTGTGTTGTCGTTGTTCATCTTGGACGAGTTGCTCGAGTTCGTCGATGATGTTCGAATAATTTTCAGGATCGCCCATGAGAGGAAGAAGTAGATCAAGTGAAGTCCAGCTGGATTCGTCTAGGGTTGCGCTCAGGTTCATGATGTTCCAGAACTGCGAGCGTCGTTCCTCATCAACCTCCCATTTTGGATACCAGCGATAATAGCCAGATTCCCAGGGGGCGTTGTCCCTTGTCCATTCGAGGAACGACCGTTGTGTTGCTTCCCAGTCGTTTGGATTTTTGAATTGGTTCAACAAGTTATCAATTGTTACTGCGGCTCGAAACGGTTCCATGCGATTCTGAACGTGTTGAGCCGATTCAATCATGGAATGAAATTCGGCAACTTCTGAGGGTTTGATGGATGCGATGTGTTCACGAAGAAGGGTTTTGTCAAATCCCAATGCTTCCCAAGCAAGGAGGTACGATTCCAAATCCCCCTCATCTTTGGAGACGTCATTCTCTATCATGTCCCCCTCCTCAGATTCTCGATATGAATGCATAGGATTTCAATGTGAGCCGTAATTTATCCAATTTCAGACAAATATCCAATGTTTTGGAAAAACCCAAAGGGTTCGAAAATGGGGGTTTCGGACTTCATGAAGACCGCAGAACATAAAGGCAGTTGAACAACTAAAGTACTAATGGAACCAATTTCCATCGCACTCATAGGTCTATCGATTGGAGCGGGCGGTGCCCTGTCTTGGAATCTTTATCATGCAAGGACTGCACTCCAAAATGTTTCAGACCGAACGCTCGTTCTCTCAGAATCACAAGGCGCACATGCAAAACAAACGACGGATGCACTGGTGCTCCTCCAAAAAAAGGTCGATCAGTACGACAGTTTGGTAAAAGCATTGCGAGCAACACAACCAGAAATTGATCATGGTATTCAAGCACATCAGGCCATTGCCACACTGGAAACTGGGGATGTTTCTCCTACTGGTGTTCGTGATGCAATCAGTGCTGTTTGCTCATCAATATCAATTCAGAGCATTGATGTTGTTCTCTCGCCGATGCAAGAAGGAATGGTTTCACGGTTGTTGAGCATTCTCGATCAACATCATGTCAACATAACATCGTTGAGTCTCGATGGTCGACAAGCCCTCCAAATTGGTCTATGCTCCTTGTATCTGCAAAACATCGCATGGGCTGAAGATGCTTTTGGAACCGCCCATCAGGCACTACCAGGGAACGATGTTGTCCTCAAGGGTCTCGAAAAGGTTGCCATTCTCAAGGCTGATGATGTCCTTCGATTGCATTGGTTGGAGGCACAATTACGCCTCGATCCCGATAATCCTGACTTGTTACGAACGCATGCACACATCCTTGTTGAACAAGGTGATGAAAATGCTGAGAAGGATGTCCGTCGATTGGAAGCACTTGGACTCGATACACCTGCAGATCGTTCCTTGTTAGCAGGTCTCCGCCACAGGGCAGGATCATCAAACGAAGCCATTGATGCTATTGAACAGGCTCTTGCAGAAGATAACAAGAAGCCTGATTATTGGTTGCAATATGCACAATTGCTGCACGAGGCTGAAGAGAACGAGCGTGCTTTGGAAGCAGTTGATAGTTGTTTGAACCTCGATCGTCAAATCGGTGATGCTTGGGCGTTACGAGCAATCTTACTCAGCGTGAAGCAAGGTCGAGAAAAAGAAGCCCTGAAGGCAGCTACACATGCCGTCGCATTGGATTGTGGAGGGGCTCAACTCATCGTCTTGAAGGCAGATTTGCTTGCTGAAACCGGCGATGTCATGGCTGCGGAAGCATCCTTAGAAAAGGCGATTGGAAAATATCCAATGAACGCTGAACTCAGAAGTGTCATTGCTTCGCGACGGTTGGCTGAAGGCCGTATTGAAGTTGCCCAGGCGCTCCTTGATGGAACACCACCTATGATTGATCATCCAGAACTCCACATTGTCGAAGGGCGCTTGCATTTGGCTCGGGCGGATCGTCAACGAGATGGTACTGGGGAAACCGATCAGCGGCTCCTTGGTTCGGCTATTCAATCCTTCCAAGCCGCCCTCGATCTTAATCGAGAATTGGGTGTCGCTTGGCTTGGTCTAGCACGAACGCAACGTTTGATGAAGAATTTGGATGAGGCTGGCGAATCACTCACACGAGCAAGAAGACTCCTCGGTGAAACAGATTCCTCCTGCTCGATTGAAGCTGCAATGTTAGCCATTGATCTTGATGATATCCATGCTGCAACACGATACATCGATGCTGCGGAGATACAAGGAAGTGGGCCGACAATCGCTTATGTTCGAGGTACCATTGCAATCAAATCGGGTGACCTTGAGCGTGCAATCTCAATGTATTCTGAAACACTTAGCGAGACGCCAAAACACATTCGTGCCCGACTCAATCGAATCAGTTGCTATCTCGGACTCGACCAAGCACTTGAGGCGAAGGATGATGCTAACATCCTGCTTTCACTCGCACCAGAATTAACCGTCGCAGTCTTTGCAAAAGCAGATGCGCAGTCTCGTCTCGGTGAATGGGAAGAAGCAAAGGAAGGTTTCCAAGCCGTCCTCGAAAAGGCTCCGCATCATTACCAAGCATTGACAAAACTTGGTGCATGTTACCTTGCCTTAGACAGACCTGAGCGGGCTGAGGGTCCAATCAATGAAGCATTGCGTCTAGCACCAGACTACGCAGATGCTTGGCATCATCGAGGTATGTTGTACCACGCCTGGGGTAAAGTTGAGGCAGCGCTAAGTGATTTTGAAGCAGCCATTCGTGCAGATGGGAACAACATTGAGGCTCGACTGCAAGCTGCTGCAATCCATCATGCATCAAACAACACCGAACAAGCGTCTGCAGCCTGGAGAGGTGTGCTTGCTTTGGATCCAGACCATGCAGTGGCAAGACACCGTTTGCAAGAATGTGAACAGCGCCTTGCTACGATGTGAGTTTAAGCGAACACATATCAATGACGTCAACAAGCGTTGGCTATGTCCCTTGATATCGGCGATAAAGCACCTGAGTTCCATCTGCAAAATGCAAACAGCAGCATCGGTGGTGAACACTCAACGTTGTCAGCATCAATGGGGAACAACGGTTGTGTCGTCGTATTCGAATGCAATCATTGTCCATATGTTATCGCTAGCATTGATCGAATGAACAACATGGCAGAGTATTGCGACGTGAACGGGATTGGATTTGTTGGAATCAACTCAAACGATCCTGACAATTATCCTGTTGATTCGTTTGAAAACATGGTTAAGAGAGCTGAGAAGGGAATGCCATACGCATACCTGCATGATGGCACACAAGAAGTTGCAACCGCTTGGGGCGCTCAGCGAACCCCTGAATTCTTCCTGCTCAATGCCGATGGAGTCGTTACCTATCATGGACGCATGGACGATAATCCACGAGATCCAACACAAGTTACAACCAGTGAATTGAAGGATGCCATCGATGCAATGTTAGCTGGTTCAACTCCAGCCATTCAGTCTACTGATTCCATTGGCTGCTCAGTCAAATGGAAGTGATGGGTTGTCTGGTTGTATTCGTCAATGCGATTGGGACGAAAACGATGTTTGTCGAAGTTGTGGAACCGATTACTCGCCACCAAAGAAACTCCGTCCTTTCCATCTCGCTTTTCC
>JAPOIF010000028.1:11603-16959 GCA_029979085.1 Methanobacteriota archaeon | reverse complement strand
ATCGTGTTCCTTTGATGTATCAACAAGGCGGATGTTTGTTGACCAAAGCCATTGAAAGTGTTGATTGGCGGCAATATGGATTGGATCAAGCGGGCGGACGTGGTGTTCCAAAAGGGCCTGCAGCCATTCTCGTTCATCTTGCAAGTACGAACGTTCAATTTACATCTGAAGCAAAAGAAGCACTTTCAGACAATGAAACCGTCATGGAAGAAGCACGAAAAGCCATGCTCGAAATGGGTCGTGGTCTTCGCAAACATCTTGAGAAACAGAAAAAAATGGGCAAAACGAAAGAGAAGTTTGAACTCATTAACGACATTATTCCAGCCATTGCTGAGAAATCAGCTTCATTACTCGATCTACCAGTCCCTGATTTGGCTGCATCGATTACAAAAATCATGTCCGCTGTCATCGCAGAGACAACAACAACATGGAATAAAGAAACAAAACAAACGGACGTTCACATTATTTTGTACAATTATACCTCCCGGGCGCGTTCCTACACAATGCTTGTCAATTGGCCTGAACGCCAAGGTGCGAGCATGATTGGGAACGAACTCGGTGGGCGAAAGGAAGCAATGGGTGTTTGGGCATGGAAGCTTGAGACATTGCAACCTGGTTCAAAGACGGTCATCACCTACAGCCTTGATGGACTCGAGAAAGGAGATTGGAACGAGACTGACGTGTTTTATCGAGGATCCCAAGAAGTGATTGGAGCCACGAAAATGGACGAAAAATTGCTTGAGGAAATTCGTCGCCAAGAACAAGCTCTCAATGCTCCACCACCAGAAGAAGATGAGGACGATGACGATCATGAATCGGATGAGGATGAATCTGAATCCATCCAATCATCACCTTCTCCTCCAACTGGAGATACAAAACAAACGACCCTATTCGGGGGTGATTACTGATGGCTGAACGCAAATCAATCGAGGAAACAAAGATTGCATTACATGACGTTGTTCGTGAAATGTACGATCGTATCGTCAAAGGCGATCCTCCGACGATGACGCTCCCCGTTCGGACCAAAAACAACATTGGGTTTGATTCGAAATTAGGCGTTTACAAGTACGGAAAGAAACAAACCATTCGCGATGCAACAAGTCTTGGTTCTGCAAAGCAGCTCCTTCGTGCGCTCCATGTTATCGAATTCATAGAGAGTATGATCGATGATGGTAAGTCGTCAACGCTTCGTGAAATGTACTACATTTCCGAAGGATGGGGGCTTGGTAAGTTCCAATCTCAAAATGAGAGCAACAACCTCGCTGAAGATTTGGAAATTGTAACTCGATGTCTTCGTGAAGATTTCAAACTTCGACCAGAAGAAGATGGTGCACGCATGATTGGGAATCTCACACTACGCGAACGAAACCGACGTGGTGAATGGATGCGTATCAATGCTCGGGACGATGTTGGTGACAGTGGTTACGGCGTACCTTACAATGTCGAAGCGGAGAAGATCGAGTTCCTTGAACATGATATTAATTTCATTATGGCCATCGAGACTGGTGGTATGTTCGATCGTCTTGTGGAGAATGGATTCGATGAGGACTTCAAGTGTGCTTTGTTGCATCTCAAAGGACAGCCTGCACGTTCAACTCGACGTATCATGAAGCGTATGAGTGAGGAGTGGGATCTGCCTGTTGTTGTCTTCCTTGACGGTGACCCCTGGTCGTTCCGAATCTTCGCATCCATCGCTTATGGTGCAATCAAGACCGCTCACATTTCAGAGTACTTGGCGACACCGACTTCGACGTATCTTGGCATTACGGCTGATGATATCCTTGCTTACGATTTGCCAAGCGATGATTTATCGAAGAAAGACATTGAAGCGCTCAATGCTGAATTGAGCGACCCTCGCTTTGCTGACGGTTGGTGGCAAGAACAAATCAACATGATGCTGGAAGTTGGCAAAAAGGCTGAACAGCAATCGTTGGCGAAGTACGGTCTTGATTTCGTTACAGAGACCTACTTGCCCGAGAAATTGCAACAGCTTGGTTTGTGAAACAAAAAGCGAGGCTTCTTTGAGGAGTGACGTATCCAATGAGCATGGAGAGCGACAAGAAGAACCCATGGCCTCTTCGTATTCTTCTTGCCTCTATGGCGTGTTTCGTTCTTGGAAGCGTTCTTGTCATTGGACAAATGGACGCACTCGGAGATGCGCTTGATCCACAACGAAACAACGTTGGCTCCATCGATGCGAGCTCTGAATCTCAGAAGCTGATGACCGTTGAGGCGTCTGGGTGCTATCGAGCGTATGGGGTTGATTTCAAAGGAAACGTCACGCTTGCTGAGGTTGAGGGTTCAGATGTCAATGAAGATGTGTCCGAATCAAAATGCAAATTGGATTGGGGTGCGATGTCCGCTGATGGGAGCGTTCAATACAGCATCCTTGGTTCGTGGGAATTAGCAAAAGGCGATTATCTCATGCGCATTGATTGCGATGGAGCATGTGCAAATGAAACAATTTGGTTCACCTCCATTGATGAGATGGAAAGTGGCGTCTTCGATTCTCCTTTGATTATCTTTGGTGCAGGAATTTGTTGTTTAGGCATCTTCCTCCTTCCACTCTCTGGAGTATTGCTTGCCTTTTCTCAGAATCGTAAGCAGAATGTTATGATGATTGTCGGGCCTGATGGCCAACTTATGCCATTGACAGATCTCACACCTGAAGTGGTTCAGAATCAAATCAATAGCATGAATCAGGGTGCAACCGATGGTGTAGGCTTCGACGTACGAACTGGTGAATACATGCACCAAGGGAACGATGCTTCTCAACAACAAATGGATGGAGCACGAGATGTTCAGGCCGGTAGCATGCTTACAACCGAACAAGTGTATGCCCTCATGCGAGGCGATATTGAATCTGCAACACCTCAAGAGGAGATGCAAGAACAGGTTGCTGATCCTTTTCCCACGCCTTCAATCCAACCATCCACAGCTCGCTCGGTTGTCGAACAAAATGATGTAAAGCACGTTGATCGAAAGATTCCTGTTGCTAAAAACGAAGATTGGCAATCCTGGGATGAAGACTGATTCTTTCCCTTTCGAACATCCGACGAGTTCAAATGAGTCCATCTCTACCTAACTACAGGTTGAGTAGTATGGACGAACTCGAACGCTCGTTAATGTTGCTTCAAAACAAGACCCGTCGATCTATTCTCGAGCGATTGGTAAGAGAACCACACTATCCAATGCAATTGGCTGAATTGATCGGTGTCAGTCAACAGGCAATTGTCAAACATCTCAAGGAACTTGAACAAGGGAATCTTGTTGAAAAAATGAAAGTGCCGAGTGAGAAAGGGGGGCCGCCACGAACGATTTTTCGAGTATGTGAAGCGTTTTCCCTCCGTGTTGACCTGGGGCCAGATCTCTTCAAAATCGAGCGTCGAAAACTCCCTTCTGGAGGACCTTTGCGTCTAAGTTCAAGGTTGCCGAGTAATGCCCAAACAATTGCAGAGGTCGTTAGTGGTCGAAAGAAAATCAGCGTTACAGAGGGTGTTGTTCATCTTGAACAATTGAACGAACAACTTGAGCAACTCGACCGACAGAGAGACGCTCTGATCGCCTTACATCAACAAATTCGGGGACGAGTTTCAGCAGCAGTCGACACAGACTTCGAAGACTACTCCCAACGAACCATGGTTCATGCATTGATTGAGACACCTCGCGTCAAACCCGATCTCGGCTTAATGGCGAGAGAGCTCAATCTCAGTGAGAGTGATATCTCAGCAGTCATGTCTCGAGTTCGTGAACTTGTTGAGCGTCAACGCTCAGACCGTTCAGGTGAAGTTGTCGCCATCGACGACAACCCAGGCCTTCGTTGGTGGCTTGGTTAATTCGCTCAATTGTCTGCTTCATCACCGAGTACAGACATGAGGGACGATTGCTCTGCAATACGATCCTTGACTGCTGCACGTCGACCACGTCCAACAAGGTAGAGGACACCGAAGAGTGAGAAAGTAAGCAAGACGATCATGGTTGGAAGTGCAACCTTGCCGACGACTTCCCCAGCGACATCCAAGAATGGATTCGATGAACCTAGTTCTTGTGAGATTCGAACGATGTTGTCACCTTCATTGGCCTCGACGATCGTGTTTCCAGGATCGACGACAACGTAGACGTTCTTGCTACCAGCATTGACTGGGTAAAGCATGTACAATTCAATGACGCGCTCGTCTTGTGAATCGTCTGGCTTATCCAATGCACCAATGATTTGGCGCATGACAATGCTTTCCTCATCACACATGTTGTCGTTCTTACGAATTTCGGACATCATGTCTTCATCATCGTATTCACAAAGAATAACTTCGATATCAGAAGCGTGAACGTTTCCTGTGTTTGCAATCTCAATTCGGATTGGAATTGATTCACCAACATCGGCGGATGTTGAATCTGTGGTTGCAGTCTTCACAACGAGGTTTGGTGCTCGGAGATTGATGGTGACAATCTTCTCATTGGAGTCCAACAAGTCGCCTACCCATGATGGAGAATCATCATGATCTCCGCCTTGCTCAGCATTGCCCATCATTGAGACAACCTTCAAACCAAGACTTCGGGTTGTGAGTTGTGCACCTGGGTCAATGGAAACGATGGCCACCATGGTGTATGTTTCGTACGGAGCCATTTCTGGAAGACGCCATGAATCAATGTCTTCGAGATAGACACAACTGTCCTCAGGGAACGAGGCTGCTGTTGAAGTGGTAGACACACAGTCTTCTTCGCTTTCGAGGTCAAGTCCAACTTGTCGAATAATTCGCCAAGAGACATCCCAACCGTCAAGCGTACCCATATCTGGTTGTTCATTGACCGTGATATCTGTTCCGGAGCGAACTGAGGTATGGTTGTCCAACGTTGGCACATCCGGAACGTTTCCTGCGTTTGTAACGTTCACAATGAATCGTACGACTCGTCCTGGAGCTGAGGTCTTCACATCGTTTTCAACGGTTGGATCCATTGAAATCTGCATGTCATAGAACTCACGGACTGTGACTGTAAGCGTAGTGACGTCTCGCAAGCGAGTCATTCGTCCTGCAGCATCCTCGTCCTTCTGTTCGGACTTGGTGTGGAATACAACGGTGTAGTCGCCTGCTGGAACTTGTTGAGGGATGTTCATCAGAACCTCAAACGATTGAGAGGAGCCCGAATCGAGTTCTTCTAGGGTGTTTCGTGGAACGGTGATGTCCCAGATGACGTCGACACCAGCAGAGTCAGTGACTCGAGCAAGGGTGTAATCGAAGCGGTCTGGTCCGTTTCCGTTGTTGTTGACGGTTGTTGGAAGAATAATCGAATCACCAGGGTTGACGGTCAACTGATCGTTGTCGACAAGCGATACATCTGTCGACAATCGGTAGACGTG
>JAPOIF010000028.1:9986-11504 GCA_029979085.1 Methanobacteriota archaeon | reverse complement strand
GATAATCGAATCACCAGGGTTGACGGTCAACTGATCGTTGTCGACAAGCGATACATCTGTCGACAATCGGTAGACGTGGTCAACATCAACCTGGAGAATCTTCGCTGCTGAAATCTTTGGATAGCCTTTCAAGTGCGCCTTGATAGTAACAGCCTTTCCAAGTCCTGCTGGAGCGTCGTCTGGTGCACAGATTTTCACCTTCACAACATGCATACGATAATCGTCTCCGGACATGAGAACCCATGGATAGGATACGCCATCAGGATTGAGGTTCAATCCGTTCGGGAAGATAACTTCAGTTGTCCAGTTGTCATCGTTACCTGTTGTACCAGGAGTCGTGAACACAAGGTCGCCTGTATCGAAGTATTTCTCTACTTCAATCTCAAAGACATGACAGTTTGGATCCAAAGCATTCGGTGCATAAGGAGCTGGGGTTACCATCGCCTCTTGGTCGGTGATGTTGAACACGATGTTGTTCGACGAGCGGATGGAAACAAAGACACCGAGTTCGAGAATGTCGTATGTTCCTTTCTCGACCGACTTGACAGGTTCACCTGCTGACCATCCCTTGAGGAGGATAACGAAAGCACCAGGGTCTTCGGACGTCGGTACACTGATTTCCAAGTTCTTGGTCACGGTTTGTTGTGGGTCAAGTTGTACGCTCAGTGGGAAGTTAACGTCCCAAGCAAACGGAAGGAGCCATTCTTGTCGCCCTTCGAGGGTTTGAGGATCCCAGAACAGGAACGTATCCGCTACGTTTCCGGTATTGGTAATGGTAATCGAGAAAATCGCTGTCTGGCCTTGTTCGACATCAGCAACGCTGTGTGAGGCATCGAGGTCAATTCCGTGAACAACGTCCATCAGAGTTAGCGTTGTGATTTCGGAACGGATGGCTGGGTCCTTGTACGACTTGGCATCAACTCGGATTTCAGCGAGTTCGTCAGCATTCGCCTGATAGATCGATGGTGCGCGAACACGCAAGTAGAATCGAATCGATTCTCCACCTTCAAGGAAGATCTCAGTGTCTGGGAAGATTGCAGTATGGTTGTCTGCAAAGAACAGCGTCGCCGTCCAGTTTGTAGGTACGCCTGTGATGTTCAGCCCGTAGGAATCTGCCACCAGATCCTTTGGACCAGGTGTTGAGTTGTTCATCGTCAGATTGTAGATGGTCTGTTCGCCCGGCTCAATCACGTGATAGAACGTTTCACCGTCATCGAAGTCCACATCGACCTGCCCAGTCAGAACATGCGAATAACAGACTGTAAACCGGTTGTTGTTGGTCTCATCGTTACATTTGTTGGTATCGGACCAAGCTACGTGAGCCCCGCTTCCAAGGTCATTCGAGAATGCTGGTGGCATACCGATGCTCGGTTTGTAACCTGAATTTGGCCCCAGTTTGTTGGATGACCAAGAGGTGATTGCGACGGTTTCCCATGGGTCAAGCGCTGTGAGTCCATCTCCCTCAAGCGAGGTGTGATTCAAGCGGACGTAGAGAAGTTCCTCGCCAGCGGAGATGTT
>JAPOIF010000028.1:0-9889 GCA_029979085.1 Methanobacteriota archaeon | reverse complement strand
TCGAGCGCTGTGAGTCCATCTCCCTCAAGCGAGGTGTGATTCAAGCGGACGTAGAGAAGTTCCTCGCCAGCGGAGATGTTTCCAGAATCAACCCATGCAATGTGAACTTGGTTCTGATCATCGGTGAGGAGTGATGGGAACACCGAGTTTCCACCCCATGGAGCATTCTGAGGCAATCCTGCATATGTCTCAACGTTGGAGATTGGTGTATCGTTAATTTTCTTGATGGCGTACGTGGAAAGTCCGTCATCACGACCATCGAATTCTCCAGCACCTTGGAGTCGGAGTTTGGTGTAGTAGATCTCATAGTTGACGTCCTTCTCAAATCCATAATCTCGACCATCCATCCAGGCGATGTGGGTGTTTCCTTCCATGTCAACACCAATTGATGGGTGGAATGAGTACGCATCGTCGATGGTCACACGTGTGTCATTGACAACAATCAAGTGACCCTCGGAGCCTTTTCCGGTATCTTCAATGTAAGCGCCATTTTGAGCAACCGTTCCTGAAACACCAGGCGTCCAACTTGGATCGTTGTTCATCTTTCCATATGGGTCAAGGACGGACATGTAAATTTCACGAGAGTTGTTCGTCGAGATGTAAACCATGGCCTCGACGAGGAGGGACATCTGGCTTGCACCGCCGCTTCCGGATGGGAACTCGTACACTTGACCGCCAGCGTCCGTCGAACGGATGGTGTTACCAGGACAGTTGCGAGCCGCAGTGCTTTGCACACCGTTTGGACACTGTGCAAGATCCTTGAAGTGGGATTGAACACTGGTTGCACCGCCGTAGGTCTGGCCGTACATTCCGACAGGAACAACACCAGCGTTGACACAGTTGTCGTGAGCTTCTTCGATGGATGTTGTATCGTCAGCCTGCTGTGCAGGGTCGCCATCTTTCGGTCCTTCGTCAGAAATTGGGATTGCAATCTTGGTTGCATTCGGGTTCCACTTGTGATCATCTTGTGTTGGAGGATTTCCAGGGACGTTTCCTTGTGCATCCTTCCAGGAGAGGCAAGCCCAGTTGGTTCCAGGACCCCAGTCTTCACCTGAATAACCAGAGTATGTGTTGCCATTGTAGATGGTTCCGGGGAGTTTTCGAATACCACCCGAGTCGTCACCAGGAGTGATTCCGAGTGCGGTTGAACGTGGGCCTGCATTCTTGTTGTGCGTTGCACAGTTACCGCTGCTTGCGGCACCAGGGAGGGTGTTTCCAAGACCGTAGATGGTCTCGTAAACGGTCATGTTTCCTTCTTGGAGCATTGGCTTGAGACCTTGGAAGTAACCGCCAGCTGCGAATTGACCGCCGTAAATAACGGTACAAACGTCTGCCCATTCGGAATACATCGAACCAGACGTGTCAACGAGGAAGACGAGTTCGACCTTTCCTCCACGGGTGTCGTCCCATGCGATTTGAACGAGGTCGTTTGAGTCAACAACGATGTCAGGGTGACCCTTGTGTCCGATAATTGGAGTCAGGAGAGTGTCCTCGAAGAGTGTAAGGACGGTTCCACCACTGAACTCTGGTTGGATCATGGAGTAGTAGATTTGAGGTTGGTTGAAGAATTGCTGCAGTTCGTCATAGGAGTCTTGCCAAGCGATGTGAAGGTTGCCTTGACTATCGACGTCAATGGATGGCCAATCGCGGTCTTGCGCTCGCATGGAAATGATGGTATCATCAATCGTCGAAATTGCTGCATCTTCAGCAGCCATGCCGTCGAGTGGCGCAAGGTATGGATTGATCGAAGTGTACATGATCTTGTGCTGGCCAGATTTGTCTGCCCAAACCAAATGGATTCGGTCGTTGTCATCGATGACCATGTCGGGATGCCAAACTTTGTGGAGCCCTGGATTTGTGATTTGAGTCGCATCGATCAACGTTTCACCGCGTGGCGAAAGCATGGAATAATACAGGTGTTGATTGTTCCTCGCCCAAACGATGTGGACGTTTCCTTCACTATCAGATGCAACAGTCGCTTGATTGTCAGATGCTGTTCCACCGTCGACGATTCGAACGGCTTCAGTAATGACAACCTGGGATGCTTCAGCCTGTTCTGTCCCATACACTATTCCTGAGAACAATGAAATGAGGAAAATGCTAACGAGGGTAATCGATTTTGTTGTTTGACGCATGGTATCACCTGTACTGTTGAAAGCAACCTTCACCAGTACTTAACCGCGACCCTTTCGCGTCAGAGTCAATGGAAGGCAGACGATAGCCTTCAAGCCCATTCATCTGGATCCAAGCCAGTCCCGAACGGCATCATATCGTTATACTCTATTTGTGCTGGTTCTGGCACGTTTTCTTCGGTCTTGGTTCGCTTCTTTTGTTCCGTCCAATCATCAACCGGACCCGGTTCTCCTTTCCCTGGCCCGTATGCGAATTTAATTTCATGAATCATGCTCAATTTGGCAAGCCACAATCGGCGAAGGCTGTGCATGAGTGCGTTTTTGTTCAAGCCATCGAACCATATTGGAAGGCTTACATTGAACGCTTGTAGGGGGCCTGGTTTTTCTTTGCCTTGATGGCCCATGTGAATGCCCCAATCAAGTTCAGCTCGCATGAGTGTGAGTCGGCACTCATGCACCCATTCAGACCACACTTCCGGTTCTTCCTTCATGTGCTCTTTCATTTGCTCTTGTTGCCCCAAATCGACTCGTGTCATGCTTGAGACGAACACAAGATCTCTACCTTTGGGAAGAACAACTGCAAACATATGGCCTTGCGGACCAGGGGGATATCGAACCAGAAGATGTGCTTCAGCGCGAGGGTCGTTCTTATCTCGAATTTCCAAGCGTTCACTTGCAAGCCATTGACGAATCTGCTGAACGTGGCTATCGACCATGACTCTCCGGAGCGTTCGGGTGATTTGAACTCAACGCTCAACAGATGTTTCTAATTTTGATATCAAGGATTTGGCGTTGTCTTCCAAAGATTGATTGTAACTTTTGCTGGCCATCAGACGTGATATGGCTCGACGGGTGTCGACATACCCATCCCACCAAAAACCAAACATTCGGCCTGAAGCCCAGAAGAGAGGGAACATGGTCAGGTAAAGAATGGCGAAGCCCCCAATCTGATGCAATGTTTCGTTGCCGAAATAGGATGCAACTTCGGGCAAATTCAACCAGATCAATCCAGCCCCAATTAGGGCGAAGAATGGCCAAAGAAGGACCGAGCCAAACATCGCAGCGAGGAATTGGTACGTTGTTCGAGCGTCAACACCCTCATCGGTACGATCGCCCAAGAATCGTCCGAGTGTCAATTGTGGTGTGAAGGCTAAGAGAAAGACAGGTAGGAGAGTGGTCATAAGAAGTGTCTTGATTCCAAAACCTACGCTTCGAATCGGGTTGCCCTTCCGCAATCGATAGCCGGTTGAATCCAAATCTCGTCCGTCCAAATTTCGTTCCTGAAGATGTAGATGTAGTTCCTTCGCAGCATCAACAATTGGATGCTGAACAGGAATGGGTTTTCCATCATCTCCTTCAGTCTCGTGCTGGAATCTGTCGCGAACTTCACGTGCTGCAAGCACTTCACTTCGCCATGTGTTCAACGGTTTCTTGTTTATTCTCGACTCAATTTGTGCAATGATATGGTAAGCACCATGCTCTTCCCAACTCGAAACGTTTGGTGTAATCGGGAGGAGATGAGGACGCAATCCATCACGAAGTGAGCGTACCAAATCACCAGGGGGTTCCACCCATTCTCGCTTCTGTACCGCTTCAATAAGATCCGTAGGAATTTTTTCTTCTGGAAGATAATATGGTTCTGCGAATTCAACCCACATATCGGTTCTGTAATGGTGACGTACACGGAAATGGAGTCCAACGGGTTGCATTACCGGGCACTTCTTTCCAGATCCTTTCGCTATTGCTGCCGCTGCTAGAACGGTTCGCATGGGTCCTGTTCGGAAACGGAGCATGTGGGCGAGATCGTGACTTGTTCCTTCAGGAAACAAGACACAACCAAAGCCGCTCGAAATTCCAGTTGCAAGCGTGAGGAGTGAACGCCCGTTGAGGTTTGTTGCTTCTTCCTCGCTGCACCCTCCCCTCAACAATTCTGCTTTGCGTACAACGGGTTGCACTGCAAGCCTGCGCGTCCAGAAGGAAAGGATGGGGCGAGTCACCAAATCGTGTCGTCCACCCATGACGAATTCCTTTGGATGTGCAAGCATGATGCCAAGTGGATCGATCAAGCCATTCGTGTGCCATGCTGCACAAAGAGAGCCACGATCTGTTGGAATGTGTTCCATGCCAGAATACTCGATGGTACGGAATTGATTGGCTGCAGTTCGGCGGCAAAAGAAAAACGCCAGTTTTGTCCAAAATGGGCTTCCAGGCGTTTTCTTGTCAAAGGATGGCATCGGTGTATTGAGGAGTTTTTCCATCTTCATGTTCGCCGAGGATTTCGACAACACTGGAAGCGCTTCTCCTCGATGGTCAACAACACCATCAAACGGAGCAACCCCTTTTGCCATGTTCACCCCTCCGATGTTATTCTGGCAGCAAGCGCCGACAATGCTGCATGATCTGGTTCACGACTCGGGGTAGTAGGCCACATTGCAGCAATCGTCGAACCATCGTCACCTATTGTTCTTGGCAGAACATGAACGTGAACATGTGGAACTTCTTGTCCTGCAAGTGGACCATCGTGAACAAGAACGGTGAAATCAGTCGTCTCAAAATGCTTTGAGAGGCGCGATTGAACCTCAACAACACCAGTCATAAGGTTCGAACGTTGTTCTTTACTGAGTTGCGCAATCCGCTGAACTGGTGTTGTAGGGATGACCAACGTATGGCCTTCACGCCGCGGGAAAATGTCAAGGAACGCATACCATCCTTCGCCAGATCCAATCTTGTGCGAAGGTATCTCTCCAGACAGAATCTGTTCGAAAAGAGTCCGTTCTGCCATGGTCATACGAATCAGACCGGACAAATAATCAAACCGCAGTTGAAGGTGAAAGAATCCAATTTCCAGAAGGGCCTTTTCGTAGAGCCAATGTTGCGTTCGTTCCATCCGAAAAGACAAGTTTGTGATGGAGTTGTTCAGCATCAGACTCTGTGAAATCAGACCGTTGATGGAGTCCACGTGATTCCGTTCGCAACGATGCAGATTGGACGTAGGCTTGTGCCATACGAATGGTGGCTTGTGTTCGCAGAATTTCCAATAGGTTTTGATTTGCGATGAGAGAAGATTGATCGCAGTAGAGTTGTTCTGCCTTGATCGAAAGTTGTTCGAGCATCTCAGATGCGGTATCGTAATCAGATGCCGCGGTAGCAGGAGTTTGCAGTGAAGAAAGAACCTCCTTCACTCCAGTAAGGACTGGATTTAGCCGTTGAACCGGACCCTCGGATTCGCCTCCAAGCATACTCAACTCCGCCTCTGCAAGCCCATGAGCGTCCTCCAATGATGAGACCGCAGTAAATTTCCTTTTCTCGATCCATTCAGCCGCATGTGTTCCTGCAGCTTCTCCGACAGCGAGAGCGTCAAGGAGGCGGTTGCCTCCAAGAACGTCAGCTCCATGGAGGCCACTGGATGATGCTGAGCCTGCGGCGTAAAGCCCTGTAAACCATCGAGCCCATGACTGGAGAACAACTCTGCCGTGTTCATCGGTAGGTAATCCTCCGAGAGTATGGGCAACAACTGGAGCAACTTCAACCGTCTGGCGGCGCATGTCAATGCCCGTACGCTGTTTGATGTTGTCAAACAGTACAGGCCACCAAGCGGCATTCTCACCGAGATTTCGTGCATCGAGGACGCTTGTTCCAGCCTCGTGCATTTTAGCACAGATTTCAGAGGTAGGGGTGGTTGAACTCGTCTCCAGCGCTGTTCCCGAAGGCATGTGTAGCGTGGCGCCATCTGAAAGAATTGATTGTGGAATGATAAGGTTGGTTCCAACTACTCCAAGAGGGGTTTCAGCAATGAATTCCATGTTGCGCAATGGCGCACCAGCACGATAAGCGAGATCCATTCCTAGTGATGTTGATCCGTTCGTAAATGCCCCTTCAAATCCTCCATCAGCGATGATGAGTGCTTTGCATTGAATGGAAAGGAGACGCCCATTGAGCATATCAATCGCAATCAATCCGTTGACAGAGAAATCGGTATGAATCAATTCCAATGGAACTTGATCGCCACGGCGAGTGACGCCGTGTTTCATGCATTGTTCTTCCAGAACCTGTTGGATTTCTCGTGTCGTAGAGTCACCAGCATTGCAGAGACGTGGTTTTGAATGACCAGATGCATAATGTCCTTTGACAATTCCCTTTGCATCTCGACGGAAGTTGACGCCTCTTCGCTCGAGAAGATCGACAATACGGAGTGCCTTTGTTGTGTGGTTGGCAACGATGTCTTGGTCACTAAGGAAGGCGCCCATCTTGATTGTGTCCTCGCGATGGCCTCGGTTGCTTTCTTCTTGAATGTGACATGCAATGCCATCCATTGCATCCATTCCAGCGTCACCAAGACCGGTTGAACTCATCATGAGAACGCTTGCACCATCTTTCGATGCTTGAGCAGCAGCAGATAACGCCGCAGGACCATCACCAAGAATCACGACATCCCATGCTTCCATATCATTACCCCAGTAATCTCAGCGAAGCAAACCCCCGCCATAAGCAAAGCGCTTGATTCGTTACGAAAATTCAACTCGGAGATGTAGGTAAGTCGAGTTCAGAAAAGCGGCGTACGCGCAACAATTCTCGAATTCGTTCTATCTGTTGTCGGCTTTCTTTTGGTAAGACGTTGGTTCGAACGATGCGGGAGCCGAGAACCAATCCAGCATCATCACGAAGCGTTACTTGTACTTGGGCGTCGCCTTTGAAGCTTCGATCCCAAGCCACATTGATCCATAGAACAACGGTTCTCTCGAGATATCGCGGTAGCCAACTCAAAACGTCATCTTCTGAAGCATTGGTGAGTTCAATCGCTTTCAGAGGAGGTGGGCACGGTGCCAATTCGAAACGGTGGTCAATCGATTGAGGTTCACCGCCCGGAACCTGAACTTCAACACGAACGTGCGTTGCATCAAACGTTTGATTGTTGAGAGCGATGAAGAGGCTTCCTGAACCATCGTAGCATGTTGAGTCCAATGAGATGTCCATTCTCCACGGTGAAAGAAGAATTTCGGGGGCGCCTGAGAGGAAGTCATTCTGCAATCGCTCAAACAAGCGAAATGCTCCAGGCTGCCAAGCTCGTGCGTGCTCGATTGCTCGCTGAAGTGTACGCCAATTGAAAAATTCATCATCAGAAAGGAGGGTTCGCTCGATAGCGTCAGGTGACATGAAATCGCGCAAGGATTCGAGAACGATTTCTTCAGTGATGATGTGAACAGCATTGAGGTGGAGAAGGAACAAAAGTCGTTCTCTCGCTTGAATTGGATCTGTACCCGGTAGAATGGCTTCCTTAAATCGAAGTTCCCACTCAGCCCACTCGATTTGTGAATCAGGGTCAAGATGTGATTGGAGTAATTGGCCAAGTGGGGAGCCTAATTGTGTTGGATGATGTGTAGGCGCATAATGAATCAAAAGAGGCATCGTATCTGCTTGAAGACGAATGTAATAGGTCGTCAAGATAGAGTGTATACTCAAACCAATCCCCGCAGTCATTGACGTCAGCAACAACAGATTCCAGGCGACCGAACGAGGCGTAATGAGCATTGAAAGGCAGAGTAAGGTCAGTGATGTTGTCGCCAGAAAAGCACTGATGTTGTTTTGTCTTCGTCCATCTCGAAGTCCTTCCAGAACTCGATCCATACCAGGCTGTGCCCGCAATGTATGTCGCTTACCATCACCAAAACCGCCCTGTTCTCGGAGCGAAATTTTCGCCTCAACGGCTGACCACGTTGCCTCACTTCCTGCGATTGGAGGAACAAAGGCAGCCAAGGCAGGAAGCAACCATATGGCCAGAATAAACAATGGGGAAGTGTATGGGAGGATGGATGAGTCAATAACAAGCAAGACTGCAGTGGTTGCAATTCCAAAACCTACGACATTACGGAAGGCCAAGAAAAATGAGTTGTTGGCGATTTGTCCGCTTATCATACGAAATCGTTCACTCTTCTCCCAAGCTTCTCTCGTACGCTCAAGAGGGTCTTCATTGCGAACGAAACCATGACCGTAGGGATCGGGCAAGGATTTGATGGTTCGCCGTGTTCGAGCAACGATGGATTCTTCTTCTGGCTCCATCTCACTCAGGTCTCTCTATCAACAGCCCACATATGTCTTCTTCGCTATTCCAATGAGGAACCAATCCATTTTGGCGGGCGTGGCAGGATTCGAACCCGCGATCTTCGGCTTAGGAGGCCGACGCATTATCCAGCTGTGCTACACGCCCAGCGATGCCAAAACGCCCCCTATGATGGAGGTTACTGTTGCTGAATTGCTGCAAACGCATGCAACATCTGTTCGATCTGAATTCGACCTTGTGAAGATCGGCGAAGGCGAACATCACAATCAGATAATGCACTGAGGGCAAGTGTCAACTGATCCTCTGGGAGATTAAGTCGCCCTCCAGTGAGAACTTGGTGCGCTTGTTCAACAATATCTTCTGCTTCCAAACTCTGTTGCGAAATGATGTCATCATAAATGCCCATTGCACCCTTCAATTTTCGAGCGTTCTTGTAGCCGTCCTTTTCCCATCGCCATTCGACAACTTGGCCGCGCAAGGCTGCCTCAATCATTCGTTGAACTTCATTGGTTGAAATCATGGTCAAGAGTCGGTGAAGATTTCCTCGTTCATCGAGCAGTTCTCGCAATGCAAGAACTTCTGTAGTGAAGATCGCTTTCCTTAGATTGCCCTCGGATATGTGGGCAATGTCGCCGAGAATTCCTCGTACAGGCTCAATACCTTCTGCTTCACAGAGTTCAGCTAACCTGAATTCAATTTGTTTTCTCGGTACAGCGGTGAGACGTATGTGTTGTGTCCGACTGCGAAGTGCATCGATTAAACGAGAAGGCGTTTGAGCTGTGAAAATGAATCGGGATGTCTGGCTTGTTGACTCCATCATACGGCGCAGAAGTGGTTGACGTTTGTGCCCGAGATAATCAGCATCCTCAATGACGATGATCCGTGAAATGTGAATCTCGCTTTGACTGCCTCGTTGTGATTCATGACCTGCTGGTGCAACATCATCTGCGGAGACTTGTGAGAACGTTGAATCGAAAGCGTCGAGTGATGTTCGACTTGCAAGTGTATCACTCGAATCTTTACCGCCAGGTCGCAAGAACGATTCAAATGCAGCCATTGCACCTGCAGACTTTGCCAAATCCTTGGCTTGCAAGACGTGCGTTGTCGAACGCCATGCCGGGCCGAGAACTTGCCGTACTATGAGGTGCCATGCTGCTGTCTTTCCTGAACCAGGTGGGCCTGAGATCAACAGATGGGGTGGATTCGCCTGGAGTGCGACGCGCTCGATGGTCTCAATGGTTGACTCGTCGAGAGCAAGTTCCGAAAACCGGCGAGGAGGATACGTCTCAAGCCAACTCGCCATGCGTATCATTCAACGACAAAGGTCTTTGACCATTTGTGTGAATTCACTCTGCCTTGAGTGTCTTCTTCTTGACATCAGCACTGCTTCTTCGGAGCTTCATGAAAATCTTGCAACCACAGTGGCTGCAGTGGATTCCGTTTCGCTCACGGTCAAAGCTTTCGTGAGTCCCGCAAAGCGCACACTTGTAGTCTACAGGTTCCGACATGGCCAAACCGACCGACCCATTGGTTTTGAACCTGTCCGTCAGTTAACCGGCCTCAAAGACCGCCCACAAGCGGTCTTGTCATGCGGATCTCTGTCGCCTGTGCAAGGTCTGTCTCTGCGATGGCGCTTGCAGCAACCATCTGACCATCGACGAAAACCCAATTGTTAGCTTCCTTTGCACTGGTTGCAATT
>JAPOIF010000027.1 GCA_029979085.1 Methanobacteriota archaeon | reverse complement strand
GCTGTGGAGATGCGTTTGAGGTTGCGATTGACGAGCCTTGCCCAATTGTCGAGTGTGAACCCTGTGGCACTGAAGGAACCTCTGACTCACAATCTTCAGCGCTTACGACAACACGTTCTTTGTTGATTGGAGCGGTCATTATCGCTGCCCTCTTCCTTGGTTTAACTGGAAGAAAGAGGGGATTGCAAGAGGATGAATCGTTTGAAATTGATTGGGAAGATCAAGAGAATTGATCGTAGAATTCAAGATAATCTTGAATCATTCTCTGGCCAGTAAATCCAGCTGACGCTGCGATGCTTGCTTTCATCATCTCAGACCAACCATCACCATCGTTCTCCCATAGGGGGATGACATCATGTTCCAGTACGTTGTAGATGTTTTCTGCATCCCTGTCATCATTACGGTCATCTTCCGCATTTCCAATTGCCCATCCATTCACACCGTGAATGCAAGCCTCAGGCCACCACCCGTCGAGGATTGAACAGTTTGGAACGCCATTCATTGCAGCCTTCATACCCGATGTACCCGATGCTTCCATCGGACGAATCGGATTGTTCAGCCAAATGTCAACACCACTGGTCATCATCAATCCGGTATGCATGTCGTAATTCTCGATGAACGCAACTGGAATCTCGTCTGCGATTTGGTGTGCAGATTCAAAGATGTCACGAATCAATTGCTTCCCACCTTTGTCTCGAGGGTGTGCTTTTCCAGAGAAAACGAACTGAATCTTTCCTGCACCAATTGCCCGAAGTCGTTCCAAATCTTTGAAGACCAAATTTGCTCGTTTATAGGTTGCAAATCGACGTGCAAAACCAATGGTTAATCGGTCTGAGAATAATTCGACTCCGGTTGTTGATTTGACGTAGTCATGGAGTTGTTTTCGAGCCTTTGAACGTGCGTCGTTGAGATCTTTCGTTGGCAATGCATCAGCATTTGCGATGGATTCAGGCTGAATTCTCCATCCATTCATATGCTCATCAAAGAGGGATGACATGACAGGAGATGTCCAAGTGATGTGATGGACTCCATTGGTGATCGGTTGAATCAGTTGTTCTTCGAACATGGTCATCGCAACCTCAGCATTGAGCTTTGAAACAGCGTTGACCGATGTTGAAAGAGCCACCGCGAGATGTGACATCGAACATCGAGCACCTCGTTCAGAATCACCAGCGCTCCTGACCAGGTCTTGAGCATCATCTGGCAGAATCTTGCCAACAACCTGCTTCACCAACGACCATTCAAATCGGTCATGGCCTGCAGGAACGGGGGTGTGGGTTGTGAACAGGCTTCGTTGTGCCAGTTCTTCTCTGCTCCATCCCCGATTCAACAGTTCGAGCATGGCGAAGGTGCAGTGGCCTTCGTTCAAATGCAGTCCTCGAAGTTCTACATCGAGGTGGTCGAACAATTGGACGCCACCAACGCCGAGAACGTATTCTTGACGGATTCGTACTTCATCACCCCCTCCATAGAGTCTTGAGGAGAGTAGTTGGTGCTCTGGTGAATTTGATGGATGGCGTGTATCGATAAAATAGACTGGAACGATATGTCCGCCCTGACCAGTAATCTCTGTTCTCCAAACGTTTGCAAGAAGCGTTTGACCATCCAATTGGAGTCCGATGGTAATGTCGGTTTTCGTTAGATGATGCCCAGGATCAAATTCTGGGAACGTCTCTGTTTGGACTCCATTCCCATCTATGTGCTGACGAGCATAGCCTTGATGGTACAGAAGTGTAACTCCTACGAGTGGAACGCCGGCATCAGCGGCGGATTTGACATGATCTCCAGCAAGAACGCCCAACCCGCCAGAATACGTGTGAAGGTCTGACCAAAGGCCAATCTCGGCTGTGAAATACCCTACCACAGACATAGCGTATGCTCGTCTAATCAGGTTATGAGTTCTTTGCAACTTGCCTCAGCCGACAAGATCTTGCCAAGTAAAATTCCACGACCAATTCCTACCTTTTTGGCCTGGAATATTCATACGCGCTTCCTCACCTAAGCCAAGGTAGTCTTGGAGAGGAATGATGGAAATGGGTGACTGCGTTGATTGTGCCAGGCGAATCAATGTCTGTGAAACAGTTTCGCCCGTAGTTGCAAGTGAACGTACCTCTCTCTGCTCCTCATTCGTCGCAGAAACGAACCATCCTTCTGCTGTATTGTTGTCGTGTGTGCCCGTGTAAACAACCTGGTCTTCTTTGATGTTGTTTGGATGATGCGGGTTTGTTTCAATATCGTCCGAAAATCCGAATTGAAGAACACTCATCCCACGTAGGTTGTGTCGTTGCCTGAATTCAATGACTGCCTCTGGAATGATACCCAAATCTTCAGCAATGATTTGGTCTGTAGATGAGACAAGTGACATAATATGGTCAAACAACATGTCTCCAGGACCATCTTGCCAGTGACCGTTCGTTGCGGTTTCTTCAGGATAGGGTATGGCCCAATTGGAATGAAACCCACGGAAATGATCGATACGTACGACATCGTACATGCGAAACATTCGCTTCATGCGTTCTTCCCACCATCTCCAATCTTCCCGTTTATGCGCATCCCAGTTGTAAAGAACCGTCTCCCATACTTGTCCAGTTTCGCTAAAGTAATCTGGTGGAACGCCAGCAATGTATGTGGGGTATCCCTCCTCATCGAGTTGGAATAACTCTCGATGTGCCCAAACGTCAGCTGAGTCGTGAGCGATAAAGATTGGAACATCGCCAATCATTCTGATGCCATTCTCGTTCGCATGGGCTCTTAGTGCCGTCCACTCTGCTGTGAACGTTTGTTGTTTAGCAATGTAGGGATCAACCGAGTCCGCAAACGCAGCCAACGCCTCAGGATGTCGGTTCTTGAGAGGGTCTGGCCACTCGTACCAAGGCTTGCCTCCTTGGTCTTCTTTGATGGCGCAAAACAACGCCCAATCGTTCAACCAGTACGCATCTTCCTCCATTTGGTGTTCCTGATTTGAGTCCGTAAGATCCGTCCATCCTGCAAAGGCCGATGGTGAGGCATATGGTGAACGATATTTGTCAGGAGGTGTAAGCGGCAGCATTTGCCAATAGGAAAATCCGTTCTGATGAAGCCAGTCGACAAAACGATACCCTTGTGATAACTTCTGCTCGGGTAATGATGTCAGATGACAGAGGATTCCACTTTCGTGTCGAGACTCCATCATTCCTTTGCAAAGCCTTTCAAATTATCATTTATACGGTTACGCAATGCGGAGAAGTGCTGTAATATTGTCCCTGCTTTTCATTACATCAACAATGGGTGGTTTCGCTCTTTCACAAACGCCTACAACAATCACTGTTGACGGCGATTTATCGGATTGGAATCCGGATGAGTTGATGTCGAGCACCAACGTTGATTTGCACATGACTTGGGATGCATCCAATCTATACATCGGCTGGGATGGAACAGATTGGAAATCAACGTCCGAAGGTGCAGATCTCTTCATCTACTTCAACACCTCAACACAAGGTTCTGTTTTGAGTAAGGATTGGGGCTTTTCCCACACGCTTCCATTTGCTGCAGACTATGGATTTGTTCTTGAGGATGATACCTACTTCCGACTCGTATCCTATGATGGAAGTGCATGGGTTGACAGCGCTCATGTTGTCGAACTCTATGCGGGATGGGAAGGAAATATGGTGACAGAGTTTGCTCTCCCTTGGTCTGAACTCGGCTCTCCAACCTCGTTGGACATCGTTGTCTATGCTCAATGGCAAGACGAAGGGAATGTTTGGGCGTCGTTCCCACAACAGAATCCAGCAAGCAACAACGGAGCCGAAACGTTCACACACGCATGGCACATAGAGAACGTCAACAATGCAACCTCTCCGAATCAACTTCCAGTGATTCAACCAGCGGCAGCGGGTAAAGTGGATGATGCTCTAAATCTCGCTATCGTTTTCCATCAACATCAGCCGTATTACAAGAATAAACTCACGGGCATGTACGAGATGCCTTGGGTTCGAGTCCATGCAATGACCGAATACGTGGATTCACCTGGAATCCTTGCTGATACGGATACGAAAGTCACTTACAACCTCGTGCCATCATTTATTGAACAACTTGTGGACTATCACGAACAAGAAACACTTGACGTGCATACGGACATTGCCAAACGCTCTTGGGCGACGGGAGGATACCCGAATGCGACCGATCTTGAACTGCACACGATGCAATTCCAGTCGTTTTGGAACAGTGGCTGGATTTACAATGTGTCCGCAGACGACCCGAAACTTGGATGGCTTCATCCTTCGAGTGCACGCTACAAAGAACTCTACGACAACACGCTTCACAACCTCAAACCAGCAACCATCATGGACGATGATTTGCTTCCTCCACAGGACTTCCTCGACTTACAGGTTCTTTGGTACCTCTATCAATTCTCACCAGATTACGTTCTTGGCTCATACAATTCAAGCCACCGTGATCAAGGGCTCATCGATCTGTTCATGCAGAATGGGAACTACGAACTGGCTGATTTGAACTACGTGCTTGATGCTCAACACGCCCACATGGGGAACGTTTTGCCTATGTACAGCGAACTTGCTGCAAATGGACAAATTGAACTCACAACAACACCGTATTACCACCCCATTATGCCGTTGTTGATGATGGAAGGATGGACAATGGAAGACGGTATTCGCGTGAACAAAGAAGCCTGGCCAGAAGATGTTCAAAACCATCTGATTACCGGTATGGATTTGTTCGAAGACGAACTTGGATTCCGACCAACTGGAATGTGGCCAAGTGAAGAAGCCGTTTCTCCAGCCATGGTTCAACCGGTCACGGATGTAGGAATTGAATGGATGGTAACGGATGAAGAGATTCTCAAACAATCTACCAATCAAAACGGAGACTACATCGATGTTGAGGATGTTACAAATCTTGCAACACCATGGAAGGTGACTGGAGCGGATGGTGGTGAAGTTGCCGTTATTTTCCGAGATCGTGTCATCTCTGATCGCATTGCTTTCCAATACGGGACGATGACTCCAGAAGCTGCGGTTTCAGATTTTATTGCATATCTCGATAACATACGGCAACAGCTTCTCGATGCGGGCGAAGACCCATCGGAGCATCTTCTCACTGTTGCACTCGACGGCGAGAATTGGATGTTCATGTCCGAATTCCAGCACCAAGACAACGCTCGCCCCTTCATGGCGGAGTGGTACAGTCGTCTTGCGACTCATCCCACAATTGTCACAACTACGCCTTCTGAATTCCTTGAATCTGAACCGACGCTGCCAGAGATTCAAACCATTGGAACAGGGTCATGGATTGATGGAACACTCCGTACATGGGCTGGTGAAGAAGAGGAATCACTTGCGTGGCAACGGCTGGTAGAGGCACGACAACAACTTGTCGCCTTTGAGGAAGAGAATCCAAACGACCCGGGTCTTGAAGCCGCTTGGGAATCGTTGTACATTGCCGAGGGTAGTGATTGGTTCTGGTGGTATGGTCTTGACCAAGACAGCGGTTACGACGAGAACTGGGATGTTCTCTTCAAGGTCCATCTCTCCAACATTTATCGAGCGGTCAATCTCGATCTTCCTCCATATTTGCAAGATCTCTGGACGAATCCTGCGGTACCTTCGCCAGCCGCTTCTTCGATCATTGAACCGATGGTTGACGGTGTCGCATTACCGGGTGAATGGGATGGCGCAGCTCGCTATGATGCACCGGTTGAAGGAGCCCCCTTCAACATCGAAGAATTCTACATCGGCTACGATGCGTCCAATGTTTTCGTTCGAGTGGATGCCACAACGATTACCGAACTTGAGAACATGTCACTCGATGGAAAATCACCTGACTTGGCACTCTATTTTATGCAACCAAACGCCGTGAATTTCAATGAAGCAGAAACAAATTTCCGTACCTACTATGGCAATCAGATTCTGAGTTTCCCTTCAAAATACATGGTCGCATTCGATTTCGATACGCTACGAGACGATGGTCGTGCCAAATGGAATCTTTTCACTGCAAAAGGTAAGACTGGAGACCAAGAGCAATGGGTTTTGAGCGGTAGTTCAGCACTCGGCGGATGTGCTGTTCAAGATGTCTATGAGTTTGTCATCCCTTGGTCGGAGATTGGACTTGCACCTCGTTATTCGACACGAATCAAGGTGGTTGCAGCCCTCGCAGACTCGCTCGCTTATGGTGACGGAGAGGACAAAGAAATGGCGCCACCTGCACCTGCGGAAGTCGTCCTTCCTGATCTTGAAGAATGGGTGACCTTGCTTGAACTCGATGATGCGATTGGTGATGAAACCGGTGACGGTGATTACATCTATCCACTTGCTTCTGATTTCGCCACGCCCAACAACGGTGGGTTGTGGGATGCGAAGAAACTGACCATTCGCCAAAGCGCTTGGAACGCTCAGTTCATTCTTGAGATGGATGAGATGACCGACATCTGGGGTCTGAGCAACGGATTTAGCCATCAAATCGTTCAAATCTATGTCGACCAGGGTGAGACGACCTATGGCTCAACGGAGATGCTTGATGGGGCGAATGCCCGTATCGATAATGCATGGGCATGGGAAGTTGCCATCAGTGGTACAGGGGAACCAGGCGCAGTCTTCGCAGTCCAATCAGAGACAGGGAGCACGTCCTCTCGCGGTATTGACGTGTCGGGAGACATTGATGCGAAAACCATCACATTCACGGTCAGCAAAGACGTCATTGGTGATGACATTCCCAACTACCGATACATCATCGTGATTGGAAGTCAGGACGGTTTCGGTACAGGAAAATGGAGAGATGTGGATGAGACGCCCTCAACATGGACGCTTGGTGGAGGATCAAATCCCGCTGCAGATGATGGAATTGATTACGATCCAAACATCCTTGACATGATTCTTGATGGAACAGGACAAGAACAAATGTTGTCGTCCTACGATGTAGATGGCCACGTCTATGCGACGTTGACCGGTTTTGAAATGCCGGAGATTCCACAACAAATCTTTGGAGCCTCGGTCGAAACTGTCACCTCGTCCAGCGCAGTTCTAACTTGGTCGACCACGGTTTCCGATGTGACTTCGATTCAATACGCACTGGCAGATCAACAACCTGCCGATGAAACAACCAACACATTCGATACAGGTCTGGGCACCGATCATGCTGTAACATTGACGGATCTTGAGGTTGGAACTTCGTATTGGGTGTTCATTCGTGCAAACGATACAGCCGATGTTGTTCTTTACTTCAACACCAGCAATGTCATCGATGAAACAGCTCCTGAATTGTTGAATTTGGATGCAGAAGTCCTCGATGATGGCCGTGTGCGAATATCGTGGTACACGTCCGAGAGTGCTACAGAACTTGTCTCAATAGGAGGGACGACCATCCATGAAGATGCGTTTGCAACAAAGAAGAATCATGAATTCATTACAGAAGCATATGCCAATGGTGACTACACAATTTTGGTCAAGAGCGCTGATGCTTCTGGTAATCTGAATGAGAGTAGCATCTCCGTTTCCATCGATTTGGATACAGACAACAACAACCCAAGCCCAAATTCACCGAATGATTCCACCGGTACAATTGACGAGGAAGAGCAGTCGTCAGCCCTATCGGGCGGTGTGGTACAAATTGGAATACTCATTACGGTCTTGGTTTTACTCATTGCCTTCATCCGTGTACGAAATGGAGAAGATGGGGACGATAAGTGGGTTTAGTTCTCGATTGAATCTCGTTGAGGAATCCACTCTCCAAGATAGGCCGCAACGGCAATCATGCCAAGTTGTGCAAGAGCACGAAGGATGTGTGCCCATACTGGGAAGGTGTTCCCATCCAATGGTATGTCGTTGATCCACATGTTGAGATTAGCCCAATAAAGGACGATGAGCAACACAACGGTTGCTTTTCCTGCTAAGACTCGAGTTTGGGGAACAATCAATCCAACTCCGCAAAGAATTTCGGGGATGCCACTGAGAATCACCCAGAACTCTGCACTAAAGGGCAGAACTTCAGGAACGATTGGCGTAAACCATTCAACATCGGTGAAATGAAGGATTCCAACGTAAACAAAGAACGTACCTAAACCAATAGCGAGTGCATCTTTGTGGAATTTCCAGAGATGGTTCATCGCTTCACCACGATGGTTAGGAGATCACCATCTTTGAGCTGGTGATCCAATCCGACACGTTGCCAATCAAATTTTGCTGAAGGGCCTTTGATTCGAGCGAATCTGAATTTTCGTACAAAGTCCCGATGCAATTTGTTGCATATTGTTTCAACCGTTGAATCATCTTTGACAATGAGAGGTTCCTCCAAATCAGCCTCTTGGCCTTGTGGTTTGAGGAAAACCCGCATAAAGCCAAGGTTGTCGTAGATGAAGTCTTTCAATTCGGTTAAACCGATGTCTTTGAACGCAGAAATTTCCATGATCGGCCAATCGCTTGGAAGACCTGATTTCGCCCTCTCAATGTCTTCAGGGGTTGCGATGTCAATTTTGTTGATTGCGATAACAGCCTTTTCGTAGACGATGTTCCCAGCCAAACAGTCAACAATTTGTTCTGCCGTTGTGTCTTGTCTTAGCGTAACAATGGCGGATGTGTATCCGAACGATCGTATGATATCACCCATTTCTTCAGGAGTAAGATGTGTTTGTTCAACGGTTGTTCGAACATCAATTCCACCCTTGTCGACACGCTTGATGAAGACGGGAGGCTTCTGTTGATTCAATCGGAGTCCAGAGTTGTGCAGTTCTCGATGAAGGACATTAAAATGCCCATCTTGGAAAGGATCTACGATGTAGAGGACCATATCCGAAGAACGGATGACATTGAGAATTTCTTTTCCTCTGCCTTTTCCTTCAGCAGCACCCTTGATCAAACCAGGCAAGTCAAGAATCTGTATTTTTGCACCTCGATGTTCCATGACACCAGGGATACATGTCAAGGTGGTAAACGCATATCCCCCTGCCTCTGAGTGAGCATCGGTGACTTTGGAGATGAGTGTTGATTTACCTACTGAAGGAAAACCGACCAGTGAAACAGTAGCATCACCAGATTTCTTCACTTCGAACCCTTTTCCACCACCACTTGCTTTTGAGTGGGCAGCAGCCTTTTCTTCCTTGAGTTTTAGTTGGGCAATCTTGGCTTTCAATTTCCCAATGTGGGCGTTCGTGGCCTTGTTCTTTTGCGTCTTGTCGATCTCAGCGCGAATCATTTCGATTTGCTCTTTAATCGTCGCCATGCGAACCCCCCTATTCATCTGGAACAGACCCTCTTCTTCAAGGCTGTTGCCTTTTCAGACAGAAATTTTCCATTCCTTTGTTTTCTGAGACTGCCGAATGTCTCAAAGAAGGGTCAGTACTGGGATTCACTATGGGACTCGAGATTGTTGTTCTTCTTGTCGATGTCCCAAGTCTGCGGCAGTTGATGGCAACCTCATGGGGCGACGTCTATGCAGGACTCGAAAAGCGGTCCATGCGTTCAGATCGACCCGTACAAGATTCTCGTCTGAAAGTACATTTTGACATTGACGCTGAAGCAGAATTACTCGATTGGATGGATACGCAAAATCGTGAACTATCTGACGTAGCGACCTTCTGGTCATGTTTGCAAGACTCGACTGATGGCGAAAAGGGGCTTCTTTTAGCGATGAAATGGGCAAGTCCTGGAGCATGGGAAGCATGGGAAGGTCGAGCCTACATGTACCTCGACGTGGCCTTGACAAAGACGATAGAAGGTGAAGAAGAACTCTACGGTGGCGAGACCTGGGATGCCGTCTGTCAAACGCTATGGAACATTCCCGAGCAAGAGTACGCAGAGCGTGTATGCTTGGATTGGATGGAACGTCGCAAAGAGTTAGGGGAAACGATGGATGAGAAAGAAGATCCACGAATCGTTCCAACGTTTGAAGCGCATGACCGTGCTGCAAAGGCTCTTGTCCATACCATGAAGCGCTGGATGAACGAAGAAAATCTGGTTGCGATTATCGGTCGTGACCACCTAGAAGCAAGGAAATGGGGAACTTCTTCTTGGAATCTCTCAACCATTCTTGCGAATGAACTTCCTGATGAAACAACAGCGTCGGGTTGAAAGACCACATCCGTTTCGGTGGAATCATGTCAGAGGAGAACGAAGACGTTCCTTTGGACGAAACCGAAGACGCTCACGATGATGAAACACCTGTTTTCGAAGAAGTTGACGAACAGATGGATTTGTCAGAACACGTCGAACCTGTTGACCCTCTTGAAGAAGCGATTCAGCGAGCAGAAAAAGCTGAGAAAGAAATCGCCTACAAGGACGCTGAAATTCAAAACGTACGAAAGCGATTGATGGCGGAAAAGTCGTCCTTGATTCAGTACGGAGGAATGGGTCTTGCACGAAGAATGATTCCAATCCTCAACGATGTTGACAGAGCATTGAGTCAAGTTGAGGATGGTGACGAATCGCCTGTTGCTCAAGGCTTGCGATTGTTGCGAAACAAGTTGTGGAGAGAACTCGAAGCAGATGGTATCAAATCGATCGAGGCGAAAGGACAGGAATTCAATCCAGCTACGATGGAAGCCATTACGACACTTCCTGCCTCTGAACAATTCCCCGCAGGCCAAGTGATTGACGTTCTCGAACCAGGCTACATGTACAAGGAACGTGTTCTGAGCGCTGCTCGTGTTGTTGTTGCAACCGAGTGATTAGCCTGCATGCGGGCTGTTGTTGATCTGTGAAAAGCGATACAGTCCGTCTTGTTCAATGAGCCACTCGATCACTGAGACTGGAACGCTTGGAGCCAAGACCATCCGAGTTGCCTCATCGTCATAGACAGTTGAGAGCATCATGCAGGTTTGGCGAATTCTCCAGCCTTCGAACTGTTGACGTTCGTGTAAATCGACCCAATGCACATCAAATCCAGATTCTTCGTAGAGTGTTTTCGTGTCTTCATCCGATGTAACCAGCGTACCAGTCCCGTGATGCTTCGATGCGTGTTCGACCCAATTCGGTGGGTCATTGATGTCTTCAATTCCAACAATGCTTACCTTACTTTGATGTTCGCTGGCGTCAATCCATTGCTGGATCATGTCCTTTCGCTCATCGAAAGAAAACGGGTTGTCCACTGTCCATTCGTCTTGCGAGGAGCCAATCGCAATGGTTACTTCCTCAAATTGGTTGAGTGCTTGTTCAAGCAAGTACGCATGGCCGTTGTGAAACGGTTGGAACCGACCCAATACGATTCCTTTGCCCATGATTCACGCAAAGTAGGATGCAACATCAACGTTTGGAAGTGTGTGTCCCATTTCATTGAAACATGCAATCATGCGGTTGCACCCTTCAATCATCTCATCGATTGTTGTCGTCCCCATGCTCCCGACTCTGAACATCTTTCCTTTGAGGTGGTCTTGTGCTCCGATTACTTGCGTCTGATAATCCTCTTTGAGTTTGCTGCGCCACGAATCGTTGATTCCCTCTGGGTACATGATAGCCGTTACTGTATCGCTTTGTTGACCAGCATCAGCAAGCAACATGAATCCGAGGTCGGAAAAGAGGCGACGAACACCATCAGCAAGTGTTCTGCATCGATTCCAACGAGTCTCGAGTCCTTCTTCTTCGAGTTCACGAAGTGATGCTGCCCATCCCATAGCAAGATTGATCGCTGGTGTCCATGGTGTTTGGTCATCGTTTCCTTTCTTGAGAGCAGACACCAAATCGAGGTAATACACTGGATTCGAATCTCCCTGCTGGCGAATGGTTTGCACGCGTTCAATGAAATGCTCATTGATGGCAATGGCCGCAATTCCACTCGGTCCAGCAGTACACTTCTGTGCTCCCATCACGACCGCCTCAGCATTCCATTTTGCTGGGTGAACAGGTAAACCTCCTACGGATGTGATCCCATCAAGAATGAAAGCCACGCCGTGTTCTTCGCACAATTGTGCAAGTGCTTCCGCATCCTGCGTAATTCCTGAACTTGTTTCATTGTGGCAAATCAGGAGTGCTTCGAAGGTTCCACGACCGAGTTGTTCCTCAAGTTCCATGATATCGAAACTGCGACCCCATTCGTATGCGATGTGCTTGACCTGACAGTATTGTTGACAGATGTCAGCGACGCGTTCACCGAATTTTCCGTTGGTTGGAACGAGCACTCGGTCGTTGGGTCTGAATCGGTTTGCAATGACCATTTCCATGGCCGCAGTTCCACTTCCGGATACGGCAACGACCTTGTAGCCATCAGAACCAGACCAAGACTCTGTCCCACGTACTCGGGTAGAGGGGGTTAGATTGAATGCAGTCCGAAGTCCTGCATTGAGGTCTGCCATAACATCTCGAAATTCTGAGCCACGTGCAGTCATGACCGGTGTTGCCATGGCCTGAAGACATGCCTCACTCATTCGTACTGGGCCGGGGACGAGAAAGCAGTCACCTTCGTGTGCCATGATTCAGTGGTGGCGCGCACGGTTTTTGAATAGCGACTCTCAAGCACGCTCAAAATCTTCGTTTGACTCGATGCTATGTGCTAAAGACATGGAAGTTTAGGAGCAACCATGATGCGAGTGGGTCTTGCAATGTTGCAAGGTGCCCGACATGAGCATGAAGAGGCCATTCTTTCCATTGCAAGAGACCTCAATCATGATGTTGAAGTCATCCAATTGCGCAAAGGAGAAGATGTCGACTCTACGATTCAGGGTCTCATACTACCAGGAGGAGAATCGACAACAATGCGGATCGCTTCTCGTTCTGAAGGTCTCCTTGACGCTATCTACAACTGGATGAACGAACATCCAAATCGCCCAGTCCTCGGTACTTGTGCAGGTGCTATACTTCTTGCGATGCCAAGCAACGATCGAACGCCCTACATCAACGTCAACATCTCAAGAAATGCATGGGGTCGTCAACGTCAATCCTTCGAAGCAGACATTGAGGTTGAAATGGAGCGTTTGGAAACGAGTGGTGTTTCGATTCAACGAACACCCGATGCCTTTGGACACACGCCTTTGGTCGTCGGTGACGTTGATGGGCAAGAGGGTGAAGATGCATTTCCAGGCGTCTTCATCCGTGCACCACGTTTTGAATCCGATGGTCTCGAGTGCGAAGTAATTGCACGGCTTGGAGATGAAATTGTTGGCGTACGTGATGGTTCAAAATGTGCAGTGACGTTCCATCCCGAACTCACCAATGACCGTCGTTTCCATGCATGGCTATTGAACGAAATTGCTGCACTTTCACCGACGGATTGAACAAGGAGTGTTCAGGGGTTCTACTCATGGTCGTTCATCTTCCGATGCATACGGAGATTCTTCCACCAGAGGAGGGTGAGGCAGAAGGATGTGTCCAATGCCAAGAAGGACGCAAACTGGTTCTCTTTGTGACGGGTAAGTGTCACTGGGGTTGTGATTATTGCCCACTCTCTGAGAATCGGCGTGAATCTCCAGATATGTTTGCCAACGAACGAAGGTGCTCAACATGGGAAGAGGTCATCGAAGAAGGACATGCCATGAAAGCAACTGGAACAGGAATTACAGGTGGTGATCCGATGCTCGATCCTGAACGATCCGTTGAAGCCATCAAGCAACTCAAACAAGCCTTCGGCCAAGAGCATCATATCCACCTCTACACGTCGATTCCTTTCAAACTTGAATGGGTCGATAAACTCGCAACTGCTGGACTGGATGAGCTTCGATTCCATCTCCTTGATGGAACAACAAAGCAGTATGAAGACGTCATCAGGGCAGCGAGCGATTCAGGCATCAATGTTGGAATTGAATTACCATGTGAACCTGATAAAGAACAATCACTGTTCGCCTTACTCAATCAATTGGATACGTTGCCGATTCAATTCCTTAATCTCAATGAGTTGGAGATTACAACAGGAAACCAAGAGAACATGGACGTTCGTGGATTCAATCTTTCAAGTGGCCTTTCAGCGGCTGCGGAAGGATCGTTTGAATTGGGTGTTCGGCTCAAGAAAGCAGCCAAAGACAAGTCCTTCCATCTCAAATTCTGTACGGCCTCCTACAAAGATGCTGGACAATTACGTGCCCGATTCCGACGAAGGGCAGAGGCAACACTTCGACCATACGAGATTCTCTCAGAAGACGATACAATTCTTTTTGGCGCCATTCCAACCGAGCCTGAGGATGCTCGAGATGATATGATGGAATTGCAAGAAACATTGCAAATCAGCCCATCTTGGCTCCGTTATGACGCAACGAACCGTCGCATCGAAATGCCACTGAGTGTTGCTGAAGAACTTGCAGAAATATTCGCAGTACCTGTTCAAATGGTCGAAGTACATCCAACGCATGATCGATTAGAAGTGTCCGTCGTTCACCTCAATGATTAGTTTCATTTAAGCCGAAAGGACTTTTATTCGTCATCTATGAGCATTAAGCATGAAGAAAATTGCAATTTTACTTGCTCTATCCATGATGCTTGCCGGATGTACTGAACTTGAGGAACTTGTCGATACACTTGATGAGACGTATACGACTCAGGACTTGGATGGAATTTATCACGGAATGATGCTATCGATGCGTGTCGATATGCACACAGGTGATACCTATGACCTCTACGTGATGCAAATCATGTATTGCCAAGAAACCGCTAATGAAGCGCAGACCGATGTGGTCGATATGAACGATGATCTTGATGCATCTTCAACAACAACGTATGTCGTTGTGGATGACGTATGTGTTGCTGAAGAAACGCATGTTGATGCGGACGATGAGTTGTCTTACATTGGAACTTTGGATTCTTCGTCCAATGTACCGACCCTTAGCATCATTCTGTCCGAATCGACAGGATACTTTGTTTGTGATGACGGCTCCGAATATGAAACTGAAGTGGTCAACGATGGATACGATGACTGCAGTAACGGTGAGGATGAAGCAGTTGGAGCAGAGGATAATATCCAGACCTCCACGGAAACCGTAGCAAACGCTTACCTCGCAGCGGATGGGTATGGAATGCTCGTTCTTGTCGATGAAGGGATGGAAGATGGAGCATCCATTTGCCTCGCCCTTTCCCCAACCGGTATGTATGATTTGACTGTTGAAGCGGTTGAACTCTTAGAAGCAGCTGAAGACGATGGTGTTGAAATCGATCTCGAGGATGAGAGCACGATCCCTGTCGATGTTGCTGCATTGTTCGCAGTTCATGAAATCGCATTCGCCCTTAGCCCAATTTCGACGATTGCTGAAGGATGTGAAGGCCAAACGTTCCTTTACAGCGCTTTGTTAGCATACATCTGGGCGACCAGCCTCGCTGGACCAGAAGATGATGGTGGAGGCGATTTACAGATGTATGGATTCGAAGTATCTGATGCAGCCGGAACACCTTCAAGCGAAAACGGAGATATGTTGGTGTACGTGGTGATGAATCAGGGGAGCGATATGAGTTGGTCGAATGTCATCGTTCAGTTATCCGTCGATGGGGGGGCGTATGTTGAATGCACGAATCCAGATCAAGCCTCGGATACAAGTTGTGTGGTGTCGGACAACGATGACGGTAAGTGGGAATTTGCTGAAGAAGTCACAATTAGTGAAGGGTCCGATGATCTATGCAGTGGTCCATGTGATGTACAGGTGAAAATCCTTGACAGAGGAAATCAAAAACTCATCTATGAATCTTCGACAACTATTGTTGAATGATTTGCAACATTAGTTTCATTTGCAATCAGTGAATGCAATGGTTATGGGGGTGCTTGAGCAAGCCGATTGGGGTGTGTTCAAGCGCTCGGAAACGTGGAAAGCGTTTGGTGTCGCTGTCGTCCTCTTCGGCGTTATTGCCTTCGCAGGTCTTTCCTTGTTCGATAGCATGGATGAGATCTTTGAATCGGATGCTGAACCTGCTCCTATCCCAAACATTGTCATTCAAAGTCTAAACAGGACGGGAATTGAAGACAGCTACACAAATTCGGATGGAGAGATTCGTCTTTCCGAGATGCGAGGCGATGTCATCATCCTCGACTTGATGGCGCACGACTGTTCGAATTGTCACGCAGTTCAAGCCCATCTTGAGGAAAACATGGATGATTGGAAAGCAACGGCGGATGCGAATGGAGTTGGTTTCCATATCTTCGGGTATGGTGCTTGGTACCAGGAATCCTTGGAATACCTCAATGAATCTGGAGGTGAGTATACCGTTCCACTGTATCCAACTGGACTGGGTTCAACAAAAGCAGCCATCCTAGAAGACGGTTCGACAACCGACCCAAAGAAACTGTTCACTACAGCTGGAACCGGCCAAATTCCAGTCGTTATGGTCATCGATGTTGAAGGATACATCGTCGAGCGACAAGCGACAGGGACGCCGATCAATGGATGGGGGGACTTCAATTCTGCCGTTGAGAATGCGATTACTGGAGATGTTCAAACAACCATCGACGATCGAATTGCTTGGGAAGAGCCGTCAACATCCTTTGTCGCAGTCTTCGTTCTTGGCATGATTCTCTCCATTTTGGTTTACTTCTCACCGTGTGCGTTCCCAGTCCTACCAGGGTTCATCTCCTACTATCTCAGTCTAGGAGCGCGTGAGGACGATCTGATCAAAGAAGGGAAATTGAAGAATGCAATGCCATCTTCTTGGGTCATTGGTACGCTTGCAGGATTAGGAATGTGGACGTTCTTCATCATCATTGGTATCATTGCGTTTGCGATGGGAGAGGCTTTTGCACAATCCGGTATGATTCATTACATTGCGATTGGCATCGCCGTCCTTTTGGTCATTCTAGGTTCAATCATGCTCCTTGGAATTACTTCTCACGTTCTTGGGTTTGTACAGAAACTCGTTGACAGATGGTCGACAACGGAAATGGACGACACGTTCACGCCACGTCGAAACATGTACCTCTATGGTATTGGTTACGCTGCTGCTTCCATCGATTGTACTGCAGCGGCTGTATTGCCATTCGTCATCTTCCTCGGCACGCTGGGCACAAGTGCAACAATCTCTGGACTGTCTGGATTGATGCTGGGCTTGTTGATTCTGATGATTCTCGTCACCGTTCTTGTTGGTCTTGGTCGTCAAGTGATGATCAACTTCCTACGTCGCATGACTGGAATGATCAAGATGGTTGGTTCGTGGATGATGATCATGGCTGGTGTCGGTTTGACAATTTATCTGACTCAGCCAGAAGTGGTTTCTTCCTTGTTTGCCTAAGTCGATTGGAAGCAATCATC
>JAPOIF010000026.1 GCA_029979085.1 Methanobacteriota archaeon | reverse complement strand
GAATGAAACGACCGCAGAATCATCATCATCGTGACGCCCATAGACGGTCATTCCCAAGGATCGGAGTCCGTTTGCAACATGTCGGGCAATGTCCAAGAGGCGTTGATGCTGCTCTTCGAGATCAAGTTGTCCGAGATAATTGAGTGCTGCATTCCAGCCAATGGCTTCAGCAATGCGAGGTGTTCCTGCTTCGAAACGATGCTCGTTTGTTTGGTAGGTCGAACCTTGAAGCGTGACGGTTTCAATCATATCGCCTCCGCCCATGAACGGTTCCATCTCTTGGAAGGTCGCTTCATTGACCAACAGACAACCAATGCCTGTCGGACCACACATCTTGTGCGCAGACAACGCCATCATGTCGGCTCCAAGTTCAGCCATGTTGATTTGACAATGCGGAGCTCCTTGTGCTGCATCAAGTAGAACACGTGCACCGTGTTCGTGAGCGATTCGTATGATGTCTTCAATCGGGTTTCGAACACCGAGTACGTTTGATGTATGAACAACACAGACAAGGCCTGCTCCTTCAATCGAGGCTTCGTACGCTTCCATATCAAGTGTGAGATCTTCCTTAACAGGCACATAGCGAAGTTCGTTTCCATACGCTTCAGCAAGCATTTGCCATGGAACAATGTCACTATGATGTTCCATTTCTGTCAATACGATTGCCCTGCCTTTCAGTTGAGGGTGCCCCCATGCGTGTGCTGCAAGATTGATGGCTTCTGTTGTACCGCTGGTAAGGATGCAACGTTCGGCATTGAACCAGGATTTGAGTGAGGTTCGACACGCTTCGTAGCCATCGGTTGCTTCACCGGCGAGGGTGTGGACTGCACGGTGAACATTTGCATTGTGTTTTGTGTAATAGTCGTTCATGGCATCAATGACAACAGCAGGTTTCTGCGTTGTTGCTGCATTGTCGAGGTAGATGAGACGATGTCCATTGACCTGTCGTTGCAAGATCGGAAAATCGTCCTGAATCGCCATGGTATCACCCGATAAGTTGGCATTCAAGATGCACCGTGAGTCGAGTTTGCATCGCCTCTCGAACAAGATCCGAATCAAGACCGGTGAACGAATCAACGAGGAAACCTTCGACAATCATCGACGTCGCCTCATCCTTCGACAAGCCTCGACTCATGAGGTAGTGCAGTTGCTCTTTATTGATAGGCGCTGAAGCAGCACCGTGGGCAGCTGCGACTTCGTTGGCTAGAACTTCAAGTTCTGGGATTGCTTCTGCACGTGACGAGGGTGAAAGCAGAAGGTTTCGGAAGACTTGCCCTGCATCGGTATGCTGAGCCACGTCATCGATGGTTAGCGCACCGGTTCCGATGGAGTGACTACGATCATCGCATGCAGCATTGAGCAAAAGGTGCGAATTCGTATGCGGTTGTTGGTGATGAATCTCGATGTGATGGTCATCATGTCGTGTGCCATGCCCGTGGACGGCGATGAATTGCTTCAACGATGCATTCGAACCCTTGAGCGCTGAGCGAATGTCGGACTTGTTTCGATGTCCTCCCATGGAAAGTGTTGCAAGTTCAAATCGTGCATCACGATGAAGCGACCAATCGTCAACACGAACCATAACGGAATCCGTTGATAATTCATTGATGATGCCAACACTCAGTTGTGCGTTAGCATTGATGTCTCCTGTGAGCGCAAGGCCAAACCAATCCGCTTCGCCATGCAAGTGGATCACGATGTTTGCTGCAGAATTGCAGGCGATGTGAAGGTGGGCTGCAACCGAATGACCACCAGCATGAATGTGAATGTGTCCGTTGTTGTTATCGCAAGCAACGACAGTCGTTGTACGAAGAATTTCGTTGAGAAAAATTCGTGCGATGTCGGTTGTAGCCAAGGGTTCAAAGGTCTTGTTTGTCAATTCAAAATCTTCACTTTTGATGATGGCAGAATCAACATCTGGAACGGAATCGACACGACCTGGATGAACCCTTGACCATGGCGTGTAGCGCCAGAGGTGTTCGGATCGATTTGGAACTGTGGCATCGAGGTACGATGTCATCCAATCGAGCCCTCCATTTCCAATTCAAGGAGTCGGTTCAGTTCAACCGCATATTCCATTGGCAGTTCTCGTGTAAAGGGTTCAAAGAAACCGTTGACAATCAATCCCATGGCTTCCTCTTCCGTGTGACCTCGACTCATGAGGTAGAACAGTTGATCTCCCGAAACCTTCGAGACGCTGGCTTCGTGTTCAAGGTCTGCTGTTGAGTTGCCAATTTCCATTGTTGGATATGTATCGCTTCGACTGTCTTCATCCAGCATAAGTGCATCGCAGACCACCTTTGAACGGCAACCAGAAGCCTTCGGTGTGACCTGAAGCATTCCTCGGTAGGAAGAGCGACCACCGTTCTTCGAAATGGATTTGGAGAGAATGTTCGAGGTCGTATTTGGAGCAAGATGGTGAACCTTTGCTCCCGCATCTTGGTGCTGCCCTTCACCTGCATAGGCTACGGAAATGACCTCTGCGTGCGCCCCTTCACCCTTGAGTAAAACAGCGGGATACTTCATGGTCAACTTCGACCCAATGTTGCCATCAACCCACTCAACGGTGGCATTTTTGTAGGCGACTCCGCGCTTTGTGACGAGGTTGTAGACGTTGGCAGACCAATTCTGGACGGTAGAATAGCGGATTTTTGCTCCTTCCATAGCGATCAGTTCGACAACGGCTGAGTGCAAAGAATCCGTCGAATATGTTGGTGCAGTGCATCCTTCGACATAGTGAATGGATGAACCTTCATCTGCAATGATGAGGGTTCGCTCAAACTGACCCATGTTCTTCGCGTTGATACGGAAGTACGCCTGTACAGGCATTTCAACATGAATACCCTTTGGGACATAGATGAATGAGCCACCAGACCAAACAGCGGTATTCAGTGCCGAAAATTTGTTGTCGGTATGCGGTACGACGGTACCGAAGTATTTCTTGACAATCTCAGGATGTTCTTTGAGTCCAGAATCCATATCGAGGAAGAGAACGCCTTGCTCTTCGAGATCTTCTCGAATTGAGTGGTACACAGCTTCGCTTTCATACTGAGCAGTGACGCCGCCAAGCCATTTTTGTTCTGCTTCAGGAATTCCGAGTCGATCGAACGTGCGCTTAATGTCATCAGGTACATCGTCCCAATCTTTCTCAGTTTTGTCGGAAGACCGGAGGAAGTATGTGACGTTGTCAAAATCAATACCCGCCAAGGAATCACAGTTGCCCCAAGTCGGCATTTCGCGTTCCATGAAGTGATGATAGGCCTTGACTCGGATGTCTGTCATCCATGCAGGCTCTCCTTTGAGTTCAGAGATGTCTCGCACGACCTGTTCACTGAGACCTTTGTCGAATCGGATGGTTGCAGCTTCAGGGTCATGGAACCCGTACTTGTAATCACCAACTGCGTCTTGGGCTTCTTGTGTCATTGCATCACCTCAGACAAGGGCTTCCACCCAATCATAGCCTTCTTTTTCAAGTTTTAAGGCAAGTTCAGGGCCGCCACTTTGGACGATTTTTCCATCGATGAGAACGTGAACAACATCCGGCTTAACAAGATCCAGAAGACGCTGATAGTGTGTAATGATCAAACAACCAGTCTCTTTAGCGACGGCGTTGATTCCTTCCGCAACAATTCGTAAGGCGTCGATATCAAGCCCTGAATCGGTCTCGTCGAGCAGAGCTAAGTCTGGTTGAAGAAGCAGCATCTGAAGAATTTCGAGGCGCTTCTTCTCTCCGCCGCTAAACCCATCGTTGACGTAGCGTGAAAGGAACGATTTGTCCATGTCAAGTTGCTTCATGGCCTCGTTCAATTCTTGACGGAAAGCCCGTGGAGATGGCGCCTCACCACGTACCGAAGCGACAGACTTGCGCAGGAAGGTGCCGACCTGAACGCCTGGAATAGCAGCGGGGTATTGGAACGATAGGAACATACCAGCACGTGCACGCTCAAACACTTCCATCTCCTCGATGTTCTTTCCTTTGTAGTGAATGGTGCCACTGGTGACTTCGTAAGCGGGATGACCCATAATCACATTGGCAAGAGTGGACTTACCTGCGCCGTTTCGACCCATGATGGCATGGATTTCTCCGCGGTTGATTTCGAGGCTAATGCCTTGAATAATTGGCGTATCGCCAACTGAAACGTGAAGGTTTTCCACACGCAACAAGACTTCAGTCATCTCCTCACCTGTTCCTTGGTACCGTCACCCCCTTATCAATAGATGCAATCATTCATGATACTACGGCTTTGCAAGATTTCAAACGCCGTTGCAGTGTGGCTATGGCATGGACGACGACTTGGTTCGAGCTTATGCCTTAGAAGCGCAGAAGGCTATGGAAGAAGAAGCCAATCGTCGAATCGCTGAACAAACCGATGCTGAGGAAGAGGAACGCCTTCGAAACACCCGGATTGAGGATGTTGTCGAAACTGAACACCTCGTGCCCGTTCTTCTGTCGAGATTGGGAATGGTTCGAGCCGCTCTCGATGGACATGGTGGAGGAATTGCAGTCTCAAAATGGGAGCGAAAAGAATCCGGATTTCGCTTTGTTCTTGATTTGACTGGAGCCTGTTTATCGTGTGGCGCAGCGCCTGGGACACTTGAAGGAGTTCGAAATGATTTGCAAGCGGATACAGAAATTGAACTTGTTCAGTTCTCGACAAATCTTCTCGATACATTCGATGAACTCGGTCGTGAATTTATCCTCGCACATGGAAACGTCGAATTTGTTGATGTCTCGTCGGGCAATTGAAATGATGAGGTTCGGGGGCTGGGTCTATGACGGCATGGAAGGATGATGTTCGAGGCGACCCTGTGCCGTGCAAGGAAAGCGATTGGGGAAAGTTCGAGGTAACCGCACGAGATGGTTGCGCACGAATTGGAAGGATTCACACTGCACACGGTATTCTTGAAACACCTGCTCTTCTCCCTGTCATCAACCCAAACATCCGAACCATCGAGCCAAGAGAAATGTGGGATCGATACGGTATTCAGGGCCTAATTACCAACTCGTACATCATTTGGAAGCATGACGATCTCAAGCGACATGCTGTCGAGAAAGGTGTTCACGATTTGATCAATTTCCCCGGGGTGATCATGACCGATTCAGGAACCTTCCAGTCCTATGTGTACGGAGATGTCGAAGTCGGCGTTGAGGAAATCGTCGAATTCCAACGTTCCATTGGCGTGGATATCGCAACAATGCTCGACGTTTTCAGCCGACCAGACATGAGCGAAGAAGAAGTCCGACAAGCGGTACGAACAACCATTGAACGCTGTGAGGCATCCATTGAAGCGGCTCAAGGTACGATGCTGAACGGTCCGATTCAAGGTGGAGTCTATCGTGATTTGAGAAAGCAATCCGCTCAAGGAATGGGTCAGTTTGATTTTGCTGTCCATCCAATTGGTGGAATTGTTCCAATCATGGAAAAGCATCGTTACAAAGATCTTGCGAAAATCATGCTTGCGACCATCGGGGAACTCCCTCCAGAACGTCCTCGTCACATGTTTGGTTGCGGCCATCCAATGCTCTTCTCCATGCTGATTGCATTGGGTGCAGATTTGTTTGATTCAGCAGCTTATGCATTGTTCGCACGAGATGATCGTTTGCTCTCGCCTCAAGGAACCTACCGATTGAAGGATTTGCATGCTTGGCCTGAGTTGGTTCCGTGTATCGTCAACTGGACGCCTGAAGCAGTACGAGCCTTGAATGAAGACGAACGAACGACATTGTTGGCTCGATACAACCTCGAAGTGACATTGGCCGAACTTTCACGATGCAAACAAGCCGTTCATGAGGGAACGATTTGGCAACTTGCTGAGCAACGAAGTCATCAACACCCTGCACTCCGTGAAGCGTTCCTTTGGCTAACAACCCGCCCCCTACCGTCCGGTTTGTCTTCAGACCTACTCGATGATCTTGTACAAGACGATCGAACTGCAGCCAGAGAGCATCATCCGAACGGTGGAATTTGGGAACAGGATTGGGCAAACGTCGTCAACAAACAAGCAACGCAACGGAAGAAAGGTGAACGCTGGGGTGGTGAAGACACGCTTACGCGCCCACATGTTCTCGTCGCTCGCAAGCAATTGCAACAACGCTGGAGACCATCATCCACAGGTTCGACCGATGTGTTGGTCTTGAATGGCAAACCAGGCCCGTGGCGTCAACGATGTGATTTACTCGCTCTACGGCTTCGTAGCGTGCTTCCAAATCTTGAGATTCTTGTGCAAACACCGCTTGGTTTGCTTCCTTATTCACTTGAAGATCTCAATCCATTCGCTCAAGTCGATGGTCCATCTTGGCTTTGGAGTCGTCGACTCAACACGGTTCTGTTACGTCAAGAACTCCAACGATTGCACATCGAAGCCGATCGTATCCTCATTCTCGACATCAGCGCCGACTCAATCATTCAACACGCTTCAAACCTCTTGAAGAAACATGGCTTGCTTGAAGACGATCTCCAGGTTGATGATTCGGACTTGACTCAACTTCGAGACGAACTTCGTCGTCGTCAAGTCCTCGACAAATTGGTGGTCTGCTTGAACGTGAACTATGAATACGCAGCGACGATGATCGAATCGTGTTCGTACGTTATTGGGGGGACAGGTCGAGTCAAGAATGTCATTGACAAGGATGGCCATCACATCTTGAGCCCTCGGCTCACGGACGGTGGTCTTTCAATCACTGATTTGGGTTCAAAGATCATCCATGCACAACGATCATTACCGGTTGAATATGATGGTCAATTTCAGCCGAAGAAAGCGATTGGACAAGGGCCGCCTCTCCTTGTTGTTGAACAGGATGCTGTCGAGTTTGTACTCAAAGGAAGGAACGTCTTCCACGGATTTATTCTCGCTTGCGACCCGTGGTTGAAGGCTGGGCAAACCTGCTTTATCGTTGATCAGGAAGGTACGTTGATTGGACACGGGTTGGCGCAATGCGATGCAGATGAAGCCCTTCGATTCAAGAAGGGGATTGCTGTTCGCACGCGCAGTGACTTTTCAAAGACATTCAAATAACGTGATGTGAAAGCATTCAAAGACTTCCTTTCAGTGTATTTGATGAGAACAATGGCCAGTGACCTCATTATCGAGACGAACGAGTTGACCAAATCATATGGTCCTCATGTTGCTCTCGATAAATTGAGCATCAAAGTCGAGCAAGGTGCGACAGGTCTTCTTGGTCCAAATGGAGCAGGAAAATCGACTTTCTTCAAAACCATCCTTGGACTCATACAAGCAACATCCGGTGAAGGCAAAGTTCTCGGCCATGATATCCGAACCGAGGGTTTGGCGATTCGTTCAAAGATTGGATACATGCCTGAATACGATGCTTTAGACGAAAATATGGATGCGATTCATCAAGTTCGATACAGTGGAGAATTGCTTGGCATGAATCCTGTCGTAGCAATGTCGAGGGCTCACACTGCAATGGAATATGTGGGGCTTGGAGAGTTGCGATATCGTCCGATTTCCTCGTTCTCAACGGGTATGAAACAAGCGACGAAATTGGCTTGTTCCATCATCCATGATCCACAACTGATCATCGCTGACGAACCTTCGAACGGCCTTGATGCTGATTCTCGTGAGGCCATGTTGGTTACACTTTCAAACATGGTTCACTCAGGAAATCGTTCGGTGCTCATGGCGAGTCATTTGATGGATGATGTTGAGCGTGTGTGTCAAAACATCGTGTTGTTGCACAAAGGAAAACTCGCCGCTCAAGGACGTATTGAAGATTTGAAAGCGATCGATCGTGAAATTGAAATTCATGTTTGGGGCATGGCCAGTGAACTTGAACAAGCCCTCGGAAAGGAAGGTCTCGAGGTTCGACGAGAAGGACGCATGATGCGGATTCGGCATGATGGAGAGAAAACCACACATCGAATTCTCAAATGTGCGGCAGAAACAGGTGCTCAAATTCGTCGCATGCACGAATATGAAGCATCTCTGGAGGATTTGTTTATCGTCATTATGGAGCGCTTTGGTTATGGTGTCAAATCGAGTGAAGACTTGCTCGCTTCTCCTGCTGAGGCTCGTAAGGTCGACGCCCCAGAATCGATGGGAGGTTCAGGAGCATGACAGAAGACGAGACCATCGATGCTTCGATGCCTGTAACTGGCCAGAGTAGGATGGATGCAGCATGGGGTTCTGAGTCTTCAGAACAAGCGAGTGTTGCTCAACCTGTTGCTCAGACAGGACAGGTTTTCGAACAAGTCTACGTTCCATGGGAAGGCTCATTGAACCCACGATGGATGCGGAACTGGGCAATCTTCCGTCATCATGTCCTTGGTATTGTTCGCAAAGGGCACCGTCCGTGGGGTGTACCAACAAAATTGGTTCTGATTTTCGTCCTTATCGCATCGATGACAGATGTTGCATTGACGCTCCTTTTCGCTGTTATCGGTGAACCAAGCTTGTACGAACTTTGGGGCGTAGGTCGAAACAATCTCTATGGTCATATCCTTGGCTTCTTCCCTCGAAACATGTTGTATTATCCACTTGTTGCAGCTCTTCTTGTCGGAGGTGTCATTTCGGAAGATCGTTCCAACGGAACCAGTGCTCTGTATTTCTCCCGCCCTATCAATCGCTTCGATTATGTTGGAATGAAATATCTCGCAGTTGCAACCATCCAGGCCTTCATTATCATTGGAACACTCTTTCTCTACTATTTTGTAGACATTCTTGCAATGGGGCGAGGATGGGCGTGGATTCTCGATACCTTCCCTCTGTTTCTCACGACCGTATTTTGTGGACTACTTTTGGTCATGACCTACACGAGCATTGGACTCGCTCTTTCCTCTGTATCGCGTGGAAAGTTCTTCCCTGGTATCGCCTTGCTTGCATTGCTCTTGGGAACAAAAACCCTGGCTGCAATTGTCGAAGGCTTGTTCGATCGTTCCATTCTCTATCTGATTTCACCGTATGATTCCGTTGCACACGTTGGTCAAGCATTGATCGGCACAAACGTTGTGTACGATCACCCGTGGATATGGTCACTTGCATCGGTCGTTGCGATCAACGCTGTCTCACTCTATGTTCTGAGTGTCCGGGTTTCCTCAATGGAGGTGACGCGCGAATGATTCCAGACTTGGCACAAGAAGGAAAAGCACAGGAGAAGCAATGGTCTCCGCAACCACAAGCGCCTGTTGTTATGTTCAACAATGTTGGAAAAACCTACGGCAGATACCAAGCCATAGGCGGCATATCGCTTGCACTGAGTGGAGGTGTTACTGGAATCCTTGGACTCAATGGTGCAGGAAAATCCACGTTGTTCAAACTGCTTATGGGCAAGCTTCAGCCGACCCAAGGTGAAGTTCGATTGTTTGGAACGAATCCATGGAAAAACCCTGCACCTTACGCCCGTGTCGGCTACGTACCGGAAAATGAAAACATGTATGATTGGATGACAGCTCATGAATTTGTCTCCACGTTTGCTCGACTTCATGGTCTGTCGAGAGAAGAAGCCAAACAAGAAGCAGAACGCGTCCTCGAATTCGTTGGCTTAACCGATGTGATGCACAAGAAAATTGGAAGGTATTCAAAGGGTATGCGTCAGCGTGCGAAAATTGCCCATGCGCTGGTCAACGATCCTGATCTGATCATTCTTGATGAACCGCTCCAGGGTTGCGACCCTCTTGCTCGTACGACGATCATGAATGTCATACGTGAACTTGGACGAATGGGTAGAACTGTATTACTGAGCAGTCATATTCTTTCTGAAATTGAACGAATTACGGAACAAATTGTGATTCTGCACCAAGGACGATTGTTGGCGATTGGAAATCTGCATGCTATTCGGGAACAATTGGATAACATTCCACATACCATCGAAATCGAATGCAACGATGCAAAATCGTTGGCAAAAGACGTATTGAGCCTTGACGTTGTTCATGGGCTTCAATTCCCAAGTCCAACAAAATTGAAGGTTTTTACACATCATTTGGGCGAATTTCACCAACGTTTACCACGTATTCTTGTCGATAACGAGCATGATGTCATGGTCATCAACAACCCTGATGATGACCTACAATCAATTCTAGGATACCTCACAGGAGGTTACCGATGATGGAGAAAAAACGCGGAGAGACGATTTGGACTTCGCTCGATCGCAAAGCAACAGCGATTGCTGAGTTTACGATGCGACAATATCGAACCCGTCTGTCAACATGGGTCGTACTAGGTGTTGGATTCCTCGCTATCTCCGTTGTGCTTCTTTTCTACATCGATGCCATGAACACTGAAATTGAAGCGATCGATAACGATGGTGATTCGTTCGATTGGGATGGTGATGGATACGTTAATGGTCAAGAATTCAAGTATGGTACTGACATCTATGATGCCTTTTCGCATCCCGGTTTATTGACCCCTCCAATCGAGCCAGAACCGGCATCAATGTACATCAACGAAGACGATTACGACTGGGATTATTCGGATGCATCCACAGTCAAAACCGGATTTGACAACGACGGAGATTGTACGGGTACATCCTTGCTGCCGAGTCAGCAAGACGCTAACGGCGATGGGATTCCGTGCAACATCATCTTGTCGTACGATTCAATCAGTGGAACGTATGTTGTTTCTGCCGATCCAAACGTCGATGAAGACCCCGATGAAGAACGATACGGTAAGGAAGCCCAACATCGAGCGTTTATCCTTGGTATCGGAAAATTAGGATTTGTCTTTCTCTTGAGCATCTTCATCCCTCTGTTCCTCGCAACAGGCTTGATTCGAGACGAGATGACGTCGGGTACAATGCAGTACATGACTGCGAAACCAATCGCACGAGGCGAAATTTTCCTTTACCGGATGCTTGGATATCTCGCCATCGTATGGCCGTACCTTCTTGTGGTGTGTTCGATGCTCGCTCTGATTTCGGGATTCATGGGGCCAGGAGATCAATTCTTCAGATTTGCAGATCTTGGCGTTTGGTTTTCGATATTGATAGCAGCACTACTCGCAACGCTTGTGTATGGTATGCTGTTTGCTTTCTTGGGCGTCTTGTGGAAATACGGGATTATCCTCGCGCTTCCAATCGCAGCATGGGAACTCGGGATGGCACTTCTCTCAATGTCAGTGCCTGAATCGAGTTTTCTACGAATGTCGGTTGTTGGATGGTCGATGAGCATCATTGATTCAGGTGCGTATCTTGTCTGGCCAGATATGGCGATGTTTACCGAAGCAGGTTCGTGGGCTGGCGGCTCCAACAACGATGGATCGTTCTTCTTATTCGGCGGTAATGAATTGCCAGGCTACAGTGCTTTGGAGTGGGCACAATCCGATCTCGGTCTCGGTATGGGTCCATATGCAACGTCCGTTGTTTCAATTGTGGTCTTACTTCTTCAGGCTGTGTTCTTCTGGTTCATTGGTCAACTAATTTTCAAATCGAAAGAGATTGTGTGAGGGATGAGATGGATTCATTTGCCGGAGACTTCTCAACACTGTGGACATTGAACCAACGTCCACCGATTGAACACCTCACGTGGGATTGGTGGTGGTGGCTGGTCATGCTTGATGATGACGAACACCCCATGGCAGGGAAACAATTGATGGTACTTTGGTCGACCAAGGAAAACGATATCGTTCACATCAATAATGTTGAATGGAAACCAAAAGGAACCCCAGGATTTGACGATGAGGGTGCCATTCAAATCGATGGAATGGTCTGTGCTTGGTGGTTTGATGGCTCGATGATGCACGATGAAATCATTGCCAAAGTTTGCGACATGATCGTTGTTCCATCCAATCATTCCTCATGGCCTGGTCGAGAAGGTCAGGGCGGTGGAGCGGTCGTCCCGATGCTCGAGGGAGACTGTTCGATGGGTATGCTTGCTGACCGCTCACAGTTCTGGCTCAATTTGGATTTGGAACATGATGCAATTCAGTCCATTCGATTGAAGATGACACCTTGGAATCCAGCCATGTCGACCGCAAGAGAAGCCACGGCAACCTATCTCGGTTCATTGGGCTATGACATCCTTCGACTCCATGGGACAAGGGTTGCGGGAACCATCGATGGTGAGGACGTGAATGGAACAGCCTACTTTCAGAAAGTATGCGTGCAAGCTCCAAGTGTTCCATGGTATTGGGGTGTTCTTCACTTCTCCGATGGATCCTATCTCGACTGGTTCCTGCCGCATCTTTCAACGACGATTCTTAGTCGAGATCAGCGAGAATGGAAACGTAGAGATGTCAGCCATATCGCAGTAAGTCAGGGTGGCCTCTTTCACGATGGCAAACATGGAAGAAGCGAGCGGTTCAAGCGTGTGAGCGTGGAAAAAGATCGTCAAGCCAACAATCTTCCACGATTTCACGTTGAATTGAAGAATGGCAGAACATCAATACGGCTAACAGTCCGAGCGATTGCTCGAGCGTATTGGGATTTTCACCAACCTACACGCGGTGGAGTATGGTCGCATCTCACTTACAACGAATACCCACTCGAAGTCGAGTCCTTGACAATCACGGATGAGCATGGCGTGAGGAAAGAGGGCATGTACGATTGGATTCGAGGTAACGCAGAGCACAGTTGGGGTTTGTTGCACTAGTTATATGCTGCGGTTTCGAGAGTGAAAACGGCAAAGGGCTTATGTGCTTGTGTGATGAGAACCCCTTGGTGCAAGGGCATGAGTGACGAAGAGATTCAAGCCGACGAAGTCGCAAATACTGAAACTGAAGCAGCCGAAAAATCAGCGAAAGCATCCAATGATGAGGCTATGAAAAACCGATTTAAGCTCATCGAAGGTGAGGAAGTTCTTCTCACGAAATCACCAAGTCCAGTTGGATTCATGGGAATGTATGTTCTTGGTTTGATTGTTTTCGGCGTCCACATGCTGTTTTGGAAGCCAGACTCACTTCTCAACGACAATTCTGGAGGCGTTGCTAAATTTGTTGTTTGGGTCATGGAATTGGGTGGATCCAAACTTCCGTTTGGGTTCGTCCTAGTCATGGCAACCATTACATGGTTCAACCGTATGATGAACACGTCGACCTCTGGAAAGTGGGTTACTGTTTGGCTGCTTCTTGCAACGTTCCTTCCGGTTCTCATTCAGATCGATGGTCTCATTGCACTTGTTCGTGATATGTTCTCCGATGCAGATGTTGAGCCTTTCCTTGGTTTGAAGTACAATTTCCTTGTCTCTGGATTGGTTCTCACATTGGCCTTTTGGGCGTTGGTCTTCTACTACCAGCGAAGTTTCGATTACGCCATCACAAGCAATGCTGTCATCTTCAAGCATGCTTTCTTGCTAAGTCGGGCTCACCGTCGTATCTTGTTTGACCGAATTTCAGAAGTTCAAGTAGAACGCACACCGTTTGGAACAATGACTGGGTTTGCAACACTCACCATCCTTACGGATTCTGGTGTTGGTATCGTCGAAGAATCTGTTGGAGGAAGCGTTGGTATTTCTCCAAATCTACCGGAAAAAGAGAACGATACTTCCGTTGAAAAAGCAGGGAAGAGCCTTCTCAAATCCTTCTTCGCACTGATGTTTTACCAACGAACAATCCGTACTGTCCGACCTGATCCAAAACATTGTTTTTACAAAATCCGTGGCTGGGAAGATACAAAGACGTTGTTGAATGAAATGCACAAAAAGCATAGCCAATCCACGAAGTTGGACAATCTTGCAGACATTCTCACGCAACAAAATGAAGGACAAGAATGAACCGTTGTGTTCAAGAACCCCATATTTTTGGTAGGACTGGTGAGAGAACCATGAGTGACGATGTAATGGCAGATGCAATGGAATTGTTCCGAGCAGGTGATTTGAAAGGAGCGGTTGAGAACCTTGACGGCAAACTCCGTTCAAACCGAGACAATGCAGTTCTTCAGCACACGTATGCAGAATTTGCAAACATGCTCAATATGGAAGAACAAGACGATGTTGTACCTGGTACAAAGATCATGATGGCCTACAAAAAGGCCATGGAACTCGATGAAGAAAACGACGAATACATCGCCGATTTCGCTTCTTTTGCACTCGAATGTCGGCGTGTCCCACAAGCCGTAAAAGAATTCCAGAGATACAGCCGCCGTCTTGAGATGGCAGACATTCCTACGGATGACGTTCTCTACATGGCCGCTCGAAACATTGTAGATACCATTGAAGTCATCGACCCCGAAAAGGCAAACCCAATGGTTCAACCTTGGGTCAAGCAAGCACTTGTTTGGGCTGTTGGTGGCCTCGGTTACACTCCTGAGGAAGCTGCAGAAATCCTAACTTCAGACGATTGAGGCTCACGCATGTCCGATGCAGAAACCCGTCTGCATTTTCGAATTGGCTATCTTGGTGACGCCTTTCATGGCAGTCAAATTCAACCCGATGTTCGTACCGTGCAAGGTGAACTGATTCTTGCGTTCCAGAAACTCGGGTGGATATCGAAAGAGGAAGAAGAACACAACCTCGTTCTCTCGAGTCGTACAGATGCAGGCGTTCACGTTCGGCTCAATGGAGGCACCGTCCGAGTTGCTCGTTCACTTTGGGACAGCATCACCCCGCGTAAGTTTGTTCGTGCAGTGGATGATTTGCTCCCTGATGAAATTTCATTCCTCGATGTTCGTGAAGTTGAAATGGATTGGAACCCCCGAATGGCTTTGCACCGAATCTACCGTTATCGTCTCGAAGGCATTGAATTTTGGAACGATCCTGGTGAGGTTTTTGTCGAGTGGTTGAAACTGTTTGAAGGAACGTACGATGCGAGAAATTTCGCTCGTTTGGAGCCTGGAAAGAATCCGATTCGAACCATCCTCTCCTGTACACCTTGGGTCGTTGACGGACGAACGGTTGGATTTGAGATCGTCGGAGAAGCCTTCCTTTGGAACCAAGTCCGAAGGACGGCAATGGCGCTTCATCTTCTTGCATTGGGAGAAATATCTCCTGAGGATGTGAAGCGAGCCATCGATGAGCCAGACATAGAAGTTGATTTTGGAGTTGCTCCACCGGATTGGTTGATCTTGTGGGGTGTGGAATGGGAGGAATCGCCAATACCTGAATCCAGTGAACTCAATTGTCGGTTCTCCCCAGCTCCAATCCCAAGTCGCAAGGCCGAACGAACCATGCGAAAACGATGGCGTCAAGCCGCACGAATGGAAATGAAGACTTTGCTTTATCTTGAGTGGATGCAATTAGGACTCTTGCCAGTTGCATATCACAATTCACGTTGAATGCATCAATGCGTCTCCGTGCTGTTTAAGTCGGCGTAATTCAAGGCCGAAACATGAAGGGGATGGTGCTGGGTTCTTCCACTCGGAAGCGACTTCTTGCAATTGTCCTTTTTTCGATGATTTTCTTATCAGGTTGCCTCGGTAATGGTCAGCAAGATTTGGAAGAAAACGCTTCAAATGGATACATCGAACTTGAGGTTTGGCACACATTTGCGGCTGAAAGTAAGGAAGAAGAAGTGTTCATGAACGCAATCAATTCGTTTGAATCTTCACATCCAAACATAACCGTTGATGTGACAATGGTTCCATTTGGAAATGCAGACCAACTGTTCATGACGGCTGCTCAAGGGGGGCAAGCTCCTGATTTGATGCGTCTTTCGAGCGATCAATTGGGTGCAATTGGGGAGGTTCGAGTTGATGGCTTTCCGCTCTTAGAGGATCTACGGCCTCATCTTACCCCCCAAGATAGGGCGCACTTCGAAGAGCGAGCATTGCAAGCCATGCGGTATGGTGATTCGTTGTATGGCATACCTGCAAGCCAAGATTGTCTTTCGTTAATCTTCAACAAAGCATTGTTTGATGCCCAAGGTCTTGCTTATCCAGATGAAACATGGACGGAACAAGATTTGCTACAGGCTGCTGAATTGTTGACCTATCAAGATGTGCAAGGACTTGCAATTCCAATCAAGACTGCGTATTGGTGGTTCCCAATACAGGAAGGATTTGGCGGTTCACTTTTTGATGAAAACGGCGAACCAACCCTCGACTCCAACGGTTCCAGTGAAGCCATGCGATGGATGCTCGATTTAGAGTTGGAGCATGGTGTTGTCGCAACAGGGACGCAGATTGAAGGCATGAAAAACCAATTCATCTCGTCGAAAGCTGCGATGATCTTCGATGGCCCGTGGAATTGGGCTACTTATGAGGCTAGTCGCTTAAACATCGGTCAAACCTTGTTGCCGCTGGTTGAAACCTCAGGAGAACGAATGTCACCGCTTGTCACCTACAAAGGTTGGACTGTTAGCAAGCAAAGCGCTAACAAGGTTGCAGCGACGGAACTTGCACTTTGGCTCTCTTCCGAGGATGTTCAGAAAGAATTCGCTGTTGACACATACACAATGCCAACACATGTTGCTTTGGAGTTCGATCCTGAAATCACAGAGGACGAGGTTCTTTCAGGTTTCCTTGAGCAAACCAAAGAAGGAACGCCCGCTCCAACAACTCGGGCGATGTCGCTGGTCTATGACCCACTATCAACCGCCTTTGAACAGGCTTACTCGGAGATTGCTACCACTGAGGAAGCATTGTCAGGTGCCAACCAACAACTTCAGGAGCAAATGGATTCAATTTCTCGTGCTGACCCGTACCCCCTAACTGAAGGATACCGTACAATTTCACTCGAGTTTCAGACGACCAATGCCACGTTGTACGACATCCTAGTTGATGGTTCCTTGCACACCCAGATTCAACTTGAATCTACAAACAATGGCACAATTCTCGGGTACGATACATGCACTGATGGATCCAATGAGTTGCTTCAACAAGGACAGGTTCGCATCATTTCACAAACGACAGAATTGATTCAATGCGACCTTACAGGCATGGTACCTGAACAAGAACATCGCATCGAAGTTTTTGCAGACAGCGTGCTGATTTATTCGACAACTGGAAGCACAACCGTAGCCGATGAGCGACCACAAGCAGGCAATACTTCGCCAGTCATGTTCGCACTTGGCGCAATTGTCCTCTCCTTAATCGCCTTGTTGAGTTTTGCAAAATGGAATGATACAAAACTTGGGCGGACAAATTCCAAACTTGCCCATTTCTACGTCGCACCTGCTTTACTTGCTCTAGCCATCCTCACGTTTTATCCCGTCTTGTACGGGTTCTGGCTTGCCTTTACGGATGCAAATCAGACTCAACTTGGGGATCAATCGTTCATTGGTTTGGATAATTTCTGGGATGTGTTTTCCTCGGATGGGTTCCTACGAGTGACCTTGTTTACACTCGTATGGACGATTGTCAACGTATCTGCGCACATCGGCATTGGACTCTTCTTGGCGATTCTCCTGCATCGTAGTCGTATTCAGGGAAAGATGGCTTACCGCACACTGCTGTTGCTGCCATGGGCTGTTCCTTCCTACATCTCGGTTCTCGTGTGGAAAGGGATGTTTCAGCCTGATGGATTTGTGAACGATCTCTTGGGTACCAATATTGATTTCCTTTCTGACCCAACAGGCGCTCAAATCATTGTCATTTTGGTCAACATTTGGCTCGGCGTTCCTTTCATGATGATGTCAATTAGTGGTGCATTGCAATCGCTACCCAAGAACATGTATGAAGCAGCTGAACTTGATGGAGTTGTTGGGTGGACTGCATTCCGGCATCTTACACTTCCAAATTTGCGTAGTGCATTGATTCCTTTGACGCTTCTCGGTTTCATTTGGACGTTTAACATGTTCAACGTGATTTATTTGATGACCGATGGAGGCCCAAATCTCTACTTTGGTGAGCCCGGTCAAACGGATATTTTGATCACATATGTGTATGATGTAGCTTTTAGAGAAGGTGCTTACGGTGTGGCTGCCGCTTGGTCGGTTATCATCTTCATGATGTTGTTTGCCTTCTCTTGGCGATACATGAAACAAACCAATGCTACGGAGGCTGTACAATGACCAATTCAGAGGAC
>JAPOIF010000269.1 GCA_029979085.1 Methanobacteriota archaeon | reverse complement strand
CCCAAGCCCCGACACCGTCCAGTTGAGCGGCTTCGTACATGTCTCGAGGAAGGGCCTGAAGCGCACCGCTCAGGGACATCATCATGAACGGAACACCCAGCCAAATATTAACAAAAATCACCACGATTTGGGCGCCTGTGGGGTCGGCAAGAAAATGGAAATCCGTCCCCAATACATCGTTGACCAAACCTTCTGGTTGAAACATCCCTTTCCACACGAGCACCGAGATGTAGGATGGGATGGCCCAAGGTAGCAGCAACACCGTTCGATAGGCTGTTTTTCCACGGATGCGTCCGTGCTGGAGCACCATGGCGAGGAAAAGGCCGAGACCCACGTGAGCCGTGACGTTGGCCACCGTCCACACGAGCGTGAAGAGGGTCACACGAAGGAATCCAGAGGAGGTGAACCCCTCGACAAAGTTGGCCAAGCCGATGAAGGCCTGCTCGCCAAGATGGGTGGCGTCTGCATCGGTAAATGAAAGCCAAAATCCGTAAAGAACGG
>JAPOIF010000268.1 GCA_029979085.1 Methanobacteriota archaeon | reverse complement strand
GCAGCAATGGTATCAGCAACCCATCAACGACGATGTGGTAGGCTACGTAACACCGTTCAATCTCTACGACCCAACGGTTGAATCCATTGAGTTCTTCAAGCCCGGTGGACTCTATGCCGAGGGTATCTTTGACATCGCTGTGACCACGAACAACTACGGAAACACCGCCGTTGACTTTGACATCGAAGCCACGGTGTATTCTGCCACGCCTTCTGACGTGTACTGCGGTACGCCATCAGCCGTTTGTGCAGAAACCTTCGAGGGTGGCTCCCAAGGTTACCGCTACGAAGAGAATCAACAACCAAAGGGTGCCATTTACAACGAAAACAGCTGTTCAACCAAGATTTTCAACAACAACGCCTACTGGTTCGGCCACCCCTGTGACACCGGAACCAACGGCTACGACGATGCATGGGCCAACGAAACCCTCACCATCCCCAACATCGATTTGACGAGCATGAGTGGTGACTTCGTTTCGCTCAACTTCGAGTATTACGCAGA
>JAPOIF010000267.1 GCA_029979085.1 Methanobacteriota archaeon | reverse complement strand
GACCTGATCGTGCCACACCGCATGAACCTCAGCGACGACCCCTTCGAAGTCCATCAGAAATGGCTCAAGCGACGAATGGACGATGTCGCTCACCGTTTGTTGTTTCACATTGCTACGGATTGGTTGGCCCAAGCCTTTGACCCACACGCACCCAACACCGACCGATGGTGGCTGAGTATTGCCCTCGTGAACGGTTTGGCGACCACACCGTACGGCCAACCCGTGCACCAAGGCTATCATTTGGTTGAATCCATCGCCCTGGCCGAACGTCCGGGCACTTGGCATACGCAACCCGATGCAGGTCCTCAGCACATGGATTGGAATCCACACGCTGTCGTTCCTCGGATGTCAAGCACCGTGGTCGCTCACGAGCGCGGCGTCGAGGCCGCTCGTTGGGTCTTGGAGCGCCTTGAGGGCGGTGATTTGGACCGTCGCCTCCTCCTGCTTGAATGGGTCCGCCTGCTCTTGGAGCGCAAACCCCTCATCGAACCGTTGGGCTTGA
>JAPOIF010000266.1 GCA_029979085.1 Methanobacteriota archaeon | reverse complement strand
AGTAGGCGAGTTGGGCGTCGGTGAGCTTGTCGATAGCAAAACCGAGGGTGCCGAGTTTGGTGGTGGCCAAGTCCTGGTCTTGTTCGGTCGTGATGTCGTAGACCTCCTTGCCCATCGAGCCGCCGTCCTTGGCCAAACGGCACAGGGAGAGGAACTGGTTGGCGAAGGACATGTCCATGACTTCCGAGGGGTGGCCTTCGGCCGCTGCGAGGTTGACCAGTCGGCCACGAGCCAGCAGGAAGATGCGGCGGCCGTCGGGCATGAGGAATTCCTCGTTGTCCTGACGGATGGTGCGGACCGACTTGGCTTGAGCCTCAAGGTCGGTGATCTTGATTTCACAGTCGTAGTGACCGGTGTTGCACACGATGGCGCCGTCCTTCATGGACTCGAAGTGGCGTCCAACGATGACGTCCTCCATGCCGGTGGCGGTGCAGAAGATGTCGCCGAGTTTGGCGGCTTCGTCCATGGGCATCACGCGGTAGCCTTCCATGACGGCACGCAG
>JAPOIF010000265.1 GCA_029979085.1 Methanobacteriota archaeon | reverse complement strand
CACTTCCAAGGGGCGATGTGGTTCATGGATTCCGATGACGCTCCGCTCGACAGTGCTTTTGACGTGCGTGTTTCTCGCAACGGTTGGGTCGAATCAACCGCTCGAGATACAACCAACATCAATGGATCGTTCTTCATTAGCGTGGTCACACCAAACATCGATGTTCCAGATGGTCTGAATTACGAAGTTCAAACCTACAATGAGCGAAATCCAACACACGTCATGGCACCGAATTCCGATTGGAGCCGCACGTTCCGTGTTGATGCAACACCGCCCGAGCGTCGTGCAGTGTTCCCTGCTGATGGATCGTATGAGGCAGGTGTCAACCAACAGGATGTTCGAATCCTCGTCCATGATGAGATTGGAGTTCCGATGGAATTGACGCTCATGTATTGGGTTGAAGCCGACCACGATCTCAATCGCAATGGAATCGCTGACGACCATGAGTATGCAAGCAAGCGTGTTACCAACATGAGTGAAAGCAAGAGCAAGTGGTTCATGACCA
>JAPOIF010000264.1 GCA_029979085.1 Methanobacteriota archaeon | reverse complement strand
CAATGTCGAGATCTTCCTCAACTTCTTCCTCGTCCTCTTCTTCTTCATCACGATCCTCTTCATCAAGATCTAGGTCAGCGATGCGTTGGTCGTCATCGTCGTCCTCACCCATATCTAGATCGGAGTCTTCCTCTTCTTCCTCTTCTTCATCGTCTTCTTCTTCATTCATAGCGTCAACTTCGGCTTGAAGTTCGCGGAGGATAGCTTCTAAGTCTAGGACACCTTCATCCTGTTCCTCTTCTTCTTCCTCTTCTTCATCTTCTTCGTCTTCCATCTCTTCGGTGATCTCGTCATCTTCACTTACGACGGCCTCACCTTCTTCATCTTCATCGCCTTCAGCTACGACTTCTTCTGAAACCTCTTCTTCTGTTTCTTCGGCTTCAGTTACAACTTCTTCTGAAACCTCTTCTTCGGCTTCAGATACAACTTCTTCTGACTCTGCTTCAACTGACTCACCAACTTTAGCATAGCCATGAGCATCTTGACCTTTGTGGGGATCGTGTGCT
>JAPOIF010000263.1 GCA_029979085.1 Methanobacteriota archaeon | reverse complement strand
GTTGCAGTATTTGTTCTATCACCAAAGATTGAACTTTGTGAAGCACCAATATTAAGAACTGAGTTATATTTTAATGTTAAAGCTTGTTGTTGTATAAAATCTGCTTTAAGTTGTATAGGTAAAAATTTCTTTTCTTTTTCCTCTTCCTCTTCTTCCTCTTCTTCACTTTCTTCTTCATCAGATTCTTCTTCCTCTTCCTCTTCTTCCTCATCTTCTTCGGATTCTTCTTCTTCCTCTTCTTCATCTGATTCTTCTTCTTCACTTTCTTCCTCATCTGATTCTTCTTCTTCACTTTCTTCTTCTGATTCATCACTTTCTTCATCAGAATCTTCATCGGAATCATCACCATCAGAATCATCATCACCATCAGAATCATCATCACCATCTCCATCTGAGTCATCTCCGTCTGAATCATCTCCATCCCCATCTGAATCATCTCCATCTCCATCACCATCACTATCGCCATCGGAATCAGAATCACCGTCTCCATCACCATCAGAATCACCAT
>JAPOIF010000262.1 GCA_029979085.1 Methanobacteriota archaeon | reverse complement strand
TCCAAAGTGGTGAAGGTGATTGTTGTGCTACAATTCTTGCTGCTTCAGGTAGAGAAGTATGCCACTTATCGACGAGCGTTTCGATTCTCTTGACCTCTTGAGCCAATTCACCATAGTCCTTCATTTGGCGCAGTATATCGAAAATCGTGGCTGCTCCAACCTCTCCTAAGGACAAAATTCCCATTCGAGTGATGAACATGTGCATCTCTTTCTCAATCTTTATCGCCGAACGATTCACTTCCAATATCGGAAAATAAATCGCTGCACCGCCTGTTAGAATTGGGAGAAATATAATCAGAAAAACTCCAGTAAAACCTGCGAATAGACCGCCTTCAGAAAACCCGCCAGTTAGGAAAATCATCAAAATTGCTGTTATCAAACCAGCAAGTGCTGCTGGTAAAACGAATGCAAATAGGAAACGGGGAACTGGCATTTCGAGACGACGCAGAGCAATCTGCCAAGTCGCCATTCGCTCCATTCAATCATCCCCATCTCAGCGCTCAGTTATGCTG
>JAPOIF010000261.1 GCA_029979085.1 Methanobacteriota archaeon | reverse complement strand
ACAGGACCATGCATCGATGGAGAAGGGTATGCTGAACAAGTTCGTGCTGTCAAGAAAATTCTCGATGGTGAAGCAACAGAACTCTTGGAAGAGCTCGGGGAAAAGATGGATGAATGCTCACAAAACATGCAGTTCGAACGAGCAGGATATTATCGTGACCTTATTCGATCCATTCGAACAACGATAGGTCAGCATGTTGTATCGAGTAAATTGTACCGTGATTGCGATGCGATTGGATTTGCTGAACAAGGCGACTTGGCGGCGTTGGTTGTTCTTCATGCAGACGATGGTGTTGTCAAAGGCCAGGAAGTCTGGCCGTTCGTTCATCGAGGTGACATTGGTGAAACGGTAAGTCGTTTCATCAGCGAACATTACGTCCATCGCAGACCGCCGCGTTTGTTGCTCACACCTACGCCTTTGCTTGACGGATTGCAACAATGGTTGGACGAGCGACGAGGTTCTGTAGTCGAGATCCGAACGCCATTGCGGGGCGATATGGTCACGCTGCGCAC
>JAPOIF010000260.1 GCA_029979085.1 Methanobacteriota archaeon | reverse complement strand
CACGAGCTCAAGCGAAGAAAACTCTTGATGGGAAAGCACTGAAGCAACAACTGGAAGCTGAAGGAATTCGGGTTCATGCATCCACGCCAAACGTGCTTTCCGAGGAAGCACCAGCAGCGTACAAGAACGTGGACGAAGTGATACGACTCACGCACGATTCAGGACTTGCACGTCCTGTTGTAAGGATGAATCCGTTGGTTGTCATCAAAGGATGATCACATGCACACCTGCAACGCACCTTGACCTGGTAGCGTTGGTGCAGCGCCGGTGTGCACGCCGTCCGGTTCTTCGACAATCACACTCAGCAGTGTGTTGACGAGTTCTTTCAATTCATCGACTTGGTTCTGAAGGTCCTTCACACGTTGTTGAATGACCTCGTTCTGTTCTTGCTTGCGCTCCATGTGCATCCCATCTGAGAAGTTTCCTTCTCACCACCGAATTAGCAAAATCGCTCTTTATACATTGAGGTGGAAAAACGGCCCCAACGCATGTTTTTCAAACCAGTGGTCAACACCAAC
>JAPOIF010000025.1 GCA_029979085.1 Methanobacteriota archaeon | reverse complement strand
CTGGTCGGTTGGTTGTTTGCCACCACAAGGTATTGATGCGACCGAAAAGGAATCTTCAGTCAAGTGGATGGTTGTTGATGGTCTTGGTCCTGAACCACAAGAAGTGCAAACGCCTCGTCCTGGCTCAATTCTTTCCGCAGAGGAACATGAGGTGACGATCGTACTTTCCGAAGAAGGTGGCATCGACTTCGAATCCTTACGATTGGCTTGGTGGGTCGAGGATACCGTGACAGGTGAATTCATCCGAGGAGGTGACAGTCCATTCCTCTTGCAAGGAACTGAAATTAGTGGATTAAGCCTTGTTGGTACAGGGACGATGGACTTGAGCGTCATTACCGATGAGATGCTCATCGACCGCTTTACGGTCTATGTCCTCATCGAAGGTCGAGATCTTGCAGGAAACCTCGTCCTTGGAGGTGAAGGACAATCCGCTGGAAATGCTGTAACATCCTGGCTGATGGAATGGCGACAACCGAAGTTCGAACTCGAAACGCCGGCGATGGAATATTCTCGTCTGAACCTTCAGACAGGCGATTCAACTGCGGTTCAAATCTTTGTCAAGAACGTCGGAACGTTGGATGGAACGACAACTGCTACAATCTCTGTTGTTCGTTCGGATGGAACCTCAGAGATGTTGCGACAAACGGACGTCGAAGTTGCAGAGGGCGGACTCGGTACTATCCTCATCGATTGGGCACCGGAACAGGTTGGTCTCCAATGGATTGAGGTTCAACTCGAAAACGGTGTGAAGGGCAACGGTCCATCGGTTGATGTTCGACCAAAGAGCGATCCGTCCTTCAGCGAAGCAGTGTTTGGTGATGTGAACCCGATTCTCGGCTCGATTGGGGCATTGCTTGGTCTCTCCATTATTCTCGCTCTCTTGTTGATGGCTCGTAACGCAACGGTTCGCCGTGGTTCGAAGTCTGAATACGAGTGGGACGAGTATTCCGATTACCTCGATGAGGATGAGGAAGAAGACTTCGATGATGATGCAGACCTCAACCTCAGCGAACCGATTCAAGAGGCTGCTCCTGCAGTTGCTGCAACGCAAGCTGACTCAGCCGATGGGTGGACGCAAGGATCCGATGGTGTCTGGTGGTGGCAAAACCAACAAGACGGAAGTTGGTGGTACAAGGACGCAAATGGTGAAATTTTGCAATACAAATGAAGCATCATTTCTATGAAACACGATGATGTGGGATGGACATGAGCGAGCAAGGTGCCAGCATCATTGCTTTGCTTCAGATGAATCCGACCGTGGGAGACATCACCGGGAACGCTCAACGTTTGGAGCGCTTTGTTCAAACGGCCAAAGCCAGTGGAGCAGTGGTAAGTGTCAGCACAGAGTTGGCCATCTGCGGCTATCCTCCACGAGATTTGCTCATGCAATCGAGCTTTGTCGAACTTGCGCAACAATCTGCGCTTTCGCTCGATGTTGAGATTCCATCCTTGATTGGGACACCGACTCTTCCAGAACATGCTCGAGGAAAACCAGGTAATGGTGTTGCATTGTTAGGGAATCAAGCACCTGTAAAGATCGTTGCACGGAAACAATTACTTCCAACCTACGATGTCTTCGACGAAGCACGGTATTTTGATTCGGATGATCGGCCGGGAATTGCTCGTACTCTTTCCGGATCGCTTGAACTTGGTGTGACGGTCTGCGAGGATGCATGGCAAGTTGCGGGAGAGACACCTTCAGAATACGATGCCGATCCTATCGAGCAATTGGCAGAATGGGGACGTCAAGGGGTCAATTTGGATGCAACAGTGAATCTTTCAGCATCTCCCTATCATGCCAACAAAATTCAGACACGCCTCCATGTTGCAAGAACAGCCGCAAAAACGCTTGGCCATCCATTCCTTCTTTGCAATCAAATTGGAGGGAACGACGACCTCCTTTTCGACGGGCGCTCGCTTGCAGCATGGCCTTCAGGCGATGTTGTTGTCGCTCCAGCTTGGGAGGAAGGAATCCTCCTGGTTGACATCAACAATCCGCAAGCCACCTTTTGGGTTTCACTCGAAGAGACCCATGGTGAACTCGTTCATTATGCGCCTCATGAAACGGGTGAAGAGCGAGGTGATGTTCTGGAAGAACTTGCCGATGCAGTCGTTTTGGGACTTCGCGATTATTGCCAAAAATCGGGTATTGAACGCATTGTTCTTGGCTTGAGTGGAGGTATTGATTCGGCCGTAGCAGCCTGTGTCGCAGCCCAAGCAGTTGGTGCAAAAAACGTCCTTGGAATTTCAATGCCATCGCGATTTTCCTCTCAACATTCCATCGATGATGCGAAGCATACAGCAGAGGCGTTGGGCATGGAGTATGCTTCAATCTCGATCGATGAACACCATGCAAACCTCGAACAACATCTGTCCGAAATGCTCGAACATGGTGCTAAAGTTGCCCAAGAAAACATCCAAGCACGTCTTCGAGGCATTCTCGTGATGGCACACGCCAACGCACAAGGTAGAATGGCGATTGCTACTGGAAACAAATCCGAACTTGCCCAAGGGTATTGCACCTTGTATGGGGATATGGCGGGTGGTTACACGCCACTTGGTGACGTGTACAAAATGGAAGTCTATGGGCTTGCAGAGGTCTTCAACCGCCGAGCCATGGCTCAAGGTCGTGAACCTCCAGTGAACGATTCAACGTTGACCAAACCTCCGTCTGCTGAGTTGGCTCCAAATCAACGAGACGATGACACGCTTCCTCCATACGAAACGCTCGATTCGATTCTCAAGTATCACATCGAACAAGGCCTTGGTGCAGAAGCGATTGCAAAACACGGTTTCGATCCTTCAGTTGTTGTTTCTGTGCTCCAACGTCTTGAAGCCAATGAACACAAGCGATGGCAGATGGCTCCAGCACCTCGCGTCTCCTCACGAGCCTTTGGTCAAGGCTGGCGCCATCCGCTTGCGAGCAAGCACGATTGGCGTCGCTAAACGATGAACATAAGAGGATGAAGTCGGACGAATTACCATGACGGAGCAACACCTCAACATCGCTGGGTACAAGTTTGTTGTACTCGACGATCGTGATGCTTTACGTCAGCCATTGAAACAAGAATGTGATGCATTGGGCTTGAAGGGTACCATCCTTCTCAGTCACGAAGGCATCAACATCTTTGTGGCAGGTCCTGAATCCAACATCGAAACCTTCCGTGCCTATCTCAGTAAGGATGAGCGATTCGCCGACATCGAGTTCAAGACCTCGTATTCCGAACATCAACCTTTCAATCGTATGAACGTCCGCCTCAAGAATGAAATCATTTCAGTTGGCTTGCCCAATTTCGATCGTATTGAACCTGTGAACGGGCGTATCCTTCCCCAAGACTTGCATGAGAAGCTCCTCAATGGGGATGATGTCGTCCTTCTTGATACGCGCAACACTTACGAAACACGGCTCGGAACGTTTCAGAATGCTATTGAATTGAACATTGATACCTTCCGTTCCTTTCCAGAAGCGGTTGAAGGACTTGATGACTCGTACAAAGACAAGGAGATTGTCATGTTCTGCACGGGTGGTGTACGGTGTGAGAAAGCCAGTGTCATCATGAAAGATGCTGGTTTCAACAACATCAAGCAACTCGAGGGAGGGATTCTCGGCTATTTCGAACAGGTGGGTGGTGATTATTGGGACGGGGAGTGCTTTGTGTTCGACAAGCGTGTTGCCCTACTTCCAGATCTAACCGAGACAGGTACGACGGTCTGTTTCGCTTGCCGCGAACCGCTCACGCCAAAGGAGCAGTTGCATCCAGCCTATGTTCCAGGAGAGTCGTGTTCCTATTGCATTGACCGACATCAATCCCATACCATCCATTGATCTCGAATGGATGCACGAAGGAATTGATGCAATTCATGACCATGTTGACCATCATCTGCGATGAACAGCAAATGGTTCGATGTCGCAATCAGTGTCCCATAGGTTCCTGCATTGGAATTGTTTCCAACACCAGTCCAGACATCCAGAGCTAGTGACGCAGTCTGCCCTTCAATCGACCACAGTGCATGTCCACTGCTCGTTCCCGAATCATCCAATCCGTTCGCAAGAACGTACAGTGTTGAATCAACAAAAGCGAACGAGCGTGGCTGACTGGTGCTCACTCCAGGCATGAGATCAATCGTCAATGTTGTTCCCATGAGTGTACCATCGGTTTGACAAATCTCCATGCCAGTATTTGCAAGAACACAATCAAACCAAATCGTTGTCCCATCGCTGACAACATCAACGCTATGGCCTGGTGCAAGGATGTTTGAACTCAATTCTTGAAGAGTGCCAGTGGACATCGAATACCCGAACAAGGTCGCATCTGCACCACGGTAAACGACATCAAACACGAGAATGTCTCCAACACGCTCAATCCCAAAAGCAGGTGCCATGACCGAAATTGGCGTGGTAGTTCCTTCCTTTGTCATGGATGTCAACCATTGGTAGCCTCCTTGGCGGTCAAGTTGCGCCAACTGACGGCCGGTGCCATCGCTTGCAACGACCACAAAACCGCCATCAATCGATAAGCCACGAGAAGGTGATGCATCTCCAAAGGGTTGAAGATCATAGATGTGCAACATTCCGCTGTTTCCAAGGTACATCATCTCAAGACCTGCTTGTGCATCTTTCGCAGCAAACCAAAGACCTGATTCATCACCTTGAAGCAATCCTTGTCCAAGCGATGAGATTGCTGTGGACTGATTCATCAAATCGGATGATGCTGAGCTTGAGAACCACGGTGCTTGCCAAATTGAAGTAGTCACACTACCGTTGCTCCACCACATTCTGTGACCTTGTTGACCATGTGTCGTGAAGACAATTCCATTCATCCAGGCGGTTGCCTCTGATGTGTAGTCAATCGCATCACCAGATTCCATATCACCAAGCATCATCGTGCCGAGTGGGGTTCCATCACTGACCCACAATTCTCGTCCATTGACCCCATCATCCGCATCGAAAAAGAACCTCAATCCACGTTCAGTATCAACTTCATAGATTCCAAGTTCACGTCCAGGAATCGAATCACCTGCTGAATGAATATCCATCAGCATCGAAGGCGTATTCTCTTCATCAAGAATCCACAGTTCACATCCGTTTGTTCCGTCGTTCGAAGAAAATAGAACAATATCAGTTCCTTGTGATACACTGCATTCGCTAGAAAAACCATTGGTCACACCAATATTCGAGTCAAAAACCAACCCTTCATACAACTGTTCAGAGCAAATTTGGAGTGATTCACGAACTTCATCATCGTGGAGGATTCCATCGTCTGCTGTTGCCATATCTGTTCCATCATCGACACCGAATCGCATTATGACTCCTTGCGGGCAAATTGAGCTTGGTGCTGCTCGTCGATCGATGAGGGCTGAGTATCCTTGGGCTCCATCGGTTCCTTGTTGACCTTCAGGTCCGTCTTCACCGAGTTGTCCATCGCAAACGTGTGCGGTTGTTTGAATCTCTTCTTCATCCAAGAATTGATTGTGATCCAAATCGATACCTGATTGAATCTGAATACCACCGAATTGGCAAGGAATGCCTGGAGATATTGCTGTCAAATTGACGAGACTTGAGTTGCCGTTGAATCCGTTTTCACCATTCATTCCCGTTTGGCCTTGTGGGCCAGAAAGACCTTGTTGGCCATGACAAACCTTTGTGCTGGTGGTGATTTCACTCGCTGAAAGTTTACCATCTCCATCAAAGTCTGTACCGAGGAAGATATCAGCACCGCCTTCTGGACAGTACACATCTGCTTCTCGCCCTTCGGTCTCGACAAGAATGGCAGATTCTTCTTCGGCTGTTGGTTCAAGCGCTTCAACCGAATGGTTCAGGACGACTGCCCAAATGGACAGAAACAGTGCACTCAATACGATGGTTGTCTTCAACATCTTGATGATGTTTTCACGTGATAGAAAACGTGTACGTTGTTCATCACGGCGGGCTCCTTGTGTGTTGTTCTCATTCGAGGACATAAACGGCGGAGCGACGTCAACCGTATCAAAACCATCGGTGAAGAACACGAGTCTTGATGAAGCGCCGATGTTTGCACTCAATCATGGAACTTCCAAAGCGTTTGGCGGAACAGTTGGACGGCAAGGAAGGTCCGACCCGACAAAAGGCCGCTCGCTTGGTCGTGGATCTTGCACGGGTCGCTAAAGCTGAATCGTTTGTTGAGATCGATCATGCTCACGTTTCGGGTGTGTCCGTCATTACAGGGGGGCATGGTCTTCGAACCTTCCTCAAAGACTTGAGTGGCGACCCGTCAGGTACAGTTGTTATACCGACGACATTGAATTCTGCAGGTTGCGATCGTGAGAAAATGGAAGAAATGGGCATCGCTTGGCCGAATTTCTTAGAGCAACAATTTGAGATTGTTCAGGCTTATGACCGTCTCGGTATCGAGGCGACGTTGTCCTGCACTCCTTATGATCGAGGAATCGAAATTGAAGGAGAGGCTGCTTCATGGGCAGAATCCAATGCCGTATGCTATTCCAATACATGGACTTCGTTGATCACCAATCGCGAGTCAGGCTTGAGCGCCTTAGCAACTGCCCTAACTGGATATGCACCCTCTTGGGGTTTGCATCTTGAGGCGAACCGTAAGCCAAACATTCGAGTCGTAGTTGAGTGCGATTTGGAAACGCTCTCAGATTATTCAATCCTCGGTGATTGGATTGGAAAGAATGCAAAGCCAGAGTGGAACCTTCCTTTTGGACCGATGCCGTACGTTGAGGGGTTGGATTCCTTCATCTCCTTTGCTCGTAAGAAAGCATTGACAGCTGCTGCAGCCAACTACGGCTCGCCGATGATGTGGGTCGAAGGACACACTGAGCCTCCTTCGGAATCCATTGATTCCATCAAATGGGAAGGCGAACTCGTCTTTACGCAAACCGATCTTGACCTTCGATACGAAGAACTCAGTCCAAAAGGCCAAGTTGACCTGATTGTTATCGGGTGCCCACAAGCAAGTTTGGAGGAAATGCGCACGACAGCAGCTGCTCTACGAACCCACATGGAATTTGGTGAGTCTGTCCCAGATCAACGGTTATGGGTGTTCACAAGTCAGGAGAATTATGCTTTGGCCGAGGCAGATGGTACGGTTTCCATGCTGGAAGAGGCCGGAGCAGTCGTGCTTGTTGACACATGTCCAGAAGTTACACCGTACAACCGTGAGAAATACAATCATTTACTGACCAACTCAATGAAGGCTGAACACTATTTGACCAGCGGACTCAATCGAATACCAACCAGTGTTGCCTCAATTGAGGAATGTGTGCGTCATGCCATCGATCCACTCAGAGCACGTGGCCCTACGCCAACGCTTTCTCAATCCTCGCACGGTGGACAAGTCAGCGCAAAGACGCCCCAACAAGGATTGAACACCTTCAAGGGAGAAGGATTGGATTCACAAAACGATTTTTCCATCGAAGGTCGGGCAATGGTCACGGATGTCCCGATCACCTACCTTGGCTACGTGAATCGAGACACCGGAGTAATCGAAGAAACTGGACATCCTCTTGACGGCCGTGCCATTGAAGACACGATTCTCATTTATCCAAAGGGTTCGGGTTCAACGGTGGCACCCTACGTTCTCATGGGATTGTTGTACGAAAACAAAGGTCCTCTGGCAATCATCAATCGTGATGTTTGTCCACTCACACTTCCAGCGTGCTCCCTTTTGAACGTCCCATACGGTCATGGTTTCGTGGAGGATCCTTGTATGGTCGTCAACGATGGCGACCGTATACGATTCAAGAGAGAGCAAGGTAAGGTTTCTATCGAAATTCTCGAGCGAGTGTGAAACAATGCGAATCCTCGTCACTGGAGGTGCAGGTTTTCTTGGCTCCAGTTTGGTTGAATCCTTAGTGGAACAAGAACACGAAGTCATCGTCTTGGACAATTGCTGGAGGGGAAAGAAAGAACACCTTCATTTGGTTGACAACCGTATTGTCTTCATTGAACAAGATGCTTGTGATGCGGATTCGTATCGAATGATTGAGAATCCCGATAGCATCGATCTTGTCTACCATCTTGCTGCCATCAACGGGACGAAGTGGTTCCATGAAGAGCCGCGAATGGTGATGGATGTGAACCTGAATTCAACGCTTCGTTCGCTTGAATTTGCGGAGGAGTGCAATTGTCGTTACGTCTTTGCATCCTCTCCCGAAGCCTTTGGTGAGTCGGAAAGGATGCCACTCGGTAACGATGCACCATCGCTCTTTCCAGCATCGCATCTTCATCAGAGGCATGCCTATGGTGCGAGCAAATACTTGGGCGAACTTGCCGTTCAGCATGCTGTGCGTCAAGGGCTCGATGCACGAATCGTTCGCCCATTCAATGGATATGGCCCTCGATTGTTAGGCGATGAATACGGTCAAGTTGTATCAATGATGATGGAAAGCGCCCTTCTTCGCAACGAAATCATCGTCCACGGAGATGGTTCTCAGACACGCTCACTTACCTTCATCGATGACCTTGTTACGGGTCTCGAGGCTGCAGGTTCAATTGAAGGGCTTGCTGGGTTGAGCTTCAATCTTGGTTCAGAGGATGAACTTTCGATGTTGGAACTTGCTGAACGAATTTCCGCTCTCGTTGAACAAGAGACGGGGCGTTCAACAATCGTACGCTTTGAGCCTGGACATCCGGGGGATTCAAAGCGACGTTTACCAGATCTCACGCTCACGAAGAAACACTTGAATTGGCGAGCGATGACATCACTCGAGGATGGCCTCCTTCAAACGCTTCGATCGATGTTGTAATGCCATTCTGTTGGCGTTGCCATCAATCGATTCAATCCATGCTGGCAAAGAAGGTGGGCAGGTTGCAAACCATCCATTTCGCTAGGAATAACGACCTCAGTCAATTTGAGAATCGCTAACTTTGCTTTCGCATCCTGCAAATCCACTTCTTCAATCAACTCACCAAGAATAGCGAATGCTGCATCTTTCATCACAAGGGGATTCGAATCCAAACTCTGTACATCGAAGAGATCCCACTCGCTGGTTCCATACTCGACAGGTTTCGCCGTCTGTTCAACGACAAGAGCAGCGTCTGAGGAGGCAGGAAGGAAGTTGAGAACCGCACTGTTGTTTTGCCTCAAGTTGAGCAATGTATCTCTCCATCGGTCGTTTCGATCTGCTGAAAGTGAAACGACGGCAAGTGGAGGTGAATTGGAAACAATGGACAACGATGTGTATGGAGCGATGTTGCGGATACCCTCGTTTGAGGATGTAGCAATGAGTGCAAGAGGTCTTGGGCTTGCTAAATTGGTAAGCCATGCCGATCGAGCCTCGTGTGAAAGTTCATCGAGAGGTATGGTGTTGACTTCGGAATCACTCAGACCTTTTTCCGATGGGAACCAGCGATCAAGCTCACCTGCTTCAACTTCCATGACTGCATGAGCGGTATAATCTCGATATGCCTCCCACTTCGGGATATCATCAAGTTCGCCTCGTTTTTGTTTCCGTTCGATGGATGCATTGGCATAGTCGATGCACTTCTTGAGGAACGAAATCACGTGTGCTTTACCTTCCATGTAGTTCACCTCTTGTTGTCGTATTCCTCACGCGTCATGAGGAATCTTGCTGGATTACCCGCCCATACCTCGCCGGCAGGGATGGGTTTGGTCAAAACAGAACCGCCACCGAGCACGGAGCTTTCACCAAGATTTGCCCCGGGGAGTAATGTGCAACCTCCTCCAACGACTGCGTTGTTGTGAACTTCAACAGGAATCCATTTCTCCGCGTTTCCAGAGGGTGGATATTTGTCATTCAGGATGGTTGAATTTGGTCCGATAAAGACGGATGCGCCGATGGTCGTTCGATCAGCAATGTAGTTTGATCCCTGAATATTGCTGTTGTCGCCGATGGTGACGTTACGGCCAATGTGGCACATGGCGCCTATCGAAACATGTTCTCCGACAACGAGATTTTTTCCAAGATAGCAAGGCTTGTAGGCGCAGGAGGTGGCAGACAAGGAGATACGTTCGCCCCCAATGTCTTCGTCCACAGTTTCACCTCAAGATTCGATGTTCAGTTCTCGCATTAACATCTCGACATGTCCTTTTGCTCGAACATTGTATCGGCACCACGCAATGGTGCCATCGCTACCAATGACGAATGTTGATCGAACACAACCGAGGTATTCTTTCCCGTAGTTTTTCTTCATTCGCCACGTTCCAAACAATTCGTGAAGATGTCCATCTGTGTCCATCAATAGGGGGAAATTGAGTTCTTGCTTGGCGATGAATTTCTCATGTGATGCTTCGGAATCCTTCGAAACGCCGAGAACGACGTAGTTTTCATTGTTTAGTCGAGCCATGTTGTCGCGAAAGTCACAGGCCTGATTGGTACAGCCAGGTGTCGAATCTCGTGGATAAAAGTAGAGGATGACGGATTTACCATCAGCGTTGTAGGATTCGATACTGTGCTCTTCTCCGGTCGAATCTGTACAGGTGAATGTTGGGCTGTTGTCTCCTATTTCAAGTGTGATAGGTGTGCTCATGATCGTTGGGTGTCGGTCGAAGTCATCAATGCTTGGTTTCAACCGCAAGAATATCGATGCAGACATTCATGTAATATGCATAAAATTCAATGCTTAGTGAATAAATTGAAACTTTTTGGCCAATTGTTTGATAAACTGCCAGTAACGAAGAATATTCATGGCGGCTCCAAGCATGACGCGACGTAGCCGCAAGTACTTCAAGAAAATTCAGCGTGCGAATTCGAGATATGAGTTGCAAAGCATTGCTTCGACCATTCAAACCGACCTTGATCGCCGAAATTTGTCGTACGATGAAGCCCTCAACCTTGGTAACTTCATTCAAAACCGTGCGGATCAACTTCCAGGTACGTCCATTGTATACGCCGTTTCCGATCGTGATGCATATCGCCGCACACTCGAATTGTACCTGCGAGATGCTTTGCTGACCCGAACCGAGCAACTGTTGCTCTGGGAAGAGCGCCGACGTCTTGGTATCTCAGACGAAGAACACGACCGATTGCTCAATCAACTTCTCGAGATTTGGAAATCTCAAGGTAAATCTGTGACCATCCAGCGATTCGAGAAAGCAGGAGGTAGTGCTGATGTTTAAACAAAAGACACTCCCTCTCCTTCTCGTTGTCTTGCTTCTTGGGCACCTTGCTCTCCCTCTTGCAGATGCCTCGTCAACAAGCGGGCGTGCAGGGCCTGACTTCCGAGTGACGGCAATGACATTCGACGGTGCAGGTTCTATCGACTCGCCGTCCGTCATCCTCGCGCCTGGTACGCACACAGTTCGTATCTCGGTCGAGAATGTCGGAACCTCCACTGGCAACGCCTTCCTCTCGCTCGTTCACAAAGGGTCACCCTCTGCTGCGGAACAGACCGTCGATACTGTTGATCTTGGGTCGATGACTGCCAACACCGGGACAACAACCTATTTGCTCAGTTGGGCCGCAACAGCGGGACCGTCCCAGACACTCTTTGCTCGCGTTAGTGCTGCAAACGATGGAAACACCGCCAACAACGAATATCGACGAGATTTCAATGTTGATTACTACCGAGATGCGAATGTCATTTCGGATGATTTACCTTCGCCTGCGCCTGGGAACACCTACGTATTCCTTGACCGTATCGCACACACGTTTAGTCTCTCAATGAGGAACGACGGTGTCATGCCGTTCTCCTCTGAAATGGGTCTTGTTTTGTTTAATGCAACGACGGGTACGACCAATGAATATTGGCAGGCATCGAACACTGAAACACTCCAGCCAGGTTCTATCTTTTCTCCTTCCGGACAAGTCTCCCTCAATGCTGGTTTCTCAGCGTCTTCGTTGACTGGCTTGTGGAATATTTCTGCAGTGTATTGGGTGAACAGCTCGATTGGGAACAACATGTATACGCACGAACAATTCGATGCGGTGTTCAGCGACTATATCTCAGAGATGATTGGTCCTGCAGATCGCACCACTGCTCCGGGAGACTCAACGACCCTCACTTACATCATATCGAACGTTGGATCGACAACCGACATTTTTGACATCAGTGTGAGTAGCGGACCCTTTGGTTGGGCAGATACATCGTTGGATACAACTTCGACAGATCCTCTGACTGCTGGACAAACCACGACCTTGTCGGTTGTGGTCAACGTGCCGCAAAACGCAGGGTATTCAGATGTGGATATCATCACCCTCTCAATAACATCTTCAGGAAGTGGATACAGTCTCACGCACACCTCGCGCGTCATGGCAGGAGAATTTTTCGAGGCAACGGTTGATATTACAAACGATACGACATACGTTCTTCCCGGAAAGACAGATACCATCGCTTTCAATGTCACCAACACAGGAAACGCAAATGGAAACTTCAATCTCATCGCAGGACTCTCCTTGAATGCACTCAATTGGGAGTACAATCTTTCCATTGAGAATACAGGTGAGCTCATGGTTGGAGAATCAGTATCAGGATTCATTCACATTGAAGTTCCGCCGATCCAACTTCCTTTGGTCGATGCTGAACACAACGCTGCAGGTGATAGTCTCAGTGTTTTCATTATCGCTCAGGCAAATGAGGGTAGCCTACCTGCTACAGATTCGGGTCAGATTGAGGTACGCCCTGCAATCGTTGTCGATCCTGGACTTCCTGTTGACACCATCGTTCTTTCAGAAAGTGATGTTATGAACGCTGGCTCCACGGTAGGTGTCAATGAGATTCTAGCCTTGGAAGTTCAAGTACGTCACAACCTTGTTTCTGATTTGGCTGAGACAATTGATGCCAACATTACGGTAGGAGAGATTACGTTCGAAGCCCTCACATCAGGTGGATTTAACGAAGTCGATCGTTGGAATGCAACGGTCAGTCCCGGTGAAGCAACCGGACTCATTCTCGGTGAATCGTTCCCCGCTTCACTTGGTATTCAGAGCCAATCAGGCCAACTTCCTCTAGCGGGTACCATCAAAATACCGATAACGACCACACCGACGCTTGGTAGCGTTCACACATCCTCCTCAGTTTATGCACCAGTTCTTCAACAAAACCTCTCCATTGTTGTCCCTAAGGTCATCAATGGTGAGATTACGGAAACAGGCCCACTTGATGCGGATGTAGGGGTCGACACCGATTTCATGTTCACATTTGGAAACACTGGCAACGACCGTTCTTCCTTCCGTCTTGAGATTGTGGAAAACCTTCCAACTGGATGGTATGCCAATTTGACGACAACCGGCCCAGACGACACGATCGTTGATCTGGCAAGCGATTACGAAGACTATCCCGCTACAAGCGGCGGTCATCTCAGCCTTGTAACGCTGACTGTGAAGACAGATCCACTTGCTCCATCTGGACTTCTTCAACCTTTGACGATTCGCTACTACGATCTCGACAGTGGCGTTTACATCGGTCAACAAACGATGGACATTCGTGTTGGTGAAACCATCAATGCTTCTCTAACGCCTACCAATCAATCGATTGACATTACACCATACGAACAACTCTCTGCATTTGTTAACATTGAGAATACAGGAAATGCTCCAACAACGTTCTCTGTTTCATTGGATAACGGCGGATATGATGATGTCTTGTTTGAACTTGACTCTTCCACAACCGTTGTTATTGGCGCAGGATACGAGTCATCCGTCCGCGTCAACATTGTCCCATCACCAGATGCAAGTGCCGATGAGTTCTACATGGCCGTTCTAACGGTCACCACACTCGATGAAAACGGGGATCTCATTGAGTTGAAAGCAAACATCGTCGCCAATGTTTCAGAAGTTCATGATGTCCAATTGACAGCACCTGACTCCCTCGCCGCCGTTCCTGGAACCGTTTTGACGTTGCCGTTCAGCCTTGTCAACACAGGAAATCTTGTTGAAACGGTCAACATCAACATTACCGTTGATGGAGGATGGGGTACAACGCCAACCGTCCAGTCGTTTACCGTTCCAATCGATGGTGAATCAAGCGGTTCATTCGACATCAATATCCCTGCGCTCGATGGAACAGACAATCTTCTTGATGGAGCCATACACGATGCAAATCTGACCGTTTACGATCCAGTTACAGATGATGTCTATGTGCTCAAGAAGGTGCAACTCCTTGTCGCTCCTGTCTTCACCTATACCATCGAAGGCTGGGAAAATGAATACTTCTTCCATGAAGGAGACAATCGGGTTTGGACCGCCGTGATTACAAACACAGGAAACAAGGACGTGTACGTCGACCTCGGATATGAAGTCAGATCTCCAGGTTTAACCATCTTGAGTGACGATTGGATTGTCAATTCCGATTCACCAGATTCGTTGTTCCTGCCCCGGAACGTTCCTGTTCAACTGACCGTAAGCGTTGACAAGAACGCAGCAGGAAGCAGCAGTACAACCCTCTCCACTGCTGCAGATCTTCGTATCACAATCGTTCCGACTGATGTTGATGTTGACGGTAGTGGAGAACTCATGACGTCACTCAAGATGAAGCGCCTTTTCGATACAGGGTACGCCGACAAACTGCAAGCTCCTGCGAACGATGACCCTGTGACGGTTCCAATTGAGTATTCGCACATTCCTTACCTCAATACGGCTCCTGCTGCCTACTCAATCGAGTTCTGCGGTATCGAGCGAATTCTGGATATTGATGCCCTTGGTCTCAATGAAGAGGACTATGTCTGGAACATATCACTCATCAATCTCGAGGGAGAGGAAAGCGTTCACTACATCAATCTCTCAGCGCCTTGTGTTCCGGGTAGTGAATTGATTCAACTCCCAGAGCGACCAGCCTATGTCCTCTCACCCAACCTCATTTTCAACGTGAAGGTTCCAGACCGACCCAACATTTTGCCGGGAGATGGCTATGACATCACCATGCGACTCCACCACCCTGATCCAAGCGAACCTATCACGGAAGAAACCTTCCGATTTGCGCTGAATGTGTATGCCGATCCAATGATCGACCCCGATTCTCAGAAGATTGTCGATGCTGAGGGCAATGAACTTGACCAGATTATGGAAGGTCAAACAGCCTATATCGAGTTCGATTTGAAGAATGAGGGCACTGCATTGGCAGTTGGAATCAGTTCTCAACTCGTTTGCGAAGGACTGGTCATTGAAGATGCTCCATCGTTTGTTCCTTTCCTTGCAGAAGGTGAAGTTGCAACATTGCGCTGGAAGATTACCGGTGAAACATTGGATTGGTGGGAACAAAGCAAGAATGCCGATTGTACTGTCAGCATTCTCTCCGATTACGCTCTTAACAACGTTGTTGAAAACGATGAATTGAATTTCGCTCAAGCAGTTGATTCGAGTGCACCATCGACGTTGACCTCTTTCGCAGGGTTTGGTATTGCTCTTATCGTGACGATTGGTTTGCTTGGATTAACCAACCAGAACGAAAAGTATCGCCTTGGTGCAGTCTATTCTGGAGTCATTATGCTTGGATTCCTCTTCCACCTCTACGATGCATCTTGGTGGGGTCCTGTCACCATCGTCTTCGCATCGCTTTGGGTCTGGCGTATGGCATGGCGCAGCAGTGAGGAATTCCGTTACATCCATGAGGACTATCAACGAGCCCGCAAGGGTATCTCGACCATCTATGCTGATCACTTCCAGGCGCTCACAGACTCTCGTCGACAGCTTACAATCATCCTGAGTTTACCACTCCTTGGTTTCGTTGGTGTTATCCTAGGGCTTCCACCACAAATGACGCCGGATGAGACCAACCTTATTTCGTTGGTTTCCTACATCTTGATTTCGACCTTCGTGGTGTGGTTCGTCTTGCGACGCGCAAACAAACTCTACGGTTCATTGTATGGAAAACTCACTGATATCGAGGTCAAGGCTACACGCATCGAGCGTGACTTGGGCGATCCCGCTCGTCTTCTCAACGACCTTGCAATGGATGGCTTGGATCTCTCTGCCATCCTCGAAACGCCACAGGCTGTGGCCACTTCCGACAACCAGAACGGCTCGGATTCCAACGAGGAGGTGATGTCGAATGGCGAAGAGCAAATCTGAGCAGGACGAATTCATCATGGACTCTGAGTTGGGCGATGGTGACCTCACTGATGCACAAGCAGCAATTGCCGCATCCACTGAAAGTGCTCAGCGTTTGATGCAAGCCAGCCGAGAACTTGAGTCCCTTGTTCAGAACGTTGTGAGCGATGAAGTCAATTCGCTTGCAACGACCGAACTTGACTTGCTTCAAGCCAAGACCTTCCTCGAGACACATCGTTTGCGTCGTGCAAGAAAGAGTGTGCGTCGTGCTGAAAAAGCACTGAATGTCCTTGAAGAGGACGTGCTCTATCTCCGAAGAAGCATCGCTATGTTGCATCGATTGTTGCGAGAAAAAGCACTCGCTGAAGAAGAGGTCGAGAATGTTCTCCGTCGTCTCCGCAATGCAACAGGCGCTGCCGAAATTGGAGATGTGGGGTATGCTGCAACCGAAGTTGAGTATCTTGTCGACGATCTCATCGGAGGCAATTCTTCAACGCTCAATCCATTCCTGTTCCGTCACTTCTGGCTCTCAGTCGATACACGATGGCCTGCTGGTGGAGAGACTGGTATCCTCCTTGTTCGAATCATCAATGATGGTGACATCCCACTCCCAATGATGCGACTTGCTCCTCCCGTTCCAGACGGCTGGGTTGCAAAACCATCCTTCATCGATGTTCCAGTCATCGGTCCAGGAGGCAATCTACCAGTTCGATTTGAGATTCAAGCAGATCGTCGCCACGGAGCGGATGAGATTCCACTTTCACGAAAACTTTCAATTGCGACCGGGTACGAAATGAGGAATGGTAACGTGATTGTAACCGTTCGTGCACAAAACAGATCGATGGAACCTCTCGTCGATGTTCTTATTCAACCATGGATGCCACCAGGCTTCACTGCCGATAAGGTGCCATTCATTAGCAGGCTGACGCCTGACGAAGTGGCTGTTATCAGAATTCCACTTCGAATTGACTTGGGTCAAGGAGGTGCTCTTTGACCCGTATCCCACTCCACCCTCACAAGAGGGAGGACGAGTAAAAAAAAGGTGAAAAAAATGAAAACCGAAAAAGAAACGAAGCAAGACGAACTTGCTGCAATCGGTATTGGTGCAATGATTGTTTTCATTGCATTGATTCTGGTTGCGGCAGTAGCAGCTGCGGTCATTATTCAGACCGCAGAGAAACTGCAACAGAACGCACAAGCCAGTGGTGACGACACCCAAGAGCAGATGTCAACCAAGTTGACACTGATCAACGTTATTATTGAAACGAACACAACCGCTCCGCTAGCAGAACTGTTCGTGACGTTTGAATTGGCGCCAGGTTCAGAACCTACTGAAGGTGATGACATCGGATACACGGTGATTTGCGAGGATCTCGGAGCCGACAATGCGCCTGGTGGTACCGCGGCTAATGCTGATACCACTGAATTTGCACAAGGCGATTTGATTGGTGCAACCATACATACTGAAGACGGAAGGTCGGGCGATGTTGACAATGGTGGAGTTCCAGCAACTCCAGTTGCACTCACACTGAATCCAGGAACAACTTATGTCGTCGTTCTTGATATTTCGGGTTGTGCACCTTATGCCAATCAAGACCACATCATGATTTTCACTGTTGTTGGCGGTGGTAGCACATACGAAGAACTCCAATACGGTAGCGCTCCAACAGTAGGAGACGTCGTTGTTTGAGGTGATTAAAATGAAGAACACACAAGAAAAGAAAATAGAAAACGATAACCTAGCTGCAATCGGTATTGGTGCAATGATTGTCTTCATTGCTCTGATTCTCGTTGCTGCTGTTGCTGCTGCGGTCATTATTCAAACTGCAGAAAAGCTTCAACAGAACGCTCAATCCACTGGTGATGACACAACCGACGAAATGTCTGGTAAGGTCCAAATCCTCAACGTCTTTGTCGACGACCCGGATAACTCCTATGTGGTCTACTTCCGCCTGGCCGCAGGTTCAGATGACACCGCTCCTGGTGACAT
>JAPOIF010000259.1 GCA_029979085.1 Methanobacteriota archaeon | reverse complement strand
CGAGGGTCATGTTTTCGAGTGTGTAACCCAAAGCGTTGGGCACCTGGTCGTTGATGGTGATGTTGACCTGAACCGAAACTGAACCTCCGGAATTGTTCGCCCATACGGTGTAGGCGGCCGTTGTTGTCTGCAGCACCGTTGGCGTTCCGCTGATTTTCCCGTCTGCAGTGCCCCACGTGAGACCGCTTGGAAGCGAGGGGCTGATCTCCCATGAGGTGATGGCGCCACCACTGACCGATGGGAGGTTCGGCGTCATCGTCGTGCCCTTCGTGAGGGTCATGTTCTTTGGTGAATACGAGAGTGAATTGGGCGCTTCATCGATGATGGTGATGTTGACTTGGGCCGAGGTCGAACCGCCAGAGTTGTTGGCCCAAACCGTGTACGTCGTCGCTGTCGTTTGCAGCACCGTCGGTGTTCCACTGATTGCACCGGTCGAAGTGCTGAAGGAAAGGCCCGTTGGAACGGAGGGGTTGATTTCCCATGATGTGATGGTGCCACCGCTCACGCTTGGCGTGTTG
>JAPOIF010000258.1 GCA_029979085.1 Methanobacteriota archaeon | reverse complement strand
CATCGTTGTCTGAATCGGGGTCATTGGGTTGGGTGTTCATGAGATATTCCAAACCGTAGGTGAGCCCGTCACCGTCCTGATCGGAAGCGGCCTGAACATCCACCGCAACATATTGAATGGCACTGAGCGTAGAAAGCACCATCAACAGCGTGAGAACGATGGACTTCGCCGCCTTTTTCCGCTCGGCGGGGGAAAAGCGTGGTGTGGCCGCAGAGATGTTCGAGCCTGTCAGCATGGGTCTCACGCTTTTGGGTGACTCCGATGCCTCATAAGGGAAATGGTACGATGTTCATACAACCTTAGGTTGTAAGAGAGAAGATTCACAGATCTTCGAGCTCCTCGAGCAGCTCCAAATCGTCATCGTCTTCTTGGTAGGTGACGGGAGCAGGAAGGTCGTCGTCGTCATCCTCTTCAATGGCGACCATCTCCTTTGACAGGGCGTCTTCGTCAGCGTCGTAGAATTCACCGCCTTGACGTCCTCCACGGCGTGCGGCATACAACACCAGCGCACCGATGAGG
>JAPOIF010000257.1 GCA_029979085.1 Methanobacteriota archaeon | reverse complement strand
GTCACCGAAGTAGTAGAGCGGGGCGAGTTCAGGCATGGTCTCGTTCACGTCGAGCACAATGCGAGTCACGGGGTAGCGGGCGTAGAAGGTCGGGTACTCCACCAAGAGGGTGAACGTGGCGTTGGTTGAACCGCCGCTGTTGTTGGCCCACACCGTGAAGGTCGTCGAGTTGAGCACCGAGGTTGGGATGCCCACGATGTAGCCGTTCACGAACGTGAGGCCGGCGGGCAAGGCCGGTTCAATGGCCCACGAATCGGCCACGCCACCCGAGATGGTCGGAATGATGAGGGCTCGGTTGATGCCGTTCACCAGCGTGATTTCGTCGTCAACATAGGTCACGTTGGCCACCGGCTCAAGCACCTCGAGCGTGAAGGTGATGTTGACCGAGCCGCCGCTGTTGTTGGCCCACAGCGTGAACACGGTCTCGGTGAGGTTGACCTGCGACACGCCGTAGAGCCATCCGTTGAGGATGCTCACGCCGGCAGGCAGCGCAGGCTCAATCGCCCACGTCGCCACCATGCC
>JAPOIF010000256.1 GCA_029979085.1 Methanobacteriota archaeon | reverse complement strand
GCGCAATGTGTGTAAGTGAGTTATTCGTTATCGAATTGTTTTCTGGAATATACTCGAAGTCACCCGGTGCTTCTGGGCCGACCGTGATGTTGATGGTTCCCGACGAGGAACCCCCAGAGTTGTTCGCCCAAACCGTGTAGGTCGTGGAAGCTTGTTCAACCGTCGGTGTTCCCCAAATGCTACCGTTGGTTGTCCCGAACGAGAGCCCGTTTGGCAAGGCTGGACTGATGGCCCACGAGGTGACGGGCCCTCCGCTTGCCGTCGGCGTGGTGGTGGTGATGGCCGAGTTGTTGGTGAACGACATGTTTTCGGGCGAATAGACGACCGAATTCGGAGCGACGTCGTTGATGGTGATGTTGAGCGAGGTGTTGACCGAACCTGCCGTGTTGTTGGCCCAAACGGTGTAGGTGACGGCTGAAGTTTGCAAGACGGTCGGTGTGCCCGAGATGTCACCGGTGGTTGAGGAGAAGGAAAGACCGCTTGGAAGAGCAGGGCTGTTGGCCCACGATGTTGGCGTTCCACC
>JAPOIF010000255.1 GCA_029979085.1 Methanobacteriota archaeon | reverse complement strand
ATCTTTTGACGCCACTTCGAGTCCATGAAGGACGGCGCCATCGTGTGCAACACCGGTCACTACGATTGCGAAATCAAGATCGAAGACCTCGAAGGCCAAGCCACCTCGGTGCGAACCATTCGTCAGGACAACGAGGAGTTCCTCATGGCCGACGGCCGCCGCATCTTCCTGCTGGCCCGTGGCCGTTTGGTGAACCTCGCTGCGGCTGAAGGTCACCCTTCGGAAGTGATGGACATGTCCTTTGCCAACCAGTTCCTTTCCCTGTGCCGCTTGGCTCAGGAAGGCGGTTCCATGGGCAACGAAGTCTACGACATCACCACCGAGCAAGACCAGGACTTGGCCACCACCAAACTCTCGACGCTCGGTCTCAGCATTGACGTGCTGACCGATGCTCAACTTGCCTACCTTGACGACTACACCGTCGGTACGTGAAACCATACCGACGGAGACCCCCTACCGGGTCCATTTGAGCCACGCGATTTCGTTTGCGTCGTGCGATTTCACCAAACGGTAAGTGTTGAAT
>JAPOIF010000254.1 GCA_029979085.1 Methanobacteriota archaeon | reverse complement strand
CATGGATTTGCCCATGGACACCCTTCGCGCACAACTTCCCGTCAACGGCACCTACGAAGTCCTCCCCTACGAGGAACACTTCGTTGAAGTCGACCTTCCAGCCAGCGAACAGGATGCTGGATTCCCTGGCGACGCCCTGATGCACGTCGCGCTTTGGCTGCCCGATGTCCCTGAAGGCACGAAGATCCCCGTCATCATGACCATCCATCCTTACTACGACTTCGGTGGCGAAGGGGTCGCAGGTGACGACTCTGCCCCGAACACGGTACCGGACGGCGGCGTGGGCAAGTGGGTCTACGACACCTTTGTCCCCCACGGCTACGCACTGGCGCAGGCCTCAACCTTTGGAACGGGTCAATCGACGCACTGCCAGGACGTGAAAGGGCTGGGCGAGCAAACCGGCATCCAAGCCGTGGTCGACTGGTTGGGCGAGCAGGAATGGTCCAACGGCAACGTCGGCCTCATGGGCAAGTCCTACGCCGGCACGACCAACTGGGAAGCAGCCCAGCAACCCTCGCCCTACCTC
>JAPOIF010000253.1 GCA_029979085.1 Methanobacteriota archaeon | reverse complement strand
CAAGACGATAGATTTTGGAAACCAGAGTTAGATAAAACTGGTAATGGTTATGCCGTTATTAGATTTTTACCAGCTTCTGAGGGTGAAGATATGCCTTGGCAAAGAGTATGGTCTCATGCCTTCCAAGATAAAGGTGGTTGGTATATTGAGAACTCACTAACAACTTTAAATCAAAAAGATCCTGTTAGTGAAGAGAACACTAGATTATGGAATACAGGTGTTGATAGCGATAAAGAGATTGCTAGAAAGAGAAAAAGAAAATTATCTTACTATGCAAATATTCTAGTCGTAAGTGACCCTAAACATCCTGAAAATGAAGGTAAAGTATTCTTATTTAAATTTGGTAAAAAAATTTTTGATAAGATTACAGAAGCAATGCAACCAGCGTTTGAAGATGAGAAACCAATGAACCCATTTGATTTTTGGAAAGGTGCTAACTTTAAACTAAAAATCAGAAAAGTTGATGGTTATTGGAACTATGACAAATCTGAATTTGAAAGCGTGTCTCAAATAAAAGAGAGTGACGATC
>JAPOIF010000252.1 GCA_029979085.1 Methanobacteriota archaeon | reverse complement strand
GGCGATGGCTACACCGATGTCATCGAGGGCGATTGTCTCTCCAACCCATTGGACGGTTCGGACGTTCCAGCCGATCTTGACGGCGACTACGTCTGCAATGCGATTGACGATGACATCGATGGTGATGGTTTGAACAACACAGTTGAGACCAATACAAGCGCCTACGTCGATGCCAACAACACAGGAACAGATGCATGGGATGCCGACACCGATGGCGATGGAGTCTGCGATGGACCGATTGCACCTGCACTCCCAGTCGATTACTGTGAAGCAGGTCCAGATGCCTTCCCGAACGATGCTGCAGCCTACCTCGATACTGATGGCGACGGTATGCCTGACGAATTGTGGGGCGAATCGACGACTGGATTGGTCGAAGACTTGGACGATGACAACGATGGTTGGACTGATCTCGATGAAGCTGATTGTGGCCCAACCGATTCCAAGAACGAACTCGATACGCCCGTCGATAGCGATGGTGATGGTATCTGCGACTTCAACGAAGTCTTGTCTGTCACCTACGGAACAGGGG
>JAPOIF010000251.1 GCA_029979085.1 Methanobacteriota archaeon | reverse complement strand
TCGCCCCAGGAGCAATATTGGCAGCGGCTTGGGAAAAAGAAAGATTCGAGGAAGTTCTCAAGAGAGTCCCACTCGGTCGTGCTGGGAAGCCAGAGGATATCGCTGATGCAGTGAAGTTCCTAGCCGATGCAGAATACATCACCGGAGTAATAGTTCCGGTAGACGGCGGATGGACATTAACTTGAATGGTGCGGGGGGTGAGATTTGAACTCACGAACACATCGTGACCGGATCTTAAGCCCGGCGCCTTTGACCACTCGGCAACCCCCGCTCAGACTCGGGGCATCGCTTGGAATTAATGAATGAGTCGGGAGAAATCGACACAGTCAAACAAATGACTTATCTGTGAACATTTCGTTTTACAATTTATATAAGAAGAGACCGAGTCCCTTGTTTATGAGTAAATTAGCACCCGTTGTGCTATCTTTTGTGGTTCTTTTTTCGGTATTAGGTTACATTGCCTTTGATTCTAATTCTGATGACTCAGTTGAAGATTATTTCACCTGTGACAATGGAGAAAAGATTTCATT
>JAPOIF010000250.1 GCA_029979085.1 Methanobacteriota archaeon | reverse complement strand
GTCGTTCCATTGAGCGAAGACCAGACCGGTGTAGTCGGCACCGTCCTTGGAATAATCGACCGTCATGATGGCGTAGTCGCTTGGGTCCACGTCGCCGTTTTGGTCAATGGTGTAGAACGTGTCGGCATAATACTCGAAGTTGAGGGAGACGAAGTCGCCGCTCATGCTGGTCAAATCAATGTCGGGGATGGTGAGCGTTTCGTTGGCCCACGCGTCATCATAGCCAAGCGTACCCGTATCACACGGGTGGCCGAACCAGTAGGCGTTGTTGTTGAAGATCTTCGTCGAGCAACTGTTCTCGTTGTAGATGGCACCCTTTGGTTGCTGATTTTCCTCATATCGGTAGCCTTGGGCACCACCTTCGAACGTTTCTTCACAAACGGCGGATGGTGTACCACAGTAGACGTCGGAGGGTGTAGCTGAGTAGACCGTTGCTTCAATGCCGAAATCAACCGGGGTGTTTCCGTAGTTGTTGGTCGTCACGCTAATGTCAAAGGTACCTTCTGCATAGAGGCCGCCAGGATTGAAGT
>JAPOIF010000024.1:8532-18234 GCA_029979085.1 Methanobacteriota archaeon | reverse complement strand
GGTGCCAGTAGGTGCTGAAGTCTACAATCGAGTTCAAACTTCAGGTTTCGCAAAGATTGCACCTGCAGCTCATTTGGTGCACTTTGGAATACTCTTGTTGCTCGTTGGACACGTATTCACGACGGTTCTCGTCGATCGTGGTGATGCTACACATCGCATCACACTGGTGCGTGGAGAAATGGTCGAGGTCGATGGTTATGGCTATGTTTTCGAAGAAATCGTGCTCGAGAGCGACGATCTGGAAGTGGGTGATGGTTACGTTGGAGCTATCATCAGCGTCTATTCAGGTGATGAAAAAATAGGGGAAGTTGAACCTGGTCTAATTCGGTTTGATGGCTCTCCCAATCCACCGAGAAGCGAAGTCGATACCTTGGTTCGCTATCATGGTGATATCGTGTTCATCTTCGATGGTTCACAAACGACAGGGCTCATGCAGCAAGTTTCGACCGATGGTGCTGACTCCGTTCAGCGCATGCGTGTCATCATCTACGACCTCCCCGGCTCTCACCTTGTGTGGGCAGGATGGACTCTCATGATGCTCGGAATGGCTTGGTTAACTGTCCTTGATGCCCGGAAAACGCCTCATCCTCGCAGCGAAGAAGAGTAGGTTTTCATCCAATTGACTTATCAATACCTTGCGAGTCGGCGAAGCGTTCAGGTGAACCCATATGGAAGAAGGCGACATTATTCACGTTGATTATGACCTCTACAACGGCGAAACAGGCGATTTGATTGAAACCACCCGTGAAGCCACAGCTCAGGAGCATGAAATGCATGATGAAAACCGCACGTACCAGCCTATGGTATGCGTTGTTGGCTCAGGTTCCCTCATTCCAGGATTCGAAGAAGCACTCCTCGAGGCGAAGGTCGACAAGGACGTTGAACTTGAACTCGCTCCTGCCGATGCATACGGCGAGAAGGATGCAACTATGATCGAAACCATCAGCATCGACAAACTCCGACGTGCTGTTCGAGACCCGAACGCACTCTACCTCGGTGCTCCTGTTAACATCGGTGGCCGCCAAGGTTACCTCTCATTCCTTGCTGCTGGCCGTGCTCGTATCGACTACAACCACCCAATGGCTGGAAAGACGCTCAAGTACAACTTCAAGATCGTGAAGGTCGTTGAAGGAAAGGAAGAGAAGGTTGCTGCACTCCTTGAATCGAACACCGGTCACTCCGACTTCGGTGTCACCTTCGATGGTGACGATTTGAACATCGTCATCCCACAAACCATGCTCTTCGATACCAATGCGGCCATGATGAAGTTCCGTCTTGTGACCGTTCTTCGAGACGCTGTCGATTGCGGCAAGGTTTCCTTCATTGAAGAACACGAGCCTCGTGTCATCGCAGAAGAAGAAGAGTGAATATAGAGGGAAGAGATATTTCCCAGACCCTTCTCGTCTGTACGAGGGCGTAGTATGGCAACCATTGAGTCCATTGATGAAGTTCTCGCAACGCATCAACCTGCGCTCCCTTCAACACGATTGTCAATGGTTGAACAAACGTTGACTCGTTTGCTTCTCTTGCTCATCATTGGTGTGATCCTTGGCTTGGTCTTGATGCCACAGGCTGTTTGGGATGATGGATTGCGTCCGATTATCTGGGAGCCGATTCAACAAGATGCAGGTGCACAAGGTGATGCGGGATATTCGTATCAAAACACAGCGATCTACACCTTTGGGCTCCTTGCATCCGTCGTGGTCTTTCAGGCACTGTTTCGTACGCTTCAATTGCCTGCTGACGACAAGATGATGATCGCTCTCATCGCTTGGGTATGCCTCGCACCCATCTTCCGTGTCCTCGAGGATGCTGATTTCTTCCCATCTTCAATCGACTGGCTCCTTATCTCTCCAATCATCCATCTCCATTTGGCCACATGGCTCATTGGCATTGGATTCGTTTCCCATCTTGTTGGAAAGAAGTGGGATGATGTTGGAGGAGATCTTGGAGAGTTGAACATTCGCATGCGCATCGTACCCTTGCTCTGTCTTGCGCTTCTTTTCATGTGGGCAATCTTGTTCCGACCAGGATATGCTGAGCACGATATGGGCTTGATTTGGGTCATTATAGGCCTCGGTATCGGCTTTGCGAGCCTGATTTTCGCCTTCCATTCAACTCGCAATTGGCCGACCATTACCCGTGGTCTTCTCGCCTTTGCTGTAGGTGCATGTTTCGTAGGTTTGGGGCATTGGGCTCAACTTGCCGCAACGCCATGGCTTCAGGAATCAGGACGCCTACCAAATGATGTAGTCTTCTGGCCGGCATTGATCGTCCTTGGTATTCCAGGAATCATCTGTGCTGCGTTGTACCGAATCGGTAAAGATGATGCTCGCCAAATCAAACTGACTGGCTTTGAAGCAGGCGTCCTCCCTGAGGGCATCACCATCAAGTCCTGGGAGGCGGAAGAGAAGGTTGTTGCCAACCATCCTATCGAGCAGCTCTCAAACAAAGCACTGCTTGCAAGCCCCTTGGTGCTCGCCATGGTCTTTGGCCAATTGTGCGATGGGTTTGCGACAATGGTCGGTATCGATTATTTCGGATATTCGGAAAAGCATCCGCTGAGTGATGCTGTGATTCAATACGGCGGTGGAATTTCCGATAGCCTTGGTTGGGACGTTGAAGGCGCATGGCTGTTTGCCATTGTCAAAGCACTCTTGGTCGGGACGATTACCTACATCTTTGTCGAAATGCGTGTCGAAAACCGGCAGAAGCATCTTCGATTGTTGATTGTCCTCGCCGTTCTCATTGTCGGTCTTGCACCAGGTATTCGTGACATTGGCCGATTGATGCTTGGTGTCTAAAGCCACGATGCCTTGAAGGCTTGAACCGAAGTGGTCGGCACAGGTGGAAGCAGATGGATCGACTACCGACTCGAGTGAACAAAGCCGATCCAGATTATTCTGCTCGCCGAGAACACAATCTTGCTCTGATTGAAACGTTGCGTGAACGGCTTGAAATCGTCCAACAAGGCGGTGGTGAGAAGTACGTCGACCGGCACCGAAGTCGCAACAAAATGCTTGCACGTGAACGTATTGATCGCATCATCGATCCTGGTACTGCCTTCCTCGAACTTTCTCCATTAGCAGCCTACGACCTCTACGATGGGCGTGCACATTCTGCAGGCATCGTCACTGGTATCGGCTGTGTTCACGGCCGTGAAGTCCTCTTCGTTGCAAACGATGCAACGGTCAAAGGCGGTTCCTATTATCCAATGACGGTCAAGAAACACATTCGAGCGCAAACCGTTGCTCATGAGAATCATCTTCCATGTGTCTATCTCGTTGATTCTGGTGGGGCGTTTTTGCCCATGCAGGACGAAGTGTTCCCAGACATTGGGCACTTTGGGCGCATCTTCCGCAATCAAGCACGTATGTCTGGTGACGGTATACCTCAGGTTGCAGCCGTTCTTGGCTCGTGCACTGCAGGCGGAGCATACGTTCCTGCCATGAGCGATGAGTCGATCATTGTCAAAGGCAATGGAACCATTTTCCTTGCAGGGCCACCTTTGGTCAAAGCAGCCACTGGCGAAGTGGTTACCGCTGAGGATTTGGGTGGAGCAGAGGTTCACACGGTTCAATCCGGTGTCGCCGATCACTTCGCTGAAGACGAACCAGAAGCGCTTCGCATGGTTCGAAACGTTCTCGAGAACATCGGTCCGAGAGAACTTGCACCAGCAGAGATGCAAGAACCTGAACCTCCAGCCCACGATGTTGAAGACCTTCTCGGGTTGATTCCAAGCGACAATCGAACGCCGATTGATGTTCGCGAAATCATTGCTCGTATCGTTGATGGTTCACGTTTCCATGAATTCAAATCACGTTATGGGACAACCTTGGTCTGTGGTTTCGCTCACATTCACGGTCATAAAGTCGGCATCGTCGCCAACAACGGTATTCTGTTCTCAGAGTCTTCACTCAAAGGCGCTCACTTTGTTGAGTTGTGTGGCCAACGAGGGATTCCGCTGGTTTTCCTTCAGAACATCACTGGTTTCATGGTCGGTCAAGCCTACGAGGCTGGTGGTATTGCTAAGGATGGTGCAAAGCTTGTTACGGCCGTCTCCTGTGTGAACGTACCCAAGTTCACCGTTATTGTCGGCGGTTCACATGGTGCAGGAAACTACGGTATGTGCGGCCGAGCCTACGATCCTCGCTTCCTTTTCATGTGGCCAAACAGTCGTATCTCAGTTATGGGCGGTCCACAAGCAGCGGACGTTCTAAGCACGGTCAAGCAAGATCAGCGAGAACGAGAAGGCAAGCCCCCTATGGAAGATGAAGAGTTGGACAACTTCCGTGCACCAATTCTTGAGAAGTACGAGGTAGAGGGATCACCGTACTATTCAACAGCACGACTCTGGGACGATGGCATCATCGATCCAAGGGATACACGAGATGTTCTCGGACTTTGTCTCGCCGCTTCGAGGAACGCACCTCTACCAGATGGCAAGTACGGAATATTTAGGATGTAAATTCCAATTGGAAATTTGAAAATGCAATTGAGGTTTTTGATATGAAAACGATGGAGAATCCACCGCAAACGTCCTTGATTCAACTCACCATTGACGGCAGTTGTGCTCGAATCGAGTTGGCTCGTGAGGACAAGTTCAATGCTCTCAATGTTGACATGATTACAGAATTGATTGAGGTCTTCGAATGGACGAAAGATCGCAGTGCGGGGTACCTTGATGCATTGGAAGATGCCAATGGCCAACCCTACCTTCGAACGCTCGTTCTTTCCGGTCGTGGTAAGCACTTCTGCGCTGGAGCTGACATCAATATGATGCGAGATGCAGGAGCCAACACGCCTGAAGAAAACAGAAAGGACAGTGAACGCCTCGACCGTCTCTTCAACGGACTTTGGTCACACCCTTGCTTTACGATCGGTGCCATCCAAGGTGTTGCCCTCGGTGGAGGAGCAGGTCTTATCGCTTGTTTGGATTATGTCGTTGCAACGCAAAATGTTCGTATCGCCCTCTCTGAAGGCAAACTTGGCATTCTTCCTGCCGTCATTGGACCGTACGTGTACCGACGTGTAGGTTCAGCGAACTTCCGACGGTTGGCAATGCAAGCCAGTCGAGTTCAGGCTGCTGAAGCCCTCAGAATCGGTTTCATTGAACGCATTGTTGAGAACGTTGAAGCATTTGATGGCGAAATCGAGGCAATCGTTGCAGAGGTTCTAACCACAGGTCCAAGTGCTGCAACGTTGGCAAAGGAACTGACGCTCGGATTCGACCGATGGAGCGAAGATGATGAATCACTACGTCGATGGACGCTTGATTTCACCAGTCGAATGCGAGGATCGAGAGAAGGCCAAGAGGGTCTCTCTTCGTTCCTTGAAAAGCGACCTGCGAATTGGAAACCCGAAGAGTGAGGTGACAGGATGATTCAGCGTGTACTGGTTGCGAACCGTGGCGAAATCGCCTGTCGCATCCTTCGTGCATGTCGAGAAGCCGGCCTCTCAAGCGTCGCCATCTATGCTCAAAACGACCAGGAAGGCATGTTTCGAGAACTTGCTGACGAATCGGTTCTTCTTGAAGGCGATTCGATCGCAGAGACCTATCTCAATGGTGCGGCCATCATTCAAGCGGCCAAAGACACCGGTGCTGATGCGATCCACCCTGGATTTGGATTCCTTTCAGAGCGTGCAGAATTCGCACAAGCCGTCATGGATGCAGGTTTGAGCTGGATTGGACCTTCACCTCAAGCCATTGAACAGATGGGCGATAAGATGTCAGCACGTCAAATCATGAAGGCCGCTGGTGTCCCTGTTATTCCTGGTGTTGAAATCGAAGAGGAGGAAGAAGCACTCGCCATGGAAGCCATTCGAAATGCAGCGAAGGAAACGGGCTACCCGCTCTTGTTGAAAGCGACTGCGGGTGGTGGAGGCAAAGGGATGCGGGTTGTCAACGCTCCAGATGAATTGGAGAACGGAGCCCAATCTGCACGACGTGAAGCCCTAGCAGCCTTCGGAGATGGCCGCGTTTACGTTGAGAAACTCCTGATGAAATCAAAGCACGTTGAAGTGCAAGTTCTCGCTGATACTCATGGACGTTGCATTCACCTAGGTGAGCGAGAATGCAGTGTTCAGCGACGTCATCAAAAGGTCTTCGAGGAAGCGCCATGTTCGACCATGACCACCTCGTTGCGTGAACGTATGGGTCAGGCTGCGGTCGCAGCGGCGAATGCGGTTGACTACGTTGGGGCAGGAACGGTCGAATTCCTTCTTGCAGAGGATGAATCCTTCTATTTCCTCGAGATGAATACACGTATTCAGGTCGAGCATCCGGTTACAGAAATGGTCACAGGTGTCGATTTGGTTCGAGAACAACTGCGTATTGCGAATGGAGAACCGATGTCCGTTGACCATCTCAACATTCGAGGTCATTCGATCGAAGTCCGTCTTTACGCCGAGGATGCGACAAACAACTTCCTGCCTGCCATTGGACCGCTTGCAGTCTTCCGTCCGCCTACAGGTCCAGGAATACGCCTTGATACGGGTGTGCGTGAAGGTGATGAGGTAACACCACATTACGACCCAATGTTGGCGAAACTGATCGTCTTTGCTCCAACACGTGAAGAAGCATTGCAACGCATGCGACGTGCTTTGGATGAATTCGTTGTTCTTGGAACAACAACGAACATCGGATTCTTACGAGACCTTTGTGACGTACCAGAGGTTGTTTCAGGCGATACGTATACTTCGATGATTGACGATCTCTACCCGAATGGATATCAGTTTACACCACATGAAGACGATCTTGATGTTGCTCTCATGACTGCAGCTGTTGCTGAAACAACAGGCATGCATCGAGCAACAGTTGTATCTTCTCAAGGTTCAGCCGGCGTTGCAAGTCCGTTCCAAACGCTCAACAGGAGGTATCCCTGATGCAGCATGAATTCCGCTATGATGGAGAGACGTACGATGTACTACTCGAGCGTACGCCGAAGATCTGGACGTTTGCGAACCATTGTGCACATCCTCGCGAAGATGGACGTATTCGCATCTATTTCGAAGACGGAACCAAGACATGGGCACATGTTGCCAAAGTTGGTGACGTTTGGTGGGTTCACCACTCGGGTCGAATCTTCACATTGGAACGCATCGAAGCAGGAGCAAGCAGCGATGAACATCAAGGAGGCTTGGTTGCACCAATGCCTGGCGTGGTTCTCGAAGTCCTCGTGACTGCAGGGCAATCCGTTGAAGCAGGCCAAACCCTGATGATTCTCGAAGCGATGAAAATGGAACATCGAATCGTTGCATCAGAAAGTGGTCTGGTCACATCGGTTCACTTCAATGCAGGCGACCGTGTTGAACAAGGAGCAAATCTCCTCGATGTGGAAGCAACTGAATGATTACCGCCAGCGACCATCTTCGATGATGGACTCATCCTCAACTTCTCTAGCATAGACATACGTCCAAGCCCAGACATGACCTTGTTCGGTTTCAACGCGGACAATGGTTCGATCAAACAACGAATCATGGCGACCAAAACCAAGGAATCCTTCAATGGAATCCATACGCTCGAGGCACGCTTCTACACGATCCAATTCCATGAGTTGGCCATGAACCACCCCATCGCCCAATTTCATTCCAGGGTAGCCTCCAAGATGGTGAAGATGGCCACGTACAATTGCATCATGTTGGGAGAGGATATACGACTCGAGTTGATTGAAGCGTTTCTGGCCAGACATCAGGGTTCCATAGACAAAGAGATGATTGATGGTTGGGCTATCAAAGGCATGTTGCATAGCCATCTCAAGCCCTTTGACCGGTAATCCACGCTCTCGAAGCCCATTGTGAATCAATCCATGGTAGACCTCGGTTGGACGTTGAAAATCTGGTTTTATCCTTTCATCGCAAACAACGAACGTTATCGCTTCACGTAATCGGCCATTGGAATCGATGACAAGCACGTCTTTTTTCTCGTAGTAGTTCGGAGCACCTTCTTTTGCGACGAGTGTTGACCAAGCATCAGGATCGACATCAAACAAAGCACCAGGCGTAGCGTGACAATCGTTGATTGGTACGACGTCCGCAGCTCCACCTTTACGCCCTCTGGAATGGTAGTGAAACTTGAGATGGTGGCCAACCAGCCAAGCACGCTCTCGTTCCTTCAGCCCATTTGGGTTCGCGTTGTTCTTCTCGCAATATTGAACCCAATCGTTCCAATCCAGATTCGATCCGTAACCAAAATACAGTCGATTTTGTGTCATCTTGTCCCGCTCCTAAGAGCAGTACTTGTTTAGTACTTATTAACACTACCATTGACAAGGTTCGAGAATCTCTTGGCCTTGCATATAGGATTGCAACACATCCGGAATACGAACACGACCATCCTCGAGTTGATTTTGCTCGATAATGGCTACGAGGGCACGTGATGTTGCTACAGCGGTAGAATTGAGTGTGTGTACCATCGGTTGGTTTGGATGGCCAGGTGTGCCGTATCGAATCTCAAGTCGATTCGCCTGATAATCGGTACAGTTGGAACACGATACGATTTCTTTGAATGCGTTCGCTCCAGGCAACCATGCTTCAAGATCGTACTTTCGCGCTGCTACTGTACCCATGTCGCCCGTGCAGATGTTGACCACTTCGTAATGCAAGCCGAGTGCATCCCACAAATCAACACAATTCTGCAACAATTCTTCGTGCAGTTCCCAAGAGGTTTCAGGCGTTGCGATGATGATTTGTTCGACCTTGGTGAATTGATGGACGCGCCAAATACCACGATCGGATTGACCATGGGCACCAACCTCTCGGCGGAAGCACGAGGAAACGCCAACAATCTTCAGTGGAAGAAGTTCCTCAGGAATGGTTTCTTGCATGTACATCGCAGTCAGTGGATGCTCAGATGTTGCAATCATGTAGTAACCATCTGGGTCGATACCATACATCACCGTCTCAAAGTCCGACAAATCCGTGACGCCTTCGTAGGCAGCACGGTTCATCATGACCGGTGGCTGCACGAAGGTGAAGCCACGTTGTTGAATGAAATCAACTGCATAGGATTGCAAGGCCATTTCGAGTCGCGCTAAATCACCTTTGAGGAAATAGAATCGGCTCCCAGTAATCTTTGCAGCACGTTCCAAATCGACCCACTTGTTTTCTTCGATCAACTCGTTGTGTGTTTTCGGTTCGAAGTCGAACGATGGTTTCTCACCGTGGAGAGAATGCTTGGTATTGCCCGATTCATCAGCACCAGAGGGAACATCTGGGTGCAAAAGGTTTGGAATCGACATGCGAATTGAATCGCGTTCAGAAAGAAGAGCATCGGTCTTTGTCTCCATCTCGGAGATTTGAGCACCTAGGTTGGCCACTTCGGAAAGAATTCGTTGCGCTTCTGCTTCATCACCTGATTTCTTCGCAGCACCTATTCCGCGTGCAGCTTCGTTCTTCTGACGTCGCAATTCATTGGTTTCACGTAACATCAGTTTCCATTCAGAATCAAGTGAAAGCACCTTGTCGATGTTGTCGTGAGGAATACCTCGACGATCGTGGTCGGCACGGATCTTGTCGACCTCTTCACGGAAAACCTGCATATCCAACATTCTCAATCACCTCAGAAACTGATGTTAAACTGGAACATCGCCATACCAATCGTCAACAAGCCACCGACGATGTAGCCAAGAATCGCACCACCGTTGAGCAATGGAAGGCCGGCTTGAGCCTGACCTCTGCCGACGTAATACATGAGAATTGAAT
>JAPOIF010000024.1:0-8435 GCA_029979085.1 Methanobacteriota archaeon | reverse complement strand
TTTGATCTGGTGTATCGTGGACTGTGGTTCGCTCAGTACGCATGGAATATTCGGAATCCTGAGGAGCAACCAAGAGGATAGGTAAATTGAGATTCATCATCGTATCAGCAAGATCGAGCATGTGCTTCGATTTGTACACCGCCCAGGCATCGTATATCGCTGCTGCAACCATGAAGACCATGATCAATGTTGGAACGAATGAAACACCAAGCATGACGATGACACCACTTCCAACAAGAATCCCAACGGTGTTCACGACGTACCATTCACTGTGTACGTAAAGGAGAATCATGAGCAGGAGGCTGAAGAGAAGACCGATGATGGTCGGGATGTCTTCCATCACAAGGCCTCCAACAAGGAACATGGATGCGTCAACGACGCCGCTGGAAGTGGTGTAGGTTCCATCGATAACAGTGGCATAGAAATGGATTGTTTCATCCTCAACATCTTGAGGCGTTTCACCAAAGGTGACTGCAACATTCTCGCCTTCAGGAACGTCGATGATCAATCGCTGAACCATCGATGGTCCATAGAGTAGACGTGCATCATCTCCGGTTGTAATCAGAAGTTCCGTATAACCTGTCGCATCAATATCGGTGAATCGGACATCACGGATTTCCGAAGCGAACCCATTGATGCTGACTCCAGATTCTTTGTTCAGCGTATCAGGGCTGCTCGTTGATGCGGTTGGTTCAAACGACCATGCATGGATGTCACCATCTGCAGTTCCGAGCACAATGAGTTGTTCTCCGCTTGTCGATTCATTCATCGGGACATCGGCAATGTTCGAGTATCCAACGTCAGCAGAGGAGAATCCTGCTTCGTTTGAAGCTTCGATAAGAATGTGTGCAGGCTCGTAGATGCCTCCTTCAGGGAAGGCCGCAGTTTGGTTCAGTCGGACGACTCCAGCGTACTCTTCGCTTACAATCAAAAGGCTATCATCACTCAGCAGTTCAGCCTCAACGAGAACATCAACCACTTTCATATCGGGAGGGAGTTGCCATGTTGCCTGTTTGACCGATAACTGGTTGGGTGAGTTTTCTCGGTCGGTGTTGAAGCGGTGAATTTTTTCTCCAGCGTCAACAATGTAGAGGGCATCCTCTGTTTCTGTAGCAAGAATACATCCAGTTTCAACGAGGGGTCGCAGATCGCCTTGCGCATCGAAGTAGAAACATTCGTAGGTTGAAACGACCGAACCGTCAGCAAGTGAGAGCGTATTGACAAACGCACCATTGTTGATGGTCACCCAATCTGGGCCAGGAACAACGATCAACTCAGAGAATTCGTAGGTAACGTTACCATGAGGGATATCGGTTGTCCATACTGGATCCTCAAGACCCCATTGCATCAATCGGATGGTATTGATGAGTTCTCCACTTTGGTTTGATCGAATGGTATCGAGGTACTGGTCCATGCCAATCTCGGTCAAATACGTGGCCTCTGCATCATCCGTTGATTCGTATTCAAACGGTGTGACGCTATCATCGACCATGAGTTGATGGGCAAGTGGAATGCTTGCGTAGAGCAATGCTATGAACAGAATCCCCATAATTCCGTACTTGATGACCCACTCTTTCTTGTATTTTGCAAGCATCAAAATCGCAGCAGTGAAGACGAAAATCATCAACAATTCAAGTCCAATGTATCGTAATTGAGAGGCTCCTGCTTCTCCGAAAGCTTGCAATCCTGCCTTGTCGTACCATGGACGGATGTACATGGCAAGGAAGATGGTGGCAACGAACATTCCCGCCATCCCAATCATCGATGGGAGTTGACGGCGAAAGTCTCCTGCAACGTCGCTCATACCACTTCCAGACACGAACCACATTTGAGCGCATCGATGGTTGCAGGGACAATCGTTGCATCGCTACACCTATGAGAACCAGCCGCAAGGACGGTTTGAGGTCGATGACATCCAACGTACGTGAATGGCTTGCTGAAAGCAAGAAGCGTGGTATGGATCTTGGTCTTGAACGTGTTTTCCGAATCCATCAGACATTGATTCAATCCAAGGATAATGCAACCATCCTCCACGTTGCCGGTAGCAACGGAAAAGGAACACTCTGTGCAACGCTTGCAACCCATTTGCATCAACTTGGACAATCGAGTGTAATGTTCACATCTCCTCATTTGGTTCGTATCGAAGAACGTGTACGTCTTGATGGTCAACCGATTGCATCCGAACAGTTTGATGCCTTCCTCTCCACGATTCAGGAAGCAGAATCAGTTTTGGATGAAGCATTGACTTTCTTTGAAATCACGTTTCTTGTTGCGTGTCTTTGTGCAGAGAGAAACAACGTCGACGTATTCATCGTTGAAACAGGTCTTGGTGGTCGTTTTGATGCAACACGAATTCTTCAAGCGGACGTCAGCATCTTGACCTCTCTTAGCCTCGAGCATCGGGATGTTCTCGGTGATACGCTGGCTCAAATTGCCGCTGAAAAGGCCGCTATTGCCCGTCCAGGGAAGCCGATGATCGTTCGCAATGTAGACGACGTAGAGGCACGTGCATCCATTGAACTCGAGGCAAAAAATGCCGGAAGAAGCGAACTCAATGAAACGCAGGCAGAAGCACCGATTCAATGGGTTACCATTCCTGAAACGGCATCCTTTGAACAGGAAGCGTTGTTGCTGGCAAAAGCAACGCTTGAAGCGATTGGCCTCGATGCTAACGGACTTGAGCAATCGACACAGCTGTTGAACTGGCCTGGTCGATTCCAAGAACTTCCAGCACCTTGGCGAGCCTCGATTCTCTTCGATGCTGCACACAATCCGAGTGGATTGTTGCGTATGCTTCCTCAACTACGCCACCGTATCGAACAAAAAGACGCGTGGACGCTTGTGTTTGGATGTACACCGCAACATGATTTGGTTGAATTTGCGCAACCATTGCTCGATTTGTGTCAACAAGTACCGCCCGAATCGATCGTGCTCACGAAGCCACAGTTCGGACGATACGCTGGCGTTTCTCTTCAAGCACTGCGTGAACTCGATTGGCCTTCATCGAGCACCATCTATGAGCGAGAGGATGCACAAAGAACGCTTTCCTGCTTGAGGGAGATCGAGCCGAGCTTTACCGTTGCCATTGGATCGTTGTATCTCATTGGTGAGCTGTACGAATCGTTTGATTATTGGGGTACAGAACACATGGAATTGTTCCCTGCAAAGACTCAAAGGGATGAAGCATAACCCCGAGTTGGTCAAGATGGGTTCAAAGTGGGATGTACGATTTCTTGAGTTGGCCAACCACATCAGTTCGTGGAGCAAAGACCCATCGACAAAAGTCGGATGCGTCGTTGTCGGTGAAGACCGAGAGATTCGTTCAACAGGCTTCAATGGATTTCCTCGAGGTATTGATGATTCCACAGATCGACTTGAGAACCGTGAAGAAAAGTACCCACTTATTTGTCACGCTGAAGAAAATGCGATCATGCATGCTGCTCGTGTTGGCGTTTCCCTCAAGGATTGCACAGCCTATGTGACATGGCCGCCATGCACACGGTGTGCTCGTTCGTTGATTCAAGCAGGAATCGTTGAGGTCGTTTATGCAGGAACAAACAACATTCCTGAACGTTGGATGGAAGATTTCACGCGTTCCACCAACATGATGAAAGAAGCTGGAATCAAACTCCGAAACGTTGAGTTCGAGTGACTACCCCCAGAATCGTCGGGTTCTCGCATACTCGATTTCAGCATGATGAATCGATTGCAGTACGCCTTCAATGTCTTTGCTGTTGCCTTTTCGTAGGATACGTTGTGCTGTCGCCTCACCAACACCACGAGCCATGAGGCAAACGATAGCATGGAATCCATGCGTTTTGATCAATGAGGCATTTCGAATCATTCGATTTCGGTCGCTTTCTTCCTCTGAAGCGACCCACTCCTCGAGCATTTTCTCAAGACCTTCGCGAGCACAGACCAACATTTGTCCCTGACAAGCGATGCATTCGCTTGGATTCTTTAATTGAGGATATCGCTCAACACGGAATCGTCGTATTGCACGGCATTTAAGACAACACAAGACAGCACGTTCGTTCATCAAACGTAGCCGAAGTTGAGCACGAACGGCCTCGTTGTCCCAGTTTGGTAGCAACAAATCCTTCTGGCTGCGGTCTGATAATCCGAGAGGACCAGGTGGTGTGACAATGACATCGAGGAGGCCTGATTGAATGCCACGCAACACGTCCTTTGCACCTTCAATGTCCATACGTTCGTAGTAGAGCTTGTTGAGAACTTCCTCGAGCACAATGGTTCCTCGGTATTTTCGAACCAAGGCATTGAGATTGATTTTACGAGGATCGACACCGTGTTGGAGAATTCCGAACGTTTTCGCAACTTGAGCGAAACGCCATCGAACCTGTCGAGAATTTGGTAGCGTAACGGAGAGAAGTCCTTCGATTCCATCTGCTGGAAGCTCATTCAGCCAATCGATCACCTGCTCTGGTTCAATGTCTGCTCCAGAAAGGTGGAGTCGTGTTGGTTCAACGAGCAAGCCACCCCATCGTCCGGTCTGGGTCGATGCCATGGCGAGGAGCAAATGCCCAATCGTTTCGTTGATGAGTGTACCTTGACACATGTTGATGACGAGTGCTTCAGAACGACGTTCAATCGTGATGGTCTGTTGATCTGGAAGAGCCTCCGTAGCGTCAATATGTCGTGTGATGGTATCAGCAAGCAATCCAATGGCTTCACCATCAAGCGGATACGCTGTTAAGGGAAGACCATCGTTAGCAAGCAAGCCAGCAACATCGAGTTGATCCGATTCTTTTGCTTCAATCAGACCAAAATCTTCGGCGATCAATCGACGTAATCGACCGATGTTCCGAGCAACAATTGCGGGGACGGGCGGTAATTCACCAACCCACGTTGGTGCCTCTCCTTGCACTGAGACTGGGGCGACCAAGACTTCGCTTTGTTCAGGGTCTGCATCGACGATTGTCCAGGTGCGTCCAGCCATGACGAATTGCCTGATTTGCCCATTCTCTTCTTCTCCACTACCGTTCAACTCGAGCACAAAGGCTTCGTCAACGTTTCCAATGGTTCGTCGTGTGACAACGTCTCGAACACGATAGGATTGCTTGTCTGGAATCATGGACAAATGATGCTCAACCCATCGACGCGTGCGTCCGGCAGATGCAAACCATCCATCCTTGAATTCTTGAGGAACAGGCATCTGCATGCCCTTGTATTCGACAGGAATGTCCTCTTCAGCAACATCGTATCGAGGCAACTCATCCGGCCAGGAATCAGCATCTGGAATGGCTTCCTTGGCGGCAAGGTAGAGGTGTTTTGGCCATCGATACCACGGCATTTCGCTCGGTTTGAGCGAGTACTTGAGCAACCAACGGTCGGAAAGTACAGCAAGGACATTCTCAGTATCCTCTCGTGTCCAATCATCGAACTGTTCGGTTTTGGAAAAGATTTCGTGCACGTCATCGATTCGTACCACTTTGAAACTGTGCGCCATAAGCATGATTTGATTCGCAGCAATACTGTACGGACGATTCCTCCATTCAACATCTTCAATCGCACCAAGATGGGAACGATGCGCAACAACGGCTGATTCGGCAAGACCATCCGTTTCCCATGCCAAGAGATGGCCGCGACCAATTCCTCCAATACGGTGGTCGGCTCGACCAACACGCTGCAACATTCGATCGACCGATCTTGGGCTCTCCAACTGGACAATTTTTCGAATCGAACCAACATCGATGCCGAGTTCAAGGCTTGATGTACAAATCAGCCCCTGAAGTGAACCATTGCGTATGTTTTCTTCCATGTCTTGACGCGTTTCGGCAGCAAGGCTACCGTGATGTACTCCGATGGCGAGGTGGGGTGCCATTGTCTGCAGGCGTTGTGCAACAGTTTCTGCAGCATTTCGACTGTTCACGAAGACAAGACATGGTGGATCCTTCTCAACGATCTCCCCGAGCAAACGGAATGTAGCATGTGCTCTTGGTGAAAGGCGCATCTCCATGGCTCCGACTTCATCTTCGGGCAAAGGAGGCGCTGTTTCGACAGTCAGGACGGTCGAACGTTCAGCAGGTGCGAGAATGGGCTGACAAGATGAATCAGAAATCCACGAAGCCACATGCTCAGGATTTCCAACCGTCGCTGAAAGCCCTACCTTTTGCAAGGTTCGCCCACAGAGTGCTTCCAATCGTTGCAATCCGAGACGCAATTGCCAACCACGTTCGCTTGCCGCCAAATCGTGAACCTCGTCAATGATTACCGCTTGAACAGATGAAAGCATGGCACGCAATCGATGGCCAGTGAACATGAGTTGGAACGTTTCTGGTGTTGTAACCAAAAGATGAGGTGGTCGACGAACCTGCTTGGAGCGCTCGTTTGTGGGTGTATCACCATGACGAAGAGCGAAGCGTAGGTCCAGTGCTTCACTCAACTCAGCGAGCCTGCGATCAACGTCACGATTCAATGCACGCAAGGGTGTGATGTAGAGAATGGAAAGCGGTTTCCATGCTTCGACCTTACAACGATGAAGAAGCGGTAAGACGGCTGCGAGCGTCTTTCCAGAACCTGTTGGGGCGATGAGCAAACGCTCGTTCCCATCCATCAATTCAGGAATCGCTTGTTCCTGTACAGGGGTTGGTTTCCAATCGCGTTCTGCAAGGAATTCTTGTAATTGAGGATGAAGCAGCGAAAAAACATCCGACATACTCTCCCCACCCCCGCGGAGGAATCTGTCTGTCCACCCTTCTTGAGGATTTGTCAATACGAAGAGACTCAGTCATCGTCCTCGTCGAAGTCATCGTCTTCGTCGAAGTCGTCTTCGTCTTCGTCATCGTCCCAATCCATTTCTTCGTCTTCTGCGAAAGCACCATCGCCGAGATCAACGGCGGTTCGACTTGCAACGGTTGCAACAAGAACGAGAATGAGGATTGTGGACACTGCGAAAATCCACGCGAGTGGATGCTCACGAGGCGAGTCCAACCAGCCAAGGTACTGGCCGTAGGCGATGTTGATGTCGTGTTCGGCTGTGTTGTCGTTGTCGTTGACTTCGACCAAGACGTTACCATAATCCACTTCGACACGGACACGATCAACGTTCTCAACTTCCCAATTCACCGTGACAGGAATGCTTTCTCCCGCTTCGATACCAACAATGGCCTTGACATCGAATGGATCTTCAGAATCACCGGCAAAGAATGCGACCTTGAATTGAGAGGTTGTTGGACCACCGTTGTTGATGACGGTTGCCGTGATTTCAACATCGGTTCCAGGCGATACGTGGTCGTCGGATACCGTGATGGACTTCACACGCAATTCGGGTCCAACTGCACCGAGGCGAACCCATTGACGCTCAAAGTCGGTGTCATCAAAGGCCAATTCAGGGATTGGACTCGCTTCGGAATTGGAGACAACAGGGAACTGATTCCCAGCTGCATCCCAACCGGTCACGTAGAATCCGACAAAGTCACCAGCCTGTGGAACAATGCTTCCTCCTGCCGTAATGTCAACTTCACCCGTCCAATAGACGGTTTGACCTTCTTGTTGCATACCGAGCAACGATGAACCAGCACCGATGGTGACGGTTCGGGTTTGGTCACGCATGACCCAATGAATCATTTGTTCCGATCCTGTGAGATCAGCATCTTCAGAACCTTGGAATTCAACATAGATCGATGTCAAATCGTTGGATGGAGAGACATCAATCACGTTGAGAGGAGCCATTCGACGAACCACGCGAGGTGCGGCATCATCAACAATCACACGAAGCGTTGTTGAGACAAGCGTCCCCGTCATGTCTTCACCACGGCCAGGAATGTTCGTAATGGAGATCAAACAGGTTCGTGTTGGAGATGATTGCAGGGACTTTGCAGAATCGAGTGGTACTTCGATGAGGTATTCTCCATCGTCGGTAAGAGAACCATCGCTCCACAATTTTTCGCCATCAAAGACTTCGACCAAAATTCCCACGTCTCGAGGTGCTGGGACGTTACTACCTTCGTAGACAACACGACCACTGAAAGCGAGTCGGTCGTCTTTACGAACACGGGTGCCATCTGCAACAGGGCCAGTTCTTGGTTCACTCACATCTTCAACAATGTAGTCGGTTGGTGAGAGTGTGAAATCGTTCTCGACACGGAAGGTATGCTCCAAGATGAGCAATTCCCTATCTTCGGAGGAACCACGTTCCTTGAACAAGAGTGCAAGGTCACCCATCTCTTCATCAGGCCAATCCCATGCAAAGACGAAATTGTACGTGACAATGATCCATGGAAGACCAGATTCGTTCGTTGTTTCACGCATTGAACTGGTAGGTAGAAGATGGATGTAGTTGCTTTCACTCCAGAAGGTGTTGTTCAATCCAGAGTAGGAAATTCGTTGTGCGTCACGACTTGGGTTAGGTCCTTCAAAGTCGAACACGAGGGAGATGTGTTCGAAGTCGATTGCAGTGTTGGCATCGATGAATC
>JAPOIF010000249.1 GCA_029979085.1 Methanobacteriota archaeon | reverse complement strand
GTTGATGCGGAAGGAGTTGAAATCGGGTGTGGAGGCGAGTTGTTCTGAGAAGTTCAGAGAAATGGTCTGCCCGTCGATTGACGTGGAGGAAGCAGTGACCTGAGGGGGGGTTATGTCTGGAGCGGAATCTGCGATTGCAGATGTATCAATGAGTTGGCTGAAGGCGGCAACAGGATTGCCTGCGTCATCGGTGAGAGCACCAGGAGGAGCGAAGTCCGGAGCAGGTGTGGCGCCGTTGAGATCAGCCGGGTTGTAGGAGACGGTGAGGGTTTGGTCGTTGTAGATGCGGTCGGTGAGGTTGAAGCTGAGAGCTGTCGAACCGTCTCGGCTGATGGAGTATTGAGAAGCATCGAGAGTGTTGCCGTTGACGGTGAGGTTGAAGGCCTGTTGTACGAGGTTTGTATCGACGTTGAGAGTGTTGCTGAAGTCTCCAAATTCAAGGCGGAAGGATGATCCTGAGGGATCAGCCGTTGGATTAGCAAGAAGGACTGGAGCTAAGAAGTCAGCCGTGGAATTATTTTGAACATTGAAG
>JAPOIF010000248.1 GCA_029979085.1 Methanobacteriota archaeon | reverse complement strand
ATTTTGTGCTATTGCACGCGTTTTGCTCTACGATTTTGTGCTGCTGCACGCGCTCTGGTGCACAATTTTGTGCTGCTGCACGCGCTCTGGTGCTTTCATCCCCCCTCCCTCTCTTCTTGCTAAGTTGTGCCCTGCCCAGGGGCTGGGGCACAACTTGGCAAGAAGAGGGGGAGGGGGGGGGGTGAAGTTTCAGAGTTGGCACAGGACTCTGCTGGTGCCCCTGTGTCAGAACGACTTTGTGCTGCTGCACGCGCTCTGGTGCACGATTTTGTGCTGATTTACGCGCTCTGGTGCACGATTTTGTGCTGCTGCACGCGCTCTGGTGCACGATCTTGTGCTATTGCACGCGTTTTGCTCTACGATTTTGTGCTGCTGCACGCGCTCTGGTGCACGATTTTGTGCTATTGCACGCGTTTTGCTCTACGATTTTGTGCTGCTGCACGCGCTCTGGTGCACGATTTTGTGCTATTGCACGCGTTTTGCTCTACGATTTTGTGCTGCTGCACGCGCTCTGGTGCACAATTTTGTGCTGCT
>JAPOIF010000247.1 GCA_029979085.1 Methanobacteriota archaeon | reverse complement strand
CGCCCTCATGAAGCCGAAATCCCTAGTAATCGTGTGTTATTAACGCGCGGTGAATACGTCCCTGGCCCTTGCACTCACTGCCTGTCAAGTCAACCGAGCAGGGTTATGGTGAGGATCTATTTTCGGGTAGGTTCAAATCATAGCTCAGTGAGGCGGATTAAGTCAACACAAGGTATCTGTAGGGGAACCTGCAGATGGATCACCTCCTTTTACAAGAGCACTTGCGGGTGCTCTTGTAGAACATTATATATTGATCATCATAGGGGCTTGTAGCTCAATCTGGTAGAGCGCCCGCTTTGCAAGCGGGAGGTTAGGTGTTCAAATCACTTCAAGTCCATCTCAATCGAGAATCATTGCAATCATGATACATTATCATGGTTAAGGTAAACTGAATAGTAAGCTTAGATACGCCGTATGGTGGATGACTTGGCTTGAGAAACTGAAGAAGGTCGTGGCTAGCTGCGAAAAGCTGGAGGGAGGCGCATGCATCCTTTGATCTCCAGATTACCTAATAGGACTTCCTATATTCTTCGGAATATG
>JAPOIF010000246.1 GCA_029979085.1 Methanobacteriota archaeon | reverse complement strand
GAGGTTCTCGACCTGACTTTGTCGTTACCCTTCCCGAACAAGCCGTGATTCCCATTGACTCCAAGGCGATCGGAGAGAAGTACTTGGAGGCGGTAGAACTCGATGCGGGCCCTGAACAAGATGCGCTCCTCGTCAAACACGCCAAAGCCATGCGAGGCCGTATCGCTGACTTGAGTTCAAAGGGGTACCAAGAGTCGATCGAGGGTGATTTTGATCATGTCGTCATGTTTGTTCCAAGCGAAGCTATGGCGGCAGCGGCGTTCACGGTGGACCCCGATTTGATGGAATACGCCATGAGCAAATCTGTCCTCGTCACGACACCCGTGACCATGCTCGGCTTGCTGCGTACGGTTGCCCTGTACTGGCAACAACACGCATTGGCTGAGGGGGCTCGAGAAATCTACGATGTCTCACGGGAATTCTACAAGCGTGTCATGACGATGGTTGAACACTTCAACAAGGTTGGAGGCCATTTGTCAAAGGCTGCAAAAGCCTACAACGACACGGTGAGTTCATACGAAGGGCGAGTGTTGCCCCAAGG
>JAPOIF010000245.1 GCA_029979085.1 Methanobacteriota archaeon | reverse complement strand
AACGACTTTGGATTACTGGGTGAACGCCCCGGCCAAGAACTGGCAGAAGATTCCATCTCCGTTCGCCTGTTCACCACCATGTTGCAACGGGACCTCCCGCTGTCGTTGGATGAAGCGGTTGAGCTGCACGGTGGTCAGAAAGCCCGCATCGGCCGTATTCTCGACCGCTTCCGAGCCACCGGCATGGTTGAACGCGTACCCCGTACCGACCGGCTCAACACCGCCCTCTGGTCGGCGATGACCACACAACACCAGCGACGTGGAGAAGATTGGTTGCTGAAGAAAGGTGGATTTCAACGACTCCTCAACGAAAAACAGCAAGGAACGTTGCTGAAGGCTTTGGCGAAAGCGAGTCTTTCAGTGGAACAGGTGGAAACTACCCTGAAGGGTGTCGAAGCACGAGAACAGATGCTCCTGCTCAATCTGCTCGGAGGGCGCCTACCGATGGGGTACAGAATGGCAGGAGCAACACCTGCCGTCGTCCAACGCCAAGTGCAAGACCGCCTGGACAGGGTGCTTCGGAGAATGGTGCGCGTGGCCG
>JAPOIF010000244.1 GCA_029979085.1 Methanobacteriota archaeon | reverse complement strand
ACCAGAATGGAAAGAATCATCCCAAGAGCGAACACTGCGATGAAGGATGTTGACGGCTCTTCCCATGCGATTCGGTCATCGATGGTTGTTTGAACATCTCCAGTAATCGCATCCTCAACGGCAGAGTTGAAATCACCCCATCCACTAATCGGCGTTCCTGTCGCTTGTCGTTCAACGATGTATCCTTCAACATCGATGACCATAACAACTGGAATTTGGCCAGTTCCGGCAGTTGTGAACAGCTTCTTTGGATCGGTTGTAGAACCGTCTTCTAGGATGGCTGCTTCTGTTGAACCTAGTCCCGTTGGATACAATGGAACAGTGTACTCTCCTCCGGATTCATTGAGATATTCCAAGGATTCCTGATACCAAGCACCATAGCCGAAAATATGGAAACCAACTCCATTCGCATCCGCCGTCGCTTTCCAATCGTCCATGTTTTCCTCAAGGTGAGCTTGAACAGCATGACAATTCGAACAGTCGTGCGCCATCAAGTCGAGGATGATAACATCCCCTCGCATCTCGGAAAGACGAATCTCTCCA
>JAPOIF010000243.1 GCA_029979085.1 Methanobacteriota archaeon | reverse complement strand
ACAGCAATGGTGAAACAGAGCCTCGGGGTCGCTAGCGCAAATTTCAGACTTAGACCTGATACTCGCGCGCACGTGATGCACTATCCTCAGCGGTCAATTGTAGGTACTCGTGCCATGAAGTCCACTAAATTCGATGATAGGCCAGGAGGGCAGAACTTCGTTGTAGCAATAGTCAGCCATCATGGTTACAACATGCAAGATGCCGTTATCATGAACAAGTCTTCAGTCGAGAGAGCTCTAGGCAGGTCAGCCTTCATTCGCACATACAATGCTGAGAACAAGAGATTCCCCGGCGGACAAGAGGAGAGAATTGAGGTCCCAGGTACTGGACTGGATGAAATCAAGGGACTCAAGTCATGGGACTCCTACTCGCATCTAGAAAGAGACGGACTGCCTGTTCCGGAGGTTGAGCTAACCAGCCAAGAAGGAGGTAGGTCAATCTTGGTAGGTAAGACCAGCCCGCCCAGATTCCTTGAAGAATCGCACGGGGCATTCCTGCAAGCTCAGGAAAGGAGAGAGTCTTCAATGCTAGTTCGACACGGTGA
>JAPOIF010000242.1 GCA_029979085.1 Methanobacteriota archaeon | reverse complement strand
ATTATGACCCATCTCGAGTAAAATGACCAATGGCGGTCATTGTGACCCGCATGGACTTTGCATTCTACTCAAATGCCACCATGCCGCCGCCGCTCTCCGCAGGAGCACATGCGTGATTGATGCATATTTGTGTGAGTATGCGCGGTACACCTGAGTGCTATGGTGCCAATCCCTTGCATTATGACCCATCTCGAGTAAAATGACCAATGGCGGTCATTGTGACCCGCATGGACTTTGCATTCTACTCAAATGCCACCATGCCGCCGCCGCTCTCCGCAGGAGCACATGCGTGATTGATGCATATTTGTGTGAGTATGCGCGGTACACCTGAGTGCTATGGTGCCAATCCCTTGCATTATGACCCATCTTGAGTAAAATGACCAATGGCGGTCATTGTGACCCGCATGGACTTTGCATTCTACTCAAATGCCACCATGCCGCCGCCGCTCTCCGCAGGAGCACATGCGTGATTGATGCATATTTGTGTGAGTATGCGCGGTACACCTGAGTGCTATGGTGCCAATCCCTTGCATTATGACCCATCT
>JAPOIF010000241.1 GCA_029979085.1 Methanobacteriota archaeon | reverse complement strand
CAATGGAGGAAAAGAAAGCACCCTGTTCCTATTGTGGTGTCTTTAGACGCCAGGGAATAAATCACCTTGCAGACCGTGTAGGTGCTGATGTTATTGCTTTAGGTCACAACTTAGACGACATGGCTCAAACAATCATGATGAATATGCAAAATGGCGACCTAGAAAGAACACTAAGACTTGCTCCACACACTAGCACACCTTTGGAAGGAATGGTGCCAAGAATCGTTCCACTGCGATGGATTCCTGAACAAGAAATTCATCTTTACGCGCTGCATCGTGGATTGCCAATACACCATGAGGAATGCCCTCATGGTGAAGGAGCATTGCGATTTCGGCATCGAGAAACGGTAGCAATGATGGAAGCAGACGTTCCAGGAACTAGGCATGGTTTGCTTCGCATGGCTGACGATGTGAAGAAGTTACACGCATTGGCTGATGGTGGCTTCCGCACGGCTAAGGCGGTTAACTGCCCAGAATGTGGTCAAATTTGTAGTGGAGAAATCTGCAAGGCTTGTGAAATGAAGAATCAGATGCAGTGATCAAACT
>JAPOIF010000240.1 GCA_029979085.1 Methanobacteriota archaeon | reverse complement strand
AGCAAGGAGGATTCCGGAAGCGTTTGATGATGCGAGGTACCACGTGCTAGCTGAGGGCGGAGAAACGGTGGGTTCAAGCACCACCACCGTCTCCTGATATTTTTTTTCAAAAAATAGTCTAATTTACGAGAAGGATGATGGAATTTTTTTGTCGAAATACCACGCCACCTTACCCGCACTCGCTTAGATTTTCAAACATTTTGCACCCCAATCAATATAAATGGTGTAAGGCGTGGGATGCAGTGCATACAGTCCGTATGGGGTGAATGACATATGTTGGGAAACAAGAAAAACCAGAAGAAAACCGTCTTCGGCGGTATTGGGGTTGCACTGTTGTTGTGCGCGTTGATGGTGCTCATGCCAATGAGCGGCTACGTTGATAACAACGAAAGTGAAAACGCTGAGTTTGTGGAAGCAGGCTCAGTTGGAGCTGATGATTACTTCAAGCTCCCCGAAAAGATCGCTGAAGCAGACTATGAATATGACCCATCGCTTGAACTTCAAGGGATGCGAGACCAAACCACGAAAGCCTTCCTCAACGAGGACG
>JAPOIF010000023.1:12537-18595 GCA_029979085.1 Methanobacteriota archaeon | reverse complement strand
GTAGGTTGGCCAACACTGACCGTTGTGGGTGGTGTTCCAGTGTTTGAACGAAATGATTCGACTGGACCAAAAGGAGCCATTCTGGTAGCAGAGGGTGAAACCGGTTCGCCACTGCTTATGACCCCTTGGAATTAGTTCATCTGAGATAAATTGACAACCGCACTTATATACTCGATGAAGAATTTCCCACTGGGAAACATGAGCAGTATGGAAGAACAATTAGGAAAAGGATACCAACAAATGATGATTGGATTGATCATATTCATTTCGGGCGCGATTTGGGGTGGCATGATTGCAACTGATGGAATGGTGGCAGAGGACATCTACTGGCCAGCCGTCATGATGCTCTCTGGAGCAATGATTACATTGCTTGGAACGACCTTTGGAACCGATCATGAAGACGACCGAAGCAACGACCTTAGTGACGCAATCATGGAATTAACAGAGCGCATTAACCGACTTGTTGGTTCGTCAAGTGGCGATGATTCTTCCGAAGAATCAGAGTGAGTAAATTGCTCCGTACTTTTCTTCGACGTACCGAAGGAAAGGTTCGCTTGAAGGCGGGGAACCCGTGGCTTCTTCGATAAGGTCTGCTGGCAACAATGCACTTCCTCGCTTGTGCACTCGTTCACGCAGCCAGTCGAGCATTGAAGACCAATCACCTGAAGAGATCGATTGTTGAATTGAGCCTAAATCTTCACTCATTGCTTCTAATAATTGCGCAGCATACAGATTCCCAAGTGTGTATGTTGGGAAGTAGCCAAACGCTGCCATTGACCAATGAATATCCTGCAGGCAACCCAAGTCATCGGATGGAACGGTCAACCCAAACCAATCAGAAATCATCGAATTCCACAATGTTGGGAGTTGTTCCAACGGATAATCTTCATTGAAGATTTTCTTTTCAATTTCGTAACGCAGCATAACGTGAAGGTTGTACGTCACTTCATCTGCCTCGACGCGGATAAAACCAGGTTCAACGGCGTTTGCGATTCGGTTCAGCGTTGTCGAATCCCATGACGGAGCATCTGGGAACGATTCCTTGAATTCAGCCATAACGACATTCCAGAATTCTGGCGTTCGACCAATTTGGTTCTCCCAGAGTCTCGATTGCGACTCATGCACACCAAGAGATACTGCATCACCTCGAGGAGTAAAACGGTGGTTTTCGTCCAAACCTTGTTCATAGAGCGCATGACCTGTTTCATGCATTACAGCGTACAGACAAGAAAAGGGATCGAGTTCATCATAACGGGTTGTAAAGCGAGTATCGCCAGGCCATATACCCGCTGAAAATGGATGCGTTGATGCATCCATTCGACCTGCGGCAAAATCGAAACCCATGCGCTGACTCACCTTTGTACAGAAGGCTTCTTGCTTGTCGACAGGGAATTTCAAACCTTCTGGCAAGGTTGGATCTGGGTTGGTTTTCTTGGCCTCTAAGATGCGCTTGAGCAGTGGGACAAGACGATCACGTAGACCTTCAAACAATGGATCGTAATCTTCTACGGTCATACCCGATTCGTATTCATCGAGGAGTGCATCATAGGGAGTGCTCTCATAGCCATATGCATCGATCTTCTGACGAGTTAGATCAACGAGTGTCTGCAAATGTGGTAAAAACGCAGTAAAATCTGCATTCTTTCGAGCCTTTTGCCATGCGACAAGTGCCTCACTACGGGCTTGTGCAAAGGTCGAAACAAACTCAGCAGAGAGTTTTGTTGCTTTGTCATAGCGCTTCCTGAATTCCCTTACATTGGCTTGCTCGCCTTCGTCGAGGTCGTTCCTTCCTTCGAGTCGTTCAAGCAATGCTCCCATTTCCGAATCTGTGACTTTTTCATGAGCTAAAGCGGCAAGCCAGGCCATGATTTCACCTCTTGACTTTGCACCCTTTTCAGGCATCAAGGTTTCTTGATCCCACCCCAAATGCCCTTGGATGCTTCCTATTCGGTGTATGTCTTGTACTCGATTGAGGAACGCTGCCTTGTCGCTCATAGCCAAGCCTCGACATTGGTTCTTCATCAAGACTCGTATGGTACTTTTTGCTTGAATTTATCCACACATTCAATATCCATGAGTGTATGGGTAAACATGGCCCATCCATTCCGTCGAAAAGACAAGGATGGTGAGGTCAATATCAGCGAGGTAGACGAAGACATCAACGCACTCCTCGATTCGGAACCCTTCGAGGATTCTCAAACGATGGAACGTCTGACTGAACCAACAAACGATGAGGAACGCCTTCATGCGATTTCAGATATGGTTGTGCAAATCTGTATGGACATCCGGCGTGGAGAGAACGTTCTCATCGTCTGCGATCCAACGACTGCTGAAATTGGTCAATCCTTGCACATTGCAACGCAGAAACGTTCAGATCGTGTTTTGCTCATCGTCATGCCGAAATCTCGTCACCATGGAGAGGAGCCCCCCTCGCCCGTTGCGGCGTTGATGCGTCAACAACAAGTCGTTATTGCCGCTACAAAGTATTCGCTAACTCACACAAGAGCGGCGCGTCAAGCACTGAAAGATGGAGCTCGAATAGCAACAATGCCAGGTATGACATTCGAATTGTATACCGAAGGAGGAATGACGGCAGACTTCCAAGATGTCAAACGTCGAATTTCAAACATTGCGAATTTCCTTCGTCGGCGACGAATCATCAACGTGAAATCCGAATCAGGTACTGATGTCACGTTTGAAGTCAATTGGCGCGATTGGAAACTTGACGATAACGGCATATGCAATCGGCCGAGAATGTTGACAAATCTTCCCGCAGGCAAGGTGTTTATTCTTCCAAAAGAGGGGACAATGAATGGAACCATCGTCATTGATGGCTCATGGGATTCCACGCTCATTGAGGAACCTGTTGAATTGATTGTCGAAGATGGAACCGTTGTCGATGTCAAAGGTGGAAGTCTTGCAGCGACGATTCGTCAATCTTATGGCGAGGTCGCAAAGAATCTCAAGGCGAAAGACCGTGAGAGTGTCTGGACAGTTGCAGAATTCGGTTTCGGTATGAATCCAAGTGCTCGACTTGTCGGTAACGTTCTTGAAGATGAGAAACGAATGGGAAGTTGTTACTTCTCAATTGGAGACAATTCACGGCTTGGTGGAAGTTCAAATGCAGGCATTCACGTTTCAGGTGTTCTCGCAGAACCAAGCGTATGGCTTGATGACTCTTGCCTAACTGAGGCAGGCGAATTCATGGCCGATGAGAATTAGCGATGAGCACTCATGTTCATGTTTCCACAGACCGGACAGAATCGCCAATTTGGATCCAATCCAATTCCGCATCCACGACAGTGAATACCCGAACGTATTGTTGGTTGGATATTCATCGTTGGTTGTTGCGGCATCATTGGTTGCTGCATCGGCTGTTGCATCGGTTGCTGTGGTAGAGGCTGTTGCCAGCCCATCTGAGGAGCGGCAACACCAGGAGAGGTTGGTTGTTGCCGTACTGGTTGTTGGGGCTGCTGTTGAGGTTGTTGTTGGGACTGAATCGGCTTGCGGACAGGAGCAACCGGACGAGGCAAGGAAGACATCTTTTGTGCCGCTTCAGAGGAAACAAATTCTGAGAGCGAGACTTCTCCGTCACCATCCGTATCGGCTGCACTGTGCAATTCCTCTGCTTCCTGCATTGTCACGTTCGCTGCGACAGCGAGTTCTTCAACAGAAAGGCTACCTGAATCATCAACATCCGCAGCGATGAATCGTTCTGCATCGCTTACCCATTCTTCTTCAGGTTCCTGTTCAACAACGGGCTCGGGTTCAGAGACGACCTCCTCGAGTGGTGCTTCAACGGGTTCAGGTTCAGATGGAACTTCTTCAACTGGTTCAGGAACCACTTCCGGTTCTGGAACGAGTTGTGAGCCAAAAGCACCGGCAAAGGCATCTTGGGCAGCATAGTCCACCTCGACCTCATTCTTGAATCCAGCCTCTTCGACCGGTTCTTCTTGGGTTGGTAGAGGGACGGAGTCAGTGGATGGTAGGGGGACTGAATCGGATGGAAGGGGGACTGTATCTGTCGGTAGAGGGACTGAGACAGTTTCAGGTTCTGGTGCTTCAACAACTGGTGTTGGTGCAGGTTCTGGTGCTTCAATCACTGGTGCCGGTTCAGGTTCTTTTCGTTCAATGACGGCACCGATTTCGATTTCTGCGGGCTGAGCTTGTTCGCTGGCAAACAATGGCATTGGGAGAGCATGCCCCGCAAGATCGAGTGAATTGTTGAGTTCCTCAGCCATGGTTTGCATTTTCTCAACATTGTCAGAGGGGCTTGCCATGATGGATTCAATCGACTGAAGGTAGCGTTCGACCTCACTTGTTCCTCCAGTTGCATATGCAATGGCGAGAATCTTGAGGAACTGCATCGGGTCAAACAACGGAGTAAGCGCTTGAACAACATCGGCCGTTGCAAGCGGGTGTGCTGTATTTGCTGATCCAGTTGAGTCACCCTGGCCAGCAAATTGAAGCAACGGATCAGGAAGTGCCATAAGGTTGAGATGACCGAAAATCAGGAAGTAAATTTCACCACCTTCACACTGCAATCGTTCACTTGCAGCTTCAAAGTCGAATTCACCTGGTCGAAGGATGATATCTGCTAAATGCTCAAGTGCCTTTGAAAGCGCCTGTTTTGAGTCCATTGACATCATCTGTTGAAGGACATCGGATGAATCGGTCACACCGAAGTATGCCGCAGCATCATCAACCTCGATCCCTTCTGGAAGTGAGGCTCCATCAGGTACACCATCAGACATCCTTCTTCCTCCTATCTCCGCCAATCGAGTGTTGTTTTTGAGGTTGCTGTTATCATCCTCTATTGTTGGTTTCGAGCCATGTCGTAAATCGCTCTGGATTGTTCGGCAGACCAGCCTGTTCCTTGCAATTGCATCAGAAGCGTACGCTCTTGTTCACCTTCACCAAGTTCCCCAATGACCCATTCAACGGCTGCATCACGATCATCAGCTTGCCAATCTTCGAAAAGGGACATATCAACCTCAATACGTGCTTTTCGAACCTTCTTCTGTGGTGCCGCATCTTCCACTTGTTCAGTTTCTGGGGATTGAGTGACAGGCGTTCGACGCGCAGGTGAAGACGAAGGTTTCGCACCTCCGGGCGGACCACGCCCTGGAGGACCCGATGGGGTTGTTGATCCACCTGGTGGCCCTCGTTTTGGCCCGGACGGGCCTCTTGAAGGAGGCGGCCCTCCTGAGGGGCCTCCCGGAGATGGTGGACTACGAGCAGCAGGTGTTGAACGGCTTGGCATTGGTTTGCTCTGGAACGAGGAGAAGAAGTCATCATCATCGTCGTCATCGTCATCGAAGAAGTCATCATCATCGTCGTCATCATCGAAATCATAACCACGATTTCGAATTCGACCAATCAAAACGGTGAGGAGAAGAAGAACAACAATTGCACCTGCAAGGACGCCGCCGAAGACCGGCATGGTCATGCCGAGAATCATCGTTCCTTCATCATCGGTTTCTGACTTAGGAAGCGGACAACCATCGTCATATCCATCAGGGCCTTTGGGCTCTTCAGGACAATTGTCAAGCAAATCGTTGACACCATCCTGATCGGTATCTCTTTCGCTCTTCGAGCACCCTTCATCATCAACATTGGTTGTAGGAGATTCAGGACACTTGTCCGGCGAGGTTGCATCTTCAACAAACACACCTGGCCAGTCCGGATCTCTCGAGGCATTCCACGCAGGATTGCCCCAATTGTCACCATACCCATCACCATCAGAATCATCCCACTGTGTAGGGTCGCCAGGGAACTTGTCTCGACCCCAATTATCTGCCCAACCGTCGCCATCGTCTTCACAGCCGATCTCGAGCGTATCGAGATAGGAGGTACCGTTCTCTGTTGGACAGAAATCGGCATTATTTCCGAGTGGATTATCTCCAAACCCATCACCATCTTGGTCAGCCCACTGCGTTCCGTCAAGTGGGAAAGCATCACCAACTTCGTTGATTCGCAGTCCAGTATCCTCGTCGATGTCAAACGTATAATCGCCTGAGTATCCATCGCCATCGAGGTCTTGGTCGAGTGCATCTTC
>JAPOIF010000023.1:0-12440 GCA_029979085.1 Methanobacteriota archaeon | reverse complement strand
GTATCGCGTTGATTTTCATCACAGCCATTCTCATCAACAGTTAACGTTGAGTCCGGACAAAGATCATCGATGTCGACGACACCATCATTATCGCTGTCTTGGATGAGTTGATCATCGCTACAACCATCTGCATCAACGGTTGCTCCAGAAGTGGTATCTGGACAGATATCGTCCGCATTGGTTACACCATCTTCATCATCGTCAAGTTGCGAATCAGCGCAACCGTCTGCATCGACGGTTTCAAACACGGACGTTCCAGGGCACAAATCGACCTCATCATAGACACCGTCGCCGTCATCGTCATCGGTATTCACCAGCGGACAACCGACTCCGTCTGTACCATCAGCGACACCGAACTGGAACGGACATTCATCAGCGTTGTTTCCTGTAGCATTGTCACCAAATCCATCACCATCAAAATCGAGGAATTGCGTCGGGTCGAGAGGGAAATCATCATCGGTGTTTGCCCAGCCATCTCCATCGCTATCTGGACATCCGGGCGAGGGATTTATCGAAGTACCATACACACCCGGACAACCATCAAGAACAAGCCCTTGGCCGTTGCTTCCGTTATAGGATGAAGTCCAACGATCTGGATATCCATCGCTATCATTGTCGTCGGCAGCTGCAATGTTGTATGGGAAGAAGTCGGGATTGGTCGCTCCGATGGTGCCATTGTCACCGTACCCATCGCCGTCGGTATCTGCCCACTGCGTTGGGTCATCTGGCCACTTGTCTGCACCTTGGGCAATACCCCAGTTAAGCCCTCCAATGCTGTTCGCATCGCTTGCACCATCGCCGTCAGAATCAGGGCAACCGTTGCGGTCTCGATACGAGGTTCCATAGTCCCACGGGCAGAAATCTCCAGTCAGTGTATCGGACTCATTATCTCCAAATCCATCACCATCAAAGTCCTTGTATTGACGTGGATTGTATGGGAACTTATCACCAGGACTGTTTTCTACTGTTCCTGACAAACCAAAGATGGCATCGCAACAATCAACACCGTAATTGTCCCCAACACCATCTCCATCCGTATCCTTGGCTTGCTTCCAATTCTGTTGGAAGCGGTCTCCATTCGCCCAAGTGCCATCGTTGTTCGACCATCCGTCCTCATCGTAATCTGGACATCCGTATCTGTCGAACACAGAACGACCTTTGCTGGTATCGCATCCATCGATACTATCTGCAAATCCATCGTGCTCGTAATCATCACAACCTTGGACAAAGAAGTAGGAAATTCCTGCGGATGCCGGACAATCATCAGAAAGTGGGCCTGATGGATTATCACCAAATCCATCCATATCAGCATCTTCCCATTGCTCACCGATGTTCGGCATCTCATCGATGCGGTCAAAGATGAGGTCTCGATCTGCATCAGCATAGAAACGCAACATCTCAACATCAAGGTCAAGTGAATCATAATACCCAGCGACGATTGTACCGTTCGAGTCAACAGATGAGGAGAAATTTGCATTGGTGAAGACATTCTTCATTTCATGTGAAGACCAACTTGAACGGTCTTCGCTGCGCCCATCGAGGTGGAGTGTGTTGATACGTAGCGTGTTTGTTGTCGGCGTTGTTGTCATCAACAAAACACCGGGACCGTTTGAAACAATGCTCCACGTCCCGCCGGTTTCAGTGACCAGTTGGCCACCATAGTTTGACCAGTTGCCTGAATTGCTACGTTCGTACAGAACGTCGGTAGCGGATTGAACAGCGAAGATGAGTGAGGAACCGTGTTGCGTACAAGAGAGATCGTTGCTACTCGAGACCCCAAGTTGTTGCATCGAAACATTGCTCCAAACCTCAGTCGTTGCATTTCGCTCGTGTGTGACGAGGACACCGTTCGAATCGAGGCTGAGGAGAACGACGGTGTTACTCGAATCCACACACATGGCCAATTGCGATGAGCCATCTGTAACGTTGGTGAGCGTGGTTGAAACATCATTGTCGATGTCGAGAATTTGCAGTTGATGAACGCTTGAATTGTTGACGGTCGTTGCAACAATCGGGGTTCCTGTCGAGAGTTGTAGTGCAACGTGTTCAAGGCCGACTGCGAGACCTGAGCCAAGTTCAGTAGCAGTTGTCCAACCGCTTCCAGTTTTGATTACTCGTTCAAGTCGATCAAGATTTGAGTCCCGATAGAGAATGTGCATATCTGCTCCATCGAACCATAACGACGGAGCTGTTGTCAAATTTGAATTGGATAGAATTTCACTTGAGTCCCATCCTGATTCGGTCTCATGTGAATAATACATCTTTTCGATTGTGGGGTGTGAATAGACCATGTGCAAGTCACCGTTTGCATCGATTGTAGACGCAGGATAGGTTCCAAAATCGTTGAATGTGCGTATCTCTTGATGGAGGGATGCCCATGATGTTGTGGAATGGTGAGTGTATCCAGTCGCATCGTCCAGTAGAATCAAATTTGGCTGCCCAGAAGCGGAAACATGGAATTGGAATTCGAACGGTTGTGACCCTGTTGCCAGTGTTTCTGTGACCCAAGAGCCTCCTGGAGAACCATCGTCAACGTGTTCAAGATGAACGAGCGAATGGGATGATGATGTGTTCAAAGAGAACATCATCGCCGTTTCGCCACGATTCGATGTTGTCAATTTCAATCCAGACATTTCACCTTGGAACGTAAATTGACTTGTGTCGAAATCTTGCTTACTCACCGTAACCATATCGATTCCATAGGAGGTTCCTCGAGTAGAATTTCTGGTCGAGTAAACAAATTCGATGGCTCCATCTGCATTTGAGTCAAAGCCGCCCAAGGTAATGAATCCAAGATGGTCGGATGGGCTACCTGTTCGAATCGTTTCCACTGCTGCTGCAAAACCGTCTGCAGAACCTAGGTAGAGATTGATTTGACCTGAAGGTGTAAAGCTCGATCCTGAACCGATAAAGGTGTCAGCATATCCATCATCGTTTACGTCACCTGCTGGCGCAAACATCCATCCAAGACGTTCATTGCCTTCTCCTTGGCTTGTCCAATCAGGACTTTCAGAGAAATTTTCAGTGGTGTTCCCCATGAACAGGTGAACCGTACCGCTGAACATTGGTGCCCCGGTAGGAGAGAATTCCTGAACCAATAATTCATCCATTCCATCGTTGTTGATGTCATCAACAATTTCCACGACAGTTCCAAACAACTGTCCTGAAGCCAAACGTTGGATGCTCTTGTTCGAGGTTGTTGGAATTCCATCAGCAGAACCGTAGAAAACTTCGATAGCGGAGTATCCGACTGGAGAATTCTCATTTCCGGAATTTGAGACGACCAAGTCGCCAAAACCGTCGCCGTTGAGATCGCCTCCGCTTGACATCGATTGTCCAAAGAACGGCCCATCCGTGCTCGCCGTGATGTTGTGCGAGAATGCCAACCCTTCCGACGTACCTTCAAAGACAGACAGTCGTCCAATCGAATTCCCATCGGTCCAATTTCCTTGGAGCGCAACGATGTCATGCGTACCGTCACCATTCATGTCATCGAGAAGAGCGATATCCATACCAAGCATTTCTTCGTCGTTCCCTATTGAACTCCAAACAAGATCGAATTGCGTTTGGTTCCATTCGTACAACGCAAGACGCCCGTGGTTGAATTCGTCCGCTCGACTCGTGTTATCGTAGCCAGGTGAGGAAAGCAGCATCTGGGTCATTCCGTTTCCTAAGAACTGCCCAACGGCAACTCCAGTACCAAACAATCCCGATGTTTGTGTACCACTGAGCACTACCGGTGGTGATGAGTCGAAACTCTCGTTTCCACCAAACAAAACACTGACGCGCCCATTGTTGGTCAAACCGCTGTCCGATGCGCTCGGTTGCGTAAACACAACATCGTCAAATCCATCTCCATTCAAGTCCCCATACGCAGCATGGCCCTCTTCAACATCAGGATAGAGTTCAAACACGGTCAAGGCTTCACCAGAAAGTCGACCCGTAGATTGATCTTCCAAACTCTTGAAGATGGAAAGTTCAGTCTGGCTCGAATCAAACGAGGTCGTTGCAACTTGAGCGAGCCCGTTCAAATCCAAATCAAGGCCAATCGCTGAATGGACATTCGCATCTCGGGCGAGAATCTGTTCCGTTCGTTGATCTCCATTGATCTGCAATCGAACAGCTTCACCAGAGCGAGTGTACGCAATGTTGGCAACACCATTTGCATCCATATTCAACTCAACTTCATTACCAACTGGGCCAATGTCGAGGAGACTGTGATACCAACGCAATCCACTGTTGTTCACTTGCCACAATTCACCGGTTGAGGTACGAACAACTGCAAACTCATTCCCATCGTTCGTCAAACGAAGTGTGATGGTTTCTGGATTGAGATCCTCGATGATCGTACGCTTCAACCACGTCTCGGTTGTGTAGACTTGGCCTTCAAAGGCCAAACGAGCCATTTTCACATTGGCTCCATCACCGAAGAGAGCAAGCGGCCGATAGGACTCATCAACCACCACTGAACATCCAATGAGGCCACTGCTGGTGTTTACGGTGTCAATGAGTGAATCTGAGAATGAACCATCGGATGCATACACACCCATTCGAACTTCGCCTAAATCGTTCATCCAACACAGATAACTCGATCCATTTTCTGCGAGATATACACTTGGATTGCTGAGATTGCTTGTTGAGCCGGAAACAAGAACATCACTCATCCACATATCAATGGATGAATCGGGACGAACCAATAACTCAGTCATACCTTCCAAATCGATTGTTTGCCCTGCTAAGTCGTGCCCATGTTCCATGTTGCTTGGAAGTGTGAAATCTGGAAGCGTTTGTTCTGCAAGAACCTGTTCTTCAGTCATCGCTTGCAAGCCAAATGGAGCCATCAGTTGAACGAGGAGGAGGAGCACAAGCCCGGCCGAGAGAACCGATTTGCAAAGCGTCCGCTCCTCGCGCATGAACTCCTTAGAACGCTCAACGTTCTAAACCATTGTCAGCAATCGATTCAATTTCACCTCATTCAAACGAACCCATGAGGTCAAGAACGCCCAGGATGTGGCAACTCCATGCAGAGCGTTCTCATCGTAGCAAACGGAGGATTGCCTAAAGAATTTCATCTCGAACATGAAATCAAGAAGTATGCAACCGTTGTTGCTCTCGATGGTGCTGCAAATCGTCTTGCACAATCCGGTTTGTTTCCTGACGTCGTTTTGGGTGATTTCGACAGCATTGCTCAAGAGGTTCTCGAGCAATGTAAAGCCGCTCAAGTCAACATCGTTGCAACTCCTGACCAAGAACGAAGTGATATTTCCAAAGGATTGGATTGGGTGCACAAGACCTATCCTGAATCAAATGTGAGCATTGTCGGTGTTGAAATCGGAAGATACGATCATCATCTTGCAGCTTACTCAGCGCTGTTTGAATGCGATAGTTTAGCAACAATCATTCTCGATGGGTGGGAGGCTTTTCGGGTATCATCAACACCGAGGAACATCCGTACAGTGGTCGATAAGAGCGTAAGTCTCCTACCATTTGGAACGGTAACGGGCGTACATCTCAAAGGATGTCAATACCCCCTTCAATCTGAAACATTGACAACCGGAACGAGAGGAATTTCCAACAAAGCAATTGAATCAACGATCACTGCTTCAGTCGAAACTGGCCACCTTCTATTGCTCATCGAACGGTGAAGGCGGCAATGCCTTTCGAATGTATGCACTGTACTCGCTCTTCTCATCCCATGTTTTTGCGTGTTGATCGATACGTGCCCGCTCCATGGTCACATCCAACCCTCCCCAATCTTCAATCAAGTTGAGTTTTAATGCGGCTTTTGGCGTATATCCCGGAAGGAAGTTGCGCCATAAGAACGGTATTCGGCCAGGCGTTACAGTATTGACAGCCTTCACAATGGAAGTATTGCATGTTTTGAACAACGTATGATAGAATTCAGGACGTGATGCGAGCTGATTCAGTCGATGAGCCATTTGGACAATCATTTGCCGTTCCTTGTCAGGTGGTGTGATGACACGATACATCGATACAATGTTGCTTCGGCCATGGGTCCGAAGTTGTGTCACGTCTCGTTCAAACCCGACGAGGAGATACAACTCATAGGAACGCCACAAGCCTGTCCAAGGATGATATTTCTTGCCACGTTGACGTCGGGTTTCGAAGGAAAATGAAAGACATGTTCCATCAAAGAATTCGAAGGTAAGGTAGGTATGCGACATTCCTTTGAAGGAGTGAAACTGGTCGACGACGAACCAGATATGCTTGACTTTGGTTGAATCCACCGTGACTTCATCCGCCCACTTTTCATCACGATCTCTTGTGGTTCGCCAATGAAAATCTCGAACGTTTCGAAATGTGATGATTGAATCATTGAACACTGCGCTTGTAATGTGCTCACAATCTGCCGCCCAATCTGCATGCAATTTTGGTTGACGTGGGCGAACCCTCGTCCACCAGATTCGAACCCCGTTGAGCAGAAGAAGTGCAACAAGCCCCCCCAAACCAAGGAGAAGATACACCATCCAGTCTGCCATAGATTCACCAACGTTGCCATATGTTGTAGGCTGAATCCCACCAATCAAGAGAACCATCTGGGTGCTTTCTCCACAACTGACCCTCATCATCGAGGACGGTTGGCAATCCTTGCGGATCCGGCGATCCATCGTTCAAGATTTGAGGTGCTGGACCAAGTTCAGGCAAGGTCAGCAGTTCATCGTCCTCTCGAATGCGGACAAGCAAAACGAAAACGATGATAGCAACGATAAGACCGAGAACACCAATCGTATACCACCCCACATCTTCAGTTGCAGTTTCGTCACCAAAGGATTGTGTTGGTAGCGCTTCTTGCTCTTCAAGAGTTAGTTCGGCAGCCGGGAGTCGTACAATGTTGACGGCTTGAGTGCTGGCAATGTTCTCCATATTCGTCACCTTGAGGACGACAAGATGGACGCCCGCTGGAAGCGACGAACAATCGTAGACCGCTCCATCAGAGATTGTTGAGGTTGTTGAGACATCCCATTCTTTCGTGTACGGAGAAAAATCCTCATTGGAGTTTCTCGGTTGAATCGCAATCAAACATGAGCGCTCAGTGGTCAAGCCATCACCAGTGACAACCAATTCAAACGATGGCGCAGGCCGGTTTTCAATCGTAAAGTTCAGCGTTGCTTCAGCGGTTTGCCCGAGTTCATTGCGGTACGTTTCTCGCAGAGAATACTCCCCAGCAGGCCACGTTGAACAATCAATGCTCGTAGCATTATCAAGCACGATGAACGGAGCACCGGTAAAGGTAAGCGTTCCAAGAGCTCCGTATCGTGGCCCGGTTTCATCCATAAACAAGCGATTGATTTCACAATTCGAGCCCGTTTGTAGATTGTTCTGGCCAGTGAACTGGAGCGATATCATCGGTGTTTGCAACGCAGGAACCATCTCATAACTCGGCAAAGAAATCGTAGAAATTTCAACACCGTTCATGTCATAGAACCCTAAAGCAAGATCGTGGGAGCCGCGTGACCATGCGTCGTAGGTCAGGCTCGCATTTGTCTGGCCAACGATTTCGATCGTTGTTGATTCAATGACTTCACGATCGTTGTGAGTTGCGATCAAACGAACGTCAACAAACGTCGATTCCGCTGTTGAATTCAATATAACGACAACTCGTACAGCATCAATGTCTCCATCCTGGTTGAGATCAAGCGTGTCGTTGCGTAATGCAACCATGGTAATTCCTGCTTCTTCAAGTCCGATATCTGCCTCAGCACTGACTTGACCAATGCTTAGTAACGGCATCAGGAACAATAAGGTGAAGAGAAGAGCGACCTTACGCATCGTTTTCACCTCCAGGAGGCGGTGGCAATGGAATAGCCAATTCGGGAAGGGCGACCTCGCTCGCATGAGGTAAAACAGCAGAATTCATTGATGAATCATCACCGATCAACAAATCTTCTGTCAGCGATTTTTCGTCTTCAGAACGCATGGTTCGAACGATCAATGCCGCAGAAGCACCAAGGATGAATGAGATTCCAACGATGAGATATGTCAGCCAAGATGCTGCTGGGTCTTCACCCATAATCGCAAGAGCTGCATTCCATTCGCCGTATTCGTTCGACCAACCATCGCCATTGTTGTCTTCACAACCCTGCAAGTCACGAATTGAGGTTCCAAATTCTTCGGGACAATCATCTCGAAGTGCACCCAAAGGTACATCCCCAAAACCATCACCATCGGAGTCTTTCCACTGCAAGGCTTCTGTCGGGAAGGCATCGGCTGAGCCGTACGGATGCGCATCCCACCCGTCGGTAGGATCCGACCAACCATCACCATCTGTATCACGGCAACCCAGTCGATCAAGAATAGATGTTCCTCGTATCGTAGGGCAGGCATCAGCCTCGTTTCCATCTACTTCGTCACCATAACCATCGCCATCGGAGTCTCTCCACTGCGTTGGCTCGTGAATGAATGCATCACCAAGGTTCGACCAACCATCACCATCTGTATCAGGACAACCCCAGCGGTCACCGCCAGAACTTGGCCCAACCGAAGTTCCAGGTTGCGATGGGCAGACGTCAGCAGTTGTACCAGAGGGATTGTCGCCACGCCCGTCACCATCACGATCATGCCATTGTGTTGGGTCTTCAGGCCAAGCATCGCCTGTTCCACCAGGACTTGCAAGCCAGTAAGGTGTTGGATCCGACCAACCATCCTCATCGGAATCGGGACAGCCCCAACGATCGAAGGTGGACAATCCGTAAGTCGTTTTGCAACCATCGCCACGATAGGCAAGACGCCAGGCTTGGCCATCGAAGTATTCCATGTTGTCACCAAAACCATCGTTATCGGTATCGTACCACTGCGACGAATCGCTCGGGAACGCATCCGCAAATCCTTGCGGATGGGCAATCCAATCATCTGTTGGATCGGAATATCCGTCCTTGTCGACATCACGGCAACCAAGACGATCAAATCGTGAAATCCATCCACTCTCAACCTCCTCAGCATTGGAATTCATACAGACATCGCCCTCAAATCCGTTGAGATTATCGCCATAGCCATCACCATCTGTATCTCGATATTGGCTCGGTATCATTGGGAAGTCGTCAATTTGAGTGGCTCCATAGGTCTGGTTATCACCCCAACCATCTTCATCAGTATCTCGGAATTGTGTTGGATTGTCTGGGAAATCATCGATGAGTTTCGCCCCTTCTGTTTGGTTATCCCCATAGCCATCATAGTCTCGATCTCGCCATTGTGTTGGCTCGAATGGGAACGCATCAGCACCATCAACAGCCGTCCAATTTTCGCCCGGATCGGACCATGCATCCCCGTCTGCATCCGGACAACCGTAACGGTCGGCGAAGGATGGACCAAGGATGAATGGACATGCATCTGGTTGGTAAGCAACTTCCAGCCATTGTCCGATACCCCATTCTGTATGTGTTTCATTCCACATAGGGTCATCCCAGTTGTCTCCATAACCGTCACCATCCGTGTCTTGCCACTGCGTGACCTCAAGTGGGAACGCATCAGCGAGTCCATTTGGATGAGCATACCATGGTTCAAGCCCGTTGAGACCTCCAGGATCGGCATCGGAATACGAATCGCCATCGGAATCAATACAACCAAAGCGGTCAGAAGTGGAGTATCCTCGGCTGTCTGGACAATGATCAGGTTGATTGCCGAGAATGTTGTCACCATACCCGTCAAAATCACGATCCCGCCATTGGGTTGCATCGTTTTCAAAAGCGTCAGCACCGTTCTGAACATCCCAACCCGAATCGGTATCAGACCAACCATCTGAATCAGAATCGATGCATCCCTGGCGGTCATTTGTTGATGTTCCAACAATCAAGTCGCAATCATCGTCCGAGTCGACAAAGCCATCTTCATCGGTGTCTCGATCTGTTTTGTCAATCGATGCGAGAAGCGTGTAATCGAATCCATCATTGCACCACGAATCCTTTCCTTTGATTTTGACATACACATAGCCTGCTTGAGCCATGGTTTTCGAGAGCGTTCCTGAAGGATTGTCATCGCTTCGACCCATCGTAGCGACTTGAGAACCTGACTCATCATGCATTGAATAGTCGCCTTCCCAACCATCGCCAGGACACCACCATGCTGCATTACTCATCGAACCAGAAAATGTGATGCTGACAATGTCGCCTTTGTATGCGTATATTCGCCACCAATCCGTGCCATCGTTTGGAGAACATCCGTCCGGATCGCAAACATACCCATTGGATGAAACGCCATCTGTAAGCAGGTTTGAGGCCGCTTGCGTGTCGTCAGCATGAACCGATGGCACCATTGAAAGCAGCATCAGGGCAAACATGCCAACTGCAATGCTGCGCCCGAGCATGTTTGTCCATAATACATGCCGGTTAAGAAGAAAGCGACGATTAGTTGAACCGGCCAAGAGCATCGCGAAGGGCTGGTTCAAGAGATTCATGCTCAAATTTGTAACCAGAATCTAACAAACGCTTTGGATGAACCTTTTGCCCATCGAGGATGAGAGATTTCCCCATTTCACCGAACAGGATTTTCATGACGAAACCAGGTGCAGGAGCGAATGCAGGTCGGCGTAGAACTTTTCCAAGTGTTCTCGCAAATTGCTTTTGCGTCACTGGTTGTGGAGCGGTCAAATTGTAAATTCCATGTGCAGCTTCTTGATTCATCAAAAAATGAATCGCATAGATTTGGTCGTCAAGGGAAATCCAAGACTGCCATTGTCGCCCACCACCAATCGGTCCGAGAGCACCCATCTTAGCGATGGGTAAAATTTGCTTGAGCATTCCTCCTGCAGCAGTCGTTACGATTCCAGTTCGCATGAGGATGGTACGAATCCCTGCTTCGGATGCAGCCGTGGTTGAATCCTCCCACTGCTTGCAAATCGTTGCTAAGAAGCCTTCTCCAATGCTACTTGATTCATCCAATTCTTCGTCCCCTCTGTTGTCGTAAAATCCAACTGCTGAAGCACACATGAAGAGACTCGGAGGTGCATCAAGCGCGGCAAGAGCCTTGGATAAGTTCTCTGTAGGAACAACGCGGCTTTGTGCGATCAAATTCTTCCGTTTCTTGCTCCATCGCTTGTCACCAATTCCTGCACCAGCAAGATGAATGACAACATCAAACCCTTCCAGCGAACCTTCGAGAATCTCTCCTGTTTTGTCGTTCCATCGAACGATCTTGTCTGGGTTTTGATCAGCATGCAGCGTTGTTGATGAACGCAAGAGTCGGTAGACGTCATGTCCATCTGTTTCGAGGAAAGCGCCCAATTGAGTGCCAATCAAACCCGTTGAACCACTGATGAGAATACGACGACGAGGTTGGTCTTTGAACATCTCTTGCCGAGTGAGGTCGGCCAAAATTCTTCGAGTTCGATGTTTAAACATCGTTCGAACACGAGGCATAACCATGATTGGCGCACCGATTCTCGAGAAGAAATGGAAGGGGAGTTTCCAATCGACCTTGTCTTCAATGGTCATTTCTTGATCGCCACCATCAACAAATTTGTGAACATGATTCCAACGAGCAAATGGCCCTTTTACTGAATCATCACAGAATTGTTCGCCCTCGATGTAACTGTGATGTTTGGCAACCCAGCGTTGAGGAACAATGCCTATTTTCATCCTGAATTCCGTTACTGCGCCGTCGGTGATACCACCTACTTCAACAGGGCGAATGCCTTCCCAATCAGGCATGATTCGACGTACTGCACCCGGTCGAGCGTGCCAGTTCCAAACGGCTTCTCGAGAGAATGGAAAGGTTGCTGAATGTTCAAAAATCGGCATACGCATCTCCTAATGTTAGGAATCAGCGTATTTTCGTATATAATCCCCAGTTTTGAACTTACGTTGCGTTGATGCAGAGGTCATGTAACGAACCTTTCCAAAGACCGCTCGTTCAAACCAACCTCGATCGAAGCGGCCGAAAATCCAGAAGATTCCTGTGTACGAATTTGGGTCACGGCCGTCAAGAGCCCAACGATCGTTAAGACGAATCAGCCAATCGCATGCAGTCTCTGGATCTGGGCACCATTCCAGCACCTTCTTGCCCCAAAGCATACGCAAGTAGTTGTGAATGATACCTTCCTTACGAAGTTGCCATTGCGCTGCATTCCACAGCGGATCATGCGTTTCGCCGTTTTCGAGTTGTTCGAACGTGTAAACATAAGGCCGCTCGTCATTTGCATGCTCTTCAAGGGTGTTTTTTGCCCATTCTGGGAGCGTCTGATAGGATGTATGGTTGGGATGCTCATAGCAGTAAATGAAACCAAGTTCACGCCAGGTAATGACTTGGTCGAGGAACGCCTCAGCACCTTCACTCATCCCCCACCAACCAGCTCGACGACCATTGTGTGGGGGCGTGATTTTCATCGGATTCCAGCCTTCTGAATTCAATACTTCATGGACGATTTCAAATGAAGAAAGATGGCCAAAATGAAGCCATGGCGAGAGACCGCTTCCTCCATTTCGTTC
>JAPOIF010000239.1 GCA_029979085.1 Methanobacteriota archaeon | reverse complement strand
CATTCGTGCCCCTAATACGAGACTTATTGGCTCTGATAGAGTGAACATGAAGACCTATACCTCCTGCCCATTTAGAGATCTGTGCGCACTCGGTGAGCGTCGCGTAAATTCCGTCGATACTATCAGCTTTGTTTGCAATTAGGAAACAAGACGACATCTGAGGTCTCGGGGTACCCGCATTGAAAAGGGTTGGTGTCGCGTGGATGAAAAAACCCTGCGACATTTTGTCGTAGGTCTCTAGGACGGACTCAATGTCGGAGCCGTGGATGCCTATGGCTACACGCATAAACATGTACTGAGGGGTTTCGATGAGCTTTCCGTTTACTCGCTGAAGGTAACTTTTTTCTAGGGTTTTGAGACCGAAATAGCCAAAATCAAAGTCGCGGTCCGTTTTGATATGTTCCTTGACCTGCTGTGCAACTTCGACCACCTCGTCGGTGATGACACCAGCCTTTTGAAGCTTTCGCATGGCGAGGTGAAAGTTGTTGGGGCACACCTTCTGGATATTACTCGCCACGATTCGAGTCGCGAGAATCTCATAATCCGGGTC
>JAPOIF010000238.1 GCA_029979085.1 Methanobacteriota archaeon | reverse complement strand
CTTCCAGTGGTCCCATCATCTGCATCGAAATATATCGTATCGCCGACAAGTAACGACATGTGTTGGCCCGGATCACTGGTGTATTGATAATGAGGGTTAATTTCTGCTACTTCCCAGTCTGATTGGTTAGAAGTGTTGTACGCCCACAATTCGCGATTTGCTGTATAATAGATGATATCTCCAACAATTTGGAGATTATAGCAGCAACCAAATCCATGGGTAGTAGAAGTTGCTTGCCAAGAAGTATTATTCACACTGTTGTAGCCCCACAATTGAAGGTTGCCTCCACCAGTATTTGCTGTGAAATATATGTTGTCGCCATGGACAACACCATCTGTTCCAAGGCTCACTCCAAGGGAGTAGGAACTGGTGATTGGCACTCTCCATGTTGTTCCATTCGAGGTGTTGTGTGCCCACATTCCATAGTACCCTGTATTGGAATCATAGGCATTGAAATAGATTGTATCGCCGACAAGAATCTCCATTGCATTTCCTGGATTACTTGAAGCCGAACCACCTCCGATATTGATAACTTGCCAAGATGTTTCATTC
>JAPOIF010000237.1 GCA_029979085.1 Methanobacteriota archaeon | reverse complement strand
CAGCTGTAACCAAATACCGACTGCGTGATTGGGGACTTAGCCGGCAAAGATACTGGGGGTGTCCAATTCCAGTAGTCCATTGCGATAGCTGTGGATTGGTTGCAGAGAAGAAAGAAAACTTGCCAATCAAACTCCCCGACGATGTTAAATTTGATAAACCAGGAAACCCACTTGATAGACATGAGACTTGGCGCAAATGCAAATGTCCAGAATGTGATGGCCCGGCATTAAGAGAAACCGACACAATGGACACGTTTGTGGACTCAAGTTGGTATTTTACAAGGTTCACATCTTATAACTCGACAACGCCCACAAATAAGAAAGAAATAAATTATTGGATGAATGTAGATCAATATATCGGTGGTGTTGAGCATGCTATACTACATCTTCTCTACTCTAGATTTTTTGCAAGAGCGATGCATCACTGTGGTCACCTACCCAAAAGCGCTATAGAGCCTTTTGACGCACTCTTCACGCAAGGAATGGTGACACATGCAATATATGAACGGGATAATGAGAATGGACGCCCAACATATTTTTACCCAGAAGAAGT
>JAPOIF010000236.1 GCA_029979085.1 Methanobacteriota archaeon | reverse complement strand
TCCTCAACCCCGAGGTTGATGTAATTCTCCACTTTGTTTTGATGATCTTTTGAGATGACGGAGCCCATGACCGTTGCTTCAGAACTCGGGTCGCCGACATTGATCTGGCTCACCGCTTGAACAAATTTGGATTTGAACTCGTCGTAAATCGATGCATCAACCAGCACGCGAGAACCGCACAAACACACTTGTCCAGAGTTGGTGAACGAAGCTCGAACCAACCCGTCCATGACCTCATCCAAGGGTGCATCGTCCAACACGATGGTGGCGTTCTTTCCTCCCAATTCCAAGGAGAGTTTCTTGAACATCGGTGCGGCCGTGCCGGCGACAATTTTCCCGGTTGCGGTACCGCCGGTGAACGAAATTCCGCGGATGTCCGGGTGCTCCACGATGGCCTGACCGACTTCGGGGCCAAGGCCGTGAACCAAGTTGAAAACCCCTTTCGGAAACCCGATGGCGTCCAAGGTTTTGGCAAGGTGGTTGGCGGTCATGGGTGTGAGTTCAGAAGGTTTGGCCACGATGGTGTTGCCCATCAACAGGGCAGGAGCCACCTTC
>JAPOIF010000235.1 GCA_029979085.1 Methanobacteriota archaeon | reverse complement strand
CCTACTGATGCCATGGTGAACCGATTGGCTGAAGCAGAGCGTGCTGTCAAGAACGAACGACGAAGTCAATGGTTGAACATGAATCAATCCAGCGCCTCCAACGTACTTGCAAATTTAGGAGCAGATTTGCCATCCCATCTCAAGGACGCCCAAGGAATTACACCGGCAGCAGAGGTCATCGCTGGCGCTATGGGACAATCAACATCCGACGGGCCAAACGATGCATTGCTTCGTCGAATGTGCGAGGTTGCATCTCGACGCGTTGCACGAAAGCGTGGAGTTGCTGTGGAAACGCCTGAGGCAAAAATCACCGATGGAGTCCTTGTGGTCAACCTCACCTATGTCGATGATGGCCGGGTACTCGATACACCTGAAGATTTGAGTTCCGCATTTGAACATGCGATCCAAACCGAAGTCGCTCTGAAGGGTTACGATATGGCTGTTGAAATCGTTCTTTCCTGCATGAAGGATGGTCAAGTGACCACCATCGGAGCAGAAGCAGAGGAAGACGATGAAGAGATGTTTGCTTGCGAGGTTTGCGATGGACTCGTCAAA
>JAPOIF010000234.1 GCA_029979085.1 Methanobacteriota archaeon | reverse complement strand
ATGGACGAGGCCGCCAAACTCGGCGACATCTTCTGCACCGCCACCGGTATGGAGGACGTCATCGTTGGCCGCCACTTCGAATCCATGAAGGACGGCGCCATCGTCTGCAACACCGGCCACTACGACTGCGAGATCAAGATCACCGACCTTGAAGCGCAAGCCACCTCGGTGCGCACCATCCGTCAGGACAACGAGGAATTCCTCATGGCCGACGGTCGCCGCATCTTCTTGCTGGCTCGTGGCCGCTTGGTCAACCTCGCCGCCGCTGAAGGCCACCCCTCCGAAGTCATGGACATGTCCTTTGCCAACCAGTTCCTTTCCTTGGTTCGTTTGGCCAAGGAAGGCGGCTCCATGGGCAAGCAGGTCTACGACATCACGACCGAACAGGACCAAGACTTGGCGACCACCAAACTCGGAACCCTCGGATTCGCCATTGACAAGCTCACCGACGCTCAACTCGCCTACCTGGACGACTACACCGTCGGTACGTGAACTCGCTTCCGTGCGTTGAACCGGTCGCCATCCCTCGGGTTGGTTCTTGTCGCCGAAAATTGCGG
>JAPOIF010000233.1 GCA_029979085.1 Methanobacteriota archaeon | reverse complement strand
AAGAACAACAAATCATCCCATTAAAATCAGAGAAATCAGACGATAAAAATGATGTCATGAATTACGAGTTTGAGCCCGAAGAAGATGAAATATTAAATAACTTGTTACCAAAGAATATTTCAACACAAATTTTTAAAGCAATGTTGGAGAATTCGGCTAGCGAACAAGGATCAAGAATGAGTGCAATGGATAATGCGACAAGAAATGCCGGGGAAATGGTTGAGAAACTCACAATTGAATATAATAGAAGTCGACAAGCAGCTATTACAAAAGAATTAATTGAAATAATATCAGGAGCAGAAAGTTTATAATTATGAGCAAAAAAGGAAAAATAACACAAATCATTGGTGCAGTAGTTGACGTAAATTTTGAGTCTGACTTACCGGAAATTTATACAGCCTTGGAAGTAAACAATTCAGGAAATAAACTGATCTTAGAAGTTGCTCAGCACTTAGGAGAAAACGATGTTAGAACAATTGCGATGGACGCAACAGAAGGTCTTAAAAGAGGTGATGAAGTTATAAATACTGGAGCACCAATAAGCGTGCCAGTTGGCCC
>JAPOIF010000232.1 GCA_029979085.1 Methanobacteriota archaeon | reverse complement strand
CCATCCGGTGGACGAAAGGTTCAGGCACGCGGCAAGCGAGCAACCGAAATCTCCACCGAGAAGCAATTCGCTCTCGTTGGCGAGCCCAAGAGGAAGATCTACCGAAAGACCGGTGGCAACGTCATGGTCCGCGTGATGGCTGCAAACCAAGTCAGCATCAACGACACCAAGACCGGCAAGACCACCCTCGGTACCATCCACAGCGTGGTGGAGAACGCTTCGGACCCCAACTATGTCCGTCGAAACATCCTCGTCAAGGGTGCAGTTATTGAGACCGACAAGGGCCGAGTTCGCATCACGTCTCGCCCGGGCAAGGACGGCGTCATCAACGGCGTTCTCCTCAAGTGAAGCCGAGCGACGGCTTCAAGACACCTCGCCGTGACCGTGCGTTGAGGCGAGCCCATGGACCACAACCCAGACCGAATCTGCGTTTGGCCAGGGTACTTTGACATCAAATTGTCAAGACGGGGTGGCCGCCGCGTGCCGAAGGATGCATCGGTGGTCAAGCCCGACCTCGAAGGTTTGTTCATGGCAGCCCGCCAAGTCGGACTTCGCAAAAT
>JAPOIF010000231.1 GCA_029979085.1 Methanobacteriota archaeon | reverse complement strand
CCGTCGGGCATGCCGTCGTTGTCGGAGTCCGGGTCATTTGGGGCCGTGTTCATGAGGTACTCAAGACCGTACGTCAAGCCATCTCCGTCTTGATCAGAGGAGGCCTGAACGTCCACAGCGAAGTATTGAATCGAGGAGAGCGTGGACAGCACCATAAGGAACGTGAGGAGCATGGACTTGGCCATCTTCTTGCGTTCTGCAGGGGCAAGACGAGGCGCGGCTGCGGACGTGGTTGAGCCTGTCAGCATGGTTGTCACAGGATTGGGTGATTCTGATGCCTCATAAGGGAAATGGTACGATGTTCATACAACCACAAGTTGTACGGTCGAAAAATCACAGATCTTCAAGCTCTTCGAGGAGTTCCAAATCATCATCGTCGTCCTCGACCGTCACGGGCGGCGGAAGGTCGTCATCCTCATCCATCGCACCGAGTTCTTCTTCAAACTCCACACCTTCTTTGTCGTCGTAAAATTCGCCTTCTTGACGTCCGCTTCGACGAGCAGCATAGAGCACCAATGCGCCCAGCAAGACGTAGAAGACCATCGTCTGTGGTTCGGGGT
>JAPOIF010000230.1 GCA_029979085.1 Methanobacteriota archaeon | reverse complement strand
AGACTATGGAGACACTGATTACATGAAGGTCACTGTGGAAGAAAACGGTGGGGCTTCCTCTATTACTTTGGGTCTGGTTAAAAGAGAAGACCTCAAGCGAATGGGCAGGTCTGTGTGATACCATGGGATGGGAATTACACGATAACAATCCGCCCCAACCTCGTTCCGGAAATATCGGTTCGCAGGTGGTAGTTTGGTTGGCTTGTGTTACTGTTATCTTACTGTGGTTCCTCAATTAAGGGTCCGTGGGTTAGTTTGGCCTATACTTGGCGGCTGGGGGCCGTCAGACCCCAGTTCAAATCTGGGCGGACCCACCAATATAAATAGTCGATGGGGCAAGAGATGGTTATGTGGAAGTTCCAACGGGGTAGCCAGATGTGGCTCGGTGGAAATAGTTCCCAAATCAAAGATTTTATTCGGGATTGGAATGTTAGTGGTTCTAATGAACGAGATCCTCGGATTTGGAAATTGCAACCCGCTACTCCTGATGCAGGGTTCCTGATTGTTTACAAAGATGGAAGCAATGATCGTTACGTTCCTCGTTGGGCTGATTTAGAAGATGCCTTGTT
>JAPOIF010000022.1:9793-18972 GCA_029979085.1 Methanobacteriota archaeon | reverse complement strand
AGCAAGAAGATACCAAGCGAAAGATCCGCCCCAAGCGGTGAAGCATCCAACCATCCCCAGTGATGAACATCGAGGGCAAAACCGTAGAGAATTTTCATCGAAATAATGACCCACGTCACGCCGAGAAGGTGCATGGTTGGATTTGGAATCCATTTCTCACCAGCCCATAATCCGGACAGTCCCATGATGATGAGCAGTGGGCCACCAAGGAGTGGCGGTAACGCAGTACCAACAACCCATCCAAGAACGGACCAAACGAGAACCATGCCTGCGAGGAGACCGAATCCAAGTCGACGTTCACCATGAACGGCCATGTCGGTAACGCTATCTGGTGCTGCGGCTTCATCGACGGTACCGTCTCGATTGATGGCGCCAGGTTCGTTGGATTGTTCATCTTCTGCACTGAACAAGGATGCAATTTCTCCGACGGCTTCATCGGTGTGCTCCTCAGGAGCGGTCTCCTCAATCTCCATTTCTTCTTCTGGCTCTTGAATCATGAACTGGCCGAGATCGATTCCGCTGCCCCGACGGAATTCTTTCTGGCGGAGAACGTCGTCTTCCACAGAATCGTGGTCTTGACCGTCCTCCTCCATGACAATGTCCTTGCAAAGTCCCGTTTCAAACCTTCTCCACTTCGCTGAGATTCATGTTGATTTTATCACGGTCGAAGAGAAAGGGACAAAGAGGGTCTGCGTTAGCAACTGGCATGGCGGAGACCTCCACCCCGACATCAACCCCCCTTTCAGCGCATGGAATCAATGCAAAAGGAGAGGTTCATTGGAACCTCAATACCGATGTACTGATCGACATTTCCCTCGCAAGGAACGAAGGCGTTTTGAGCGCTCATGGCGCTCTTGTGACCGAGACAGGTGAACGCACCGGTCGTTCACCGAACGACAAGTACATTGTCGACGAGGAATCCACGCGTAGCGACGTCAATTGGGGTGATGTCAACGTCTCGACCGACCTTGCCACGTTTGAGCGTATGCGAGCCCAAGTTGTTGCCTTCCTATCCGAGCAAGAGGCCTTGTTCGTCCAAGATTTGGCCTGCGGTGCAGAGCCGAGCGAAGCACTCCCGATTCGAGTCATTACACACAATGCATGGCACAGCACCTTTGCTCGAAACATGTTCATTCGTCCTACGGATGAACAGCTTGCATCACATACGCCGGAATTCACAGTCTTCCACGCACCTCATTTCGAAGCGGATGATGCTGAACTTAACTCACAATGCTTTGTTATCGTCAACTATGCTGCTGGTGAAGTCATCATCGGAGGAACGCGCTACGCTGGAGAAATCAAGAAGTCGATTTTCTCGGTCATGAACTTGATTCTTCCAAAGAAAGGAATTCTACCAATGCACTGTTCTGCCAACACCAACGGTGAGAACACGGCGATTTTCTTCGGTCTTTCTGGGACAGGAAAGACCACGCTCTCAGCCGATCCAAAGCGAGCCCTCATCGGTGATGATGAGCACGGATGGGGTGCGAACGGTGTCTTCAACTTCGAAGGTGGCTGTTATGCGAAATTGATTGACTTGTCGGAAGAAGATGAGCCTGAGATTTTCGGAACCACTCGACGACGAGGAACCGTTCTTGAGAACGTCGTTCTCGATGGCAACGGCGTTCCTGACTTTACCGATGTCAGCAAGACGCAGAACACGCGTGGTTCGTATCCAATCGAATTCATTGACAACCGTACCATGGATTCTCTTGGCGGCCACCCTCAGAACGTCATCTTCCTCACTTGTGATGCGTTTGGTGTTCTTCCACCAATCTCTCGCCTCACGCCCGAACAAGCTGCTTACCACTTCATTTCTGGTTACACTGCCAAGGTCGCAGGAACCGAAGTCGGTGTCAAAGAACCGCAAGCAACGTTCTCAGCCTGCTTTGGTGAACCGTTCATGCCGATGCACCCTGGCGTCTATGCCGACCTTCTTTCAGCCAAGATGGAGCAACATGGATCAACAGCCTGGCTCATCAACACCGGTTGGAACGGTGGACCATACGGCGTTGGAAAGCGTATGAAGATCCGTTACACTCGTGCAATGTTGAATGCAGCTCTCGATGGTGAACTTGACAACGTTGAGTATGTCAAGGACGCTCGGTTCGGTTTCGACGTTCCAACATCGTGTCCAGATGTTCCGAGCGACGTGTTGCAACCACGTTCGACATGGGACGACAAGGCGGCCTACGATTCAACAGCGGACAAACTTGCGAACATGTTCAATGAGAACTTTGAGCGATACGCTGCAGGCGTTTCCGATGCCGTGAATCAAGCCGCTCCAAATGCAGTGTGACGGGAACATCTTGATTATCTAGGATATCGAGTCTCATCCATGACGACTGCTGCGAAGGAACCACCTCAATCGGTACCAATACAATCTGTTACCATACAGCAGCCCGTTTCTTCTCAGCCTTCATCGATGTTGACAGGCCAGTTGCAACCGATGATGGACAATCAGTTTTCGATCCAGCAACCAGTCCTATCGAATGGTGCAGCAAACACTGGACTTTCCCTTGGCTTCCTTGGCATCGTGCTCACGATGTTGGGGCCGTTTGTCGGAGGTTTCACGTGTCTGTTTGGCTGGTTGTTTGCACTTCTTGCGATTGTCTTTGGCCACATTGGAACTGCAAGGGCTGGAAGCATTGGTGTTGGCCGAGCACAAGGAATTACAGGATTTGTCCTTGGTTACATCACGCTTGCACTCTATATCGCACCAATTCTTTTCCTCATTGCGGTGTTTGAAGGCAACTGGTGAGTTTTTCAATATCTCTCGAGCCATCTCCTTCAAAAAGGAGAGGCAACTCGGATGGGTTGGGCGATTAGGGTAGTCTGGATATCCTTCCGGCCTTCGGAGCCGGAGACGTGGGTTCGAATCCTGCATCGCCCGCTTTTTATTCGCATCACTGCGTAGCAGTTCGCTTCCAAATTTGTAGGGATTCATCGCCCCAATTTTCGGTTCCTTCCAGAGATAGACCAGCATGATTGAGAACCTCTTCATCAATGTTTGATGGTACTGGTTCTTGGTGAACAACCGAACTTTGGACAAGATAGAACTCGTCCACTAAGCCTTCACTGAGGAATGAATGGATGGTTGTTGGACCACCTTCGATGAGCAATCGTTGCTTTTCCATATCGCCCAAGCGATTGAGAAGAGGAAGCAGTCCGTTGTAATCCGCTCCAATTTGTACTGTTTCATGACCATCGGTGTAGACGACAGCGTTGGGGTTGGTTCGCTCGTGTGGGTCGAGAATCACTCGAAGCGGCTGACGCTCGGTCTCAATGCGTCGAACGGTGAGGGACGGATTGTCGCGCTCAACCGTCTCAGCTCCGACGAGAATGGCATCACAATCCATCCGAAGACGATGGACTTCATCGAGACAAGCCTCACTGGTGAAGCGTTGTGCTTCTTCAGAGCGGTCGTCAACTGAACCGTTGGCATCAACAGCGAGTTTGACCGTAACGATCGGTCGACGATGTTCGCACCAATGGAGGAAGGGCTTCATTTGCTCAGCAGCAAGGTGCTGGAGAAGCCCTGATTCAACTGAAATTCCAGCATCTTTCAGAACTTGGAAGCCTTTACCGCGAACGGTTGGATTTGGATCTGGATGAGCGACGATAACGTGCTTGACGCCGGACCATAGGAGTGCTTCGGTGCAAGGAGGTGTTCGACCGTAATGATTGCATGGCTCCAATGTGACGTAGGCTGTTGCACCATTGGGAGATTTTCCCTTCGATTCAGCATCGTGGATGGCCATTTGTTCAGCATGAAGGCCTCCAAGATGATCGTGCCATCCTTCAGCAATGACTTCGCCATCCTTGACAAGAACACAGCCTACCAACGGATTGGGAGCGACGCGCCCACGACCACGCTCAGCAACGTCCAGTGCACGTTGCATGAATGCCTCGTCTTCGCTCGTCCACATGGGGAGTCCTCAACGAATGCGAAAGGTATCGAGTTGATGAGTCTGTTCGTTCATCCATGGATACATTGAAACCGTGAAAGAATCAGCAAACTGTATGGTCAAGGCGCATTTTATCATCAATCCTGCAAGCCGGGACTTCCGTTGCGGTAAGGCTTGGCCAGGCATCAAAAAGCGACTCACTGAACGAGGATTTGACGTCGTCGAACACATGACTGAACGTATCGGACATGGTGCTGAACTTGCTCATCAGATTCGTACTGAAATTGAAGCGAGTGGGGAAGAAGCACCACTTGTTGTCGCCGTAGGTGGCGATGGGATTGTTCACGAAGTCGCCTCAGGACTTCGAGGCTCTTCAATTCCATTAGGACAGATTCCTTTTGGTTCAGGGAACGATTGCTGCATTACCCATGGAATCCCGCGAAACAACCTCAACGCTGCACTCGATATCCTCGTTGATGGTGTAGACCGAAGTTGTGGGGCTTGGCGATTGGAAGGTGTAGCAGCTCCAACACTGGATGGTTATCCAAGCCCTCCATCGAATGCTTGGGATGGAGAAGCGAACACTGAAGGTCGAACCGTGCGTTGGGTGTTTCTTGAATCGGATGCTGGAATTACATCGGCCATCAGTCGAGCGAAACTCCGTCGAGCAAAATGGATCAAAGGACCCAAGAAGTACACTTACCTTGGTGTAACAACCATTCCATTCTGGCCACGAAGAAAGGTTGAGATGACGTTGGATGATGGCGAGCCAACAATTCATGATCTGACCATGATGACGGTGACGACCGGTGAAACCTTTGGGGGAGGCTATCGTGTTGTTCCTAACATGTACCCGACTCGCAAGGATGGTTCAATCGTTCTCGCGTATCGCCTAAGTCGTTTGCAGATGCTCCAACTCATGGGTCCGGTCAAGAAGGGAAAACACGTTGGTAAGTGGGGCATTGAACAGATCGATGTCAATCGTGTCACACTTCGACCTGTTGACAAAGATGGCAACCCATCGGATGTTCCCGTTGGACACTCAACGTTCATTCAGGCTGATGGTGAACCGTTGTTGCAACTACCAGCAACGTTGGAATGGCATCAGGATCAAATCATCTTCAGAGGGGCAAAGGACGTCTCTTGGTCTTAGAAACTGAAATCGGAGAACTCTTCCTCTTCATCATTCCAGAACTCTTTCTGTTGTTGTGGTTCTGGTTCCGCTTCAGGCTCAGGTTCAGCTTGCTTTCGAACGGCTCTGCGACGTCGAACCTTTGGCTTCTCTGCAGGTTCAGAAGCCTTTGGCGGTCCTGATGATTGAGGTTTAGAGGACGAAACAGAGGTTGGTGCTGATGAAACTGAACTCGAGACTGGAGCGCCTCCGCCGAAGGTCGAGGTTGGAGGAACGAAGGGTTCGCTCTCTTCGATTTCTCGCTCGACACGCTTTGCATCATCGGATGCAACGACTGAACTTCCAGAACCAAATTCGGTACGTGAGCCAGATGAACCTCCGCTGCTCAGAGCGCTATCGATTGAGAACGAACCGAATCCATCATCTTTGGATTTCTCTTTCTTCTGCGGTGGTTGGTTTTTCTTTGCTTCTTTGCGTTGTTCTGCTCGACGCTCGTCAGGTGTCGACATTCCGGAGCGCTTTGCATCCTTGACATCCTGTCGAACTTGAGCAGCCTTCTCGACACCTTCTCGACCTAGTAGTGTCAATGCAACGCTACGGGCGCTCATCTTGACTCGAAGTGATGAATACATGTAGGCGCCAACTGCACCACCCGCACCGACAACGAGCAAGAAGAGAATGAATCCTGTACGGCCGAGCATCGATACATCGCCAAAGGTGTACTCATCGTCGTGGTCACCATCGAGACTGACAACGCTTTCAGCAAGTTCAATCTTGGTCACGAGCACGTACATCTGGTTGATGTTCTGATTTCCTGGTCGAGCGGTGCAGTCGTTGGACGCCTCAAGATCGCTCTTCCAAAGTCCACCCATGACCTTACCCTCATCGGTCTGGACAAGGTATCCAGTGATGCGTACGGGCTGGTGGTATTTTCCGAGTGCTGCAACACCATCGTTGATGTTTTCACTGGATGGAATGAGGCCAAGAACGAACCATGAACTGTCCGATTCACTATCGATTTTCTTCAAGTTGGCTGTACCTGCTCCAGTATCAGGTGCAACAGGATCGCTCCAATCCTTGACTTCAACGCGCTCGCCTTCTCCAGAGCGGAGATTCTTTGCATCCTCAAAAGACATTGAATGAATGGCTACTGCGGCAGCGGTTGCAAAAGCAATATCTTCTGATAGCTCCGCACTGTGAGAATCGTAGATTTGACTGGCACTCATGTAGCCTTCAAACTTGATTTTACCGGATTTGTCAGCGCCATAGGCTCCATCCATGCACCCTCGTTCCGTGTATTGCGTGTTGATCGTTTCACCCGACATGGATGATGTGAAGGTGAAGGTACCGTCCCCGTTTCGCTCAACGGAAAGATCGCTTCCCCAATCGGGAGCAACAGGTGCAAGGCAACCAGCAAGCAAGAAGATGGATGCAAGAAGAATGCCCAGCAACCCTCGGCCCATATATGAACGAGAGGTGCTAGAGTTTGTGAATGCTTCTCTTGAAATCGATGGCGCGGAGAGAGGGATTTGAACCCCCGAGTCATAAGACACCGGATTTCAAATCCGGCGCAATACCTGGCTATGCGACCTCCGCAGTGCTTTGGCGACAACGACCTCTATCAAACTCTTTTCCCTCGATTACTCAGATTTTGAGCGCAGGGAAATGGCTGCCATTGAGACAACTGCAACGGAGACGAGAAGCCCAACTGAAGGAACACCTTCGGAATCCTTCGAGATGATGCCTTCTCGTTCGGCAAGTTCGACAATATCTTCAACGAAATCAGAGGCGAGCCATGAATCATCGACGTATCGAACTCGAGGTTTGTAGTCCTCATCGAGAATGTACGTGTAAGCATAGTGACCGACGGTGTATTCAGGTTCGGATTCGACAGGTATGCAGGCAAGAATGTCGTCCTCTGCCCATTCATAGCCTTCATCGCACATGCAATGGGCACCGCTTCCGGATCCCATAATCCATCCATGACCATCGCACTCACTGTCTTCAACGACAGCAAATCCTGGGAGTGGAATTGCATCATTGCTCGTGTTGTTGGAAGCCCAAGCGATGGTCATGGGCTGATCGATTCCATCCATGCCGACCTGAGCATCTTCCCATTCGCTTGAGGTGTCGTTCCATGTGTGAAGTTGCCAGTACCAACTCCAATCCGTTGGTGCGGAGACGTTGTTGATGCTGTTCAAGAAATGGCCAAACGAACCATCGCCAATGTCAACATCGATTCCAGCTCCATCAAAAGCACCTTGTGTGAGATGATAACCAGTGAACGAAGAAATGTTCGTTTTCGATGTTGTATTGTCTGGGAACACGACTTGGACGCTTGGTGTATCGCCTAGAGGTGGCTCGAGAAGACTGGCGTTTGCATGGGTTGCATACCATGCGAGATGCGTTTCTTCCAAGGCGTTGACAGAATCCACACCAACAGGGGAATCTTCCCAGCGCTGCTTTGATTCATCGAATAACTTGAGGCTCCACCACCAACTCCAGTCTTCCGGAGCATCATAACCATTGATGCCGTTGATCATCGTACCGTATTGCGTATCGGACGTATTGAGCGACCAACCTGCTTCGTCAGCAGCAGCAGATGTCATCGTCATACCTGTTGGAAGGTACATCAGTTCCTCAGCGGTTCCATCCGGTCGAACATAGACAACGCTTGAGTTGTGAACTTGACCTTCCATGTCGCTGATGTCATCATCGTGTGCATCGATGACATATTCTTGAGCATAAATAGCAAATCGTGACCACACGTCCACGACATCTTCTGTTGGACCAGTAAGATGTGGCCAATCCACACCGTGGAGGTCCATGTATTCGGACAGGACTTCAGGCGTGTCGTACTTTGGATCGAGGGTGATTGCAACGAAGCCTACGTTGTCTTCAAGTTCTGCAGGGAGCGTATCATGAACCAGTTTCAGATTCTGGGTAATGACTGGACATACGTCAGGACAGCGTGTAAAGAAGAAGGAGATGACGACGATTTCTTCGGTTGCATCGGACAGCTTGTATTCGGAATTGTTTTGATCGACCAACGTGAAGTTTCCAACGCTTGCATAACTCAACTGTATGCCATTGTATGCAGAAACAGGTGCTCCTGCAAGAACAACGGACAGAAGCAATCCAGCGATGAACAGTGCGATGGTTCGCATTAATCTCACTCAGCGTTCGGTCACTAATGAATCCCAGTTTGGTGTGCACCATCCTGGAAGTCCAGTTACACCCTCTGGGTTGGAAAGCCCAATACCCCAAAGCATGAGTAACACGAAGAGGGTTGGGAACAGTGCAACTCGAAGGTAGATTCGAGGGTCGTCCCAAAGGTGCATGAAGAACGCACCGATACCGAATCCCTTGACGATACCAACAACGATGAGAATCGCCCATACGGCCGTCAGTGAAATCGGAATGTCCGTACCAGGAACTTCTTCAAAGAAGACAGCCCCGACTTCAAACAGTGTGAACAGCATCAATACGATGAAGTTCCAAAAGTAAATGTCTTTGCCCATAATCAATTTGTGTTCGCCCATAATTTCACCTCAATACAGATAGAATGCTGGGAAGATAACAACCCAAGCCAAATCGACAAAGTGCCAGTAGAGACCGAAGTACTCGATTCCCTGTGCGTTGTCCTCGTTCCACTCAACCGTGTCGGCCTTGAAGATCATGTAGAGCATGACCAACAATCCAGCGAAGACGTGAACACCGTGTGCACCGGTTGCCACATAGAAGATCGAACCTTGTTCTGTTCCGATGGTGAAGCCTTCAGCGATGAGGTGGCTCCACTCAACCAACTTGAGAACAATAAACATCGTACCCAATGCAAGGGTGATGATGAGGTAGTTGCGGATGGCTGCCTTCTTGGTTGGCATCATCTTGCCGAGGAAGCCACCAGGCGCTTTGTAATCGTGCGACTTGGCTACCTTGAGTGCCAAGACGATGGTGTAGGACGAGATAATCAGCGCAAAGGTGTTGACAGCTCCAGGAAGCATGGTCCAGAAGTCACCTGTGCCAGCCGCACCACCAGGTCGGAGGTAATCCGAAGCGGTCATGGCAAGACCTTCACCAGGCTCGAGGGTACACTTGCCGTCATCAAAGGCCCACTTTGTACACCACTCCGTACGCAT
>JAPOIF010000022.1:0-9695 GCA_029979085.1 Methanobacteriota archaeon | reverse complement strand
GGTCTTCTCGCCACCAGTTAGCGATACCAACGGTCACGACGGTCAAACCAATCATTGAAACGGAGAGATCAGCAATGGTTCCCTTGGTGCTTCCCATCATCAGGCCGTGAAGGCCATCAGCGAAGTCTGGGAATCCGAGGAGGAACAGCAGACAACCGAACGAGAAGATAATCGGTGAAGCCGAACCATGGTGTTCGTGCTCATCGTGACCGTGGTGGTCATCATGATGCTCATCAGGTCGTGACGAGTTCATGATTCCACTAATGACCAAGAAGGCTGTGAAAATGATTCCAACAAAGAGAATCGCCAATCCAGCAACCCGATAGGTCAGGTAGGAAAGATGTGCCTCAATTTCGTGGTGATGTGCTTCTTCCTTGTCCTTGTAGAGTTGGTTGGTTTCATCATCGCTTGCGATGGTACCAGCATCGACAGCATCTTGCCATTCCTTCTTGACATCGTAATAGTGTGCTTCTTCGTCTTCCCATGTGTGGTGCTTCATGTCAGCAACCACGACACCGAGACCGACGTAGGAGACAACGGCAAATCCGAGAATCATACCTGCCATTACGAGGGCACGCATCCAGACAGCGTTCTTCACATCGCTACCTCCGCCGCCGCCCATCAGATCTCCTCCCCTGTTGTGGAGAGTACGGCTGCACTCACCACAGTGGATTTCTTGGCACCTTCACCTTTCTTCTTGCCTTTCCATAATTTCTCTTTCATCGAGTCTTCAGCATGGTGACCGTAGATTTCGTTCATGTCACGCTGGTAAGGGATGACGTGGAAGGAAGGTGTTGGTGGAGGCGAAGTTGTCGACCATTCGAGCGACCATCCGCCCCATGGATCCTTGCCAGCCTTCTCACCGTTCTTTCCGGAGTAAATGATGTTCCAAACAAGAAGGAGTTGGCTCAATCCGAAGATGAACGCAAAGATGGTGATGGCCATGTTGTACTCCGCAAATCCGCTTTCGACGGTGTAGGAGTGCGTTCGTCGAGGCATCCCTTGGATACCGAGAGCGTGCATTGGCCAGAAGGCAGCGTTGTAGGAAGCGAATCCAATCAAGAAGTGCCACAGACCGAGGGTCTCGTTGAGCTTACGACCTGTTGCCTTCGGGTACCAGTAGTAGACACCGGAGAACAGTGCGAACACCGTGCCGCCGATGAACACGTAGTGGAAGTGAGCAACGACGAAGTAGGAATCGTGGAAGTGTGTGTCAAGTCCAGCGACTGGGAAGAACATTCCAGAGATACCACCGAGTGTGAAGGTGATGAGGAACCCAAGCGCCCACAGCGTGTGGGTCTTCATGACCAAGGAACCGCCCCAGAGTGTCATCAACCAGTTGAAGATTTTCGCACCGGTTGGAATCGCAACCGCCATGGTGGTGATCATGAACGCAGCACGCCAGAATGGATCCATACCTGAAGTAAGCATGTGGTGTCCCCAAACGATGAAACCGACAATACCGATTCCAGCCATAGCGAAGACCATCGACTTGTAACCGAAGATGGAACGTCGTGCGCTCGTTGCGAGAACTTCGGAGACAATACCGAAAGCAGGAATGATAACCACGTACACTTCAGGATGGCCGAAGAACCAGAACAGGTGCTGGAACAGCAACGGATCGCCTCCACCCGTAAAGAACGTCGAACCTATCGTATGGTCAAACATCAGGAAGGCAACACCGATGATCAATGCTGGTAGAGACATGAACAGCATGAAGACGCTCACGAACGCAGACCAGGTGAAGAGTGGCATCTTCATCCACGTAATACCAGGAGCACGCATGGTGAACACGGTCGTGATGAAGTTGACACCACCGAGTGTCGATGAAGCACCCAGCATCAGCATGCCCGCAATGAACGCCGTCGTTCCTGCATTCGCACCGTAATCGCCTGCATTGTTGAGCGAGGAGTATGGTGGGTACATGACCCACGTAATGTCAGCACCTTCACCAGACCAAATTCCGGAGAAGATGAGTGGTGCGGAGAAGACGAGGAGCCACAGACCCATAGCGTTGATTCGAGGGAAGGCAAGATCCTTTGCACCGATTTGGAGTGGAAGGACGTAGTTGAGGAACCCAGCAATCATTGGCATAGCACCAAGGAAAATCATGGTCGTTCCGTGCAAGGTGAAGAACGAGTTGTACTCTTGTTGTGTCAAGAAGTCGTTCTCTGGCAGTGCAAGTTGAATACGGAACAAGAGCGCAAGAACACCACCCACGAGGAAGAAGAAGAATCCAAACAAGAAGTAGAGGATACCGACTTCTTTGTGGTCGGTTGTTGTCAACCATGGCTTGAGGTAGCTCCAGAAACTTCCAACGGTGAACGTCTCAGGGCTGCGTCGGTAGAAGACCCACATGGTTCCGAGGAGAATGATGGAGAGTGAAAGACCAACAGCGGTCAAGAGAATGACCAATGGAGGTGCAGTTGGGCCTTTGGCTTCGGCGTTCAATCCAGGAACGACAACGGATTGTACGTTCCAGTAATCGTTGGCTGTACCATCGCCAGCACCGGTTGCTCCACCGCTGACAGCACCGCCACTCACGGCGTTTCCGATGATGGTCATCTCAACGGTTGCAGTATCACTTGCAGGTGCTTGGAACTCAAAGTCCCATGAACGGAACTTGTTTCCGTCATCGGTGTGGGTCAATCCACCATCGACGACTTGGCTGTACGAAGGATCGATGGTGGTAACGCTTCCACCGCCTTCGACGACAATTCGGAATCCACCTTGAACGCCGCTCCAGCCTTGGGCAGGGTCGCCGTTTCCATAGAGTGTCATCTCATCGTTGACGAGCGTGATGGTGAAGACATAGGTCTCACTTGCATTGAATGTTTCAGGTAAGCCTTCAACGAGGATGGTTGTTGAACCATCGTCGCCACCAGCGTGACAAGAACATCCTGCATTTCCAGCCGCACCGATTCCACCAGGGAGGGCACTAAATTGTGGGACGAGCATCAGTGCTACAAGAAGCAGTGAAAGGATACCGACTACGCGTCGTCGCATCACATTTCACCTCCATAATTGTCGTCTGACGAGCCCGTGTTGGTCTTCTTGACACCGGAGTCGTAATCACAGGTCGTGCCTTCAGGAGCGACGACCATGACCTGACCGGTCATGACGGAGTGCTGAAGACCACAGTACTCAGCACAGCGGATAGGGAAGGTTCCCGCATCGTCTGGCATGAAGTAGAGCGTTGTGCCTGCTTCGAGACCTGGGACGAAGTCTTCCTTCATTCCCCACTCTGGAACCCAGAAGGCGTGTTGAACACCAACGTTGCGCTCATCGCCTTCAATTCCTTTCGACTTCATGGTTGCATCAACAAGTTGGTCGCAAGGAACGATCATTGGTTCAGACGGTGTGATGAAGGTGTGGCCACGAGGGATGTGTTCCCATGTGTGAATCAGTGCACCTTCAGCATCGAAGACCTTGACGTAGGTGTGACGACCTTGATCGTAGGTTGCGGTGATGGCCATCAGGCTGGATCCATTGTTGATTTCATAATCGGTCTTTTGGTTATCGAGTTTGACTTCAATGCTGGCAGCATCGGCATTACCCGAGGCATCCACTTGCATTGTGCCTTGATCCCACTGGACATCGATTCCAGTATCGGTATCTTCCCATGTGAGTTGCTCAGCATAGTCGAATTCGAAGTACCACTGGTAGGCATTGATGTTGATTTCAAAGGAGTCCTCGGTGTCTGGGTTCCATACGGCTGTGTTGGAACCAAGGGCGAGAACGGTGAGCCAAACAACAAGGATGGTTGGGAGGATGTAGAACGCAGCCTCAAGCTTCGTATTATGCCGATCGACAGGGAAGGCACCAACCTCGATGTGATCGAGGGCGGTCGTGTCTGGCTCAACACCATCTCGATAGCGGAGGATGGCAGTAAAGAGCCAACCAAATGTGAAAATTCCTACAAGAATTGACCAGAACATGTATTTGTCGTAAAGGACGTAGAAAACGGTATCTTCCGCTGGCATGGCTGCACCCTGTTCAAAGGGGCGAGAAGGCCCACTTTAAGCGTTGGCGTAAAGCAGGCACCAGAGTGAAATTCTTGACCTCAATTTTCTATCATATCAATGTATGTTCTTCAGCAATTTCACACATCTTCAAGAAGCGCCTTACCTGTCGTCAACTAGGTGCAACGATGGACCCAACAAACACCATCGAGCGTTTCCAATCCGCTGGAAAGGCACTCGGTGAAGCGAGATTTCGCAATAGAGAGGAGGGATTTGCCATCATCGTTGAAGGCCCACGCGACAAAGCAGCTTTGCTTCAACTCGGCTTCGTTGGCCCCATCGAAGTGGTGAATCGGGGGTGGGGAATGGATCGATTGGCTGCGTATCTGTACGAAACGTACGGAACAAGAACCAGCGATCGCCGCTCGACAATGACCTTGCTGATGGATTGGGATCGAACTGGAGGGAAGTTGCAATCCAATCTTCGCCGCCGCCTCGAATCCTTCGATGTCATGATCGATGAGAATCTCAGAAAGGTGCTGATGAAGACACTCAAGCCCGAGACACGCGTGGTGGAAAGTCTCGGAGGCCTTGCTGGCGCCCTGGTTCCATACATGGATTTGGAAGCAACCATTCGAAATGAACAAGAATGATCTTTCAGGTGGAAGTTAAAATACTCTCCAACCCTGTAATCAACCATGGGGCTTCTGCGCAACTACCGATGGTTGAAGGCCCTCGACCTCAAGTCCTATCCCAAGCCCGATTTTGCCAAGAAGGCGGCAACGGAAGCTGAACTCGATGTGTGTGAAACACTCCGTGGCGTGAACGGTGTCGTCGAAGTCTATCATTCGGCTCGCATCGACCAAATCACCACTGGAAAGAGCCGACGCGAAGCGGACATCATCGTTCTCATGGAGAACCGTATTGTGTTTATTGAAGTCAAGAATTTCAAGGGTGATGTCACAATGGTCGAGAATGTCTTGCATCAAAATGGACAGTCTCGAGGATGGACATTTGCAAAACTCGAAGAAGCCGTTGGCCGTTTTCACGAGATCAGTCGACACGTTGGCATCCAAATCCAACACGATACCATCGAGACCGTCCTTGCGTGTGTAGGATACGCCAATGTGGATGAGAGTGTTCAGCCTCGAGCGCTCACTGGCTCATTCGTTGCCCGCTCAAAAAGCGAATTGGTTGAACTTCTCTCCTCATCGGAAGAGCATCATACCGACTTCGATGAACCGACTCTCAAGGCTTTGAAAAAATTGCTTGCCATGTTTGGCACATGGGATGCCATCGAATTCCCGAATGAGGCACGACATGAAGGCGATCTCATTCATCCACGCGATTCCGTTCGCGAATGGCGAGTCAAGTACAAGGAACTTCGAGTACGAAACGAACGCAGTTGGTGGGGCACGTTCTTCCGTGGTCCGAAGTTTGTCGGTGAATTGATTCCGCGTTTAGGTCATGAGGTCCAAACGGTGGAGATCGACCACCACGAGTTAGCCGTATTGCACAATCCACACGATCGAGAAGACGAAGAATACCCCTTCGAAGATGTTGCCATCCTTACCTTCGGGTACACGGAGGTTCCGGATTGGAACAAAGTCCAACTCATGAAATCCGCCAAACCCAAGCGTGAGGCTTCTGAACCGGTGATTCCAACACCGCAAGAAGGCGATGTCATCCCACAAGCACGAATCCTGCGTCACCTAACAAATCCACCTCATGAAGGTATTGTCTTCCGATTGGACGACAAGAACGAGGGTGTTCTTTGGCGTGATCAGATGTCGATGATGGAATGGGAAAACAAGGACATGCTGTTCCCCATCAACTCAGCCCGTGATGTGGAAGTCACGTCATCCCAATACAACAAGAAGAGGAAGAGTTGGAGAATCAAAGTCAAGACGCTCGATTGAGCATTACTCACTCGGTGGAACAACGCGACCATCTTCTTTGACCGTGTTAAGAACGACTTGTGTGAAGGAGCGTTGAACCCCTTTCAGTGTGAACACGGTCTTGGTCAAATCGTCAAGATCTCTTCGTCCTTGAACGCGTGCAAGAACCATTGAATCGTAATCACCGGTGACATCGTAGACGGCGAAGACACGAGGGTCTGCAGCGATCTGTTGTTGAACATCGATCATCGATCCTTTCTGAATACGTAATCCAGTGATTACCGTCATCGTCCAACCGATGCTTTCTGCATCGAGCAGAACGGTGTATCCTTTGATGATGCCCATCTCTTCCAAACGTCGTAGTCGATTGGTAATGGTACCTTGAGCAACGCCAACGCGTTTGGCGAGTCCTCGTTGGCTGATGCGTGCATCTTCAAGCAAGGCTGCCAGGAGGTCACGGTCGGTCGTATCGAGTTCCATGAACAGACGTTAGTCCTGCTCATCTTGAACGCTTCGTTCGGCGTTGCTGCGAGTGGGTAGGCGAATGTTTTGCGTCCAACCTCCCAAGGTATCAACGTCCATTTTTAACTTGAGAACAAGTCCTTGGTCGTGCCATTTCTTGAATCGAACGTCGAAGCGTATTGACGTTCCTGATGCGATGGTGCTTCGCTTCACGCCGCCTCGCATAGACCACGGCTCGTCAGCCTCACACCCTTGAATGGCCACATCGCGTCGCTTTGCATCGACTTCGATGACGATCGCTGGGTCGTTGCCATCCTTCCAGCGGGCACGAATTTCAGGTAATCCGTGTTCCTGATTGAACGAACTTCGGACGACCGAGAAAACGATGACCATCGCTACGAGGATGAAGACGATGGGCGGTAAGTAGTCGATGAATCCGAGTTCTTCGCTCGATGTTGGGACGGAGGTTTCGTAGAGCGCAATAACGCCAGGTGAATCGACAGAATCTGATTCAGCCCCCATAACGACAATGAGAACCTTCCAGCCATAGCGGTCATCAGCAAGGTCAACACCTGCCGCAATGAGATGTTCATACGAAACGGTGACGTTCACTTCGGAAACGTTGCGAGCGGTTCGATAGAAACCAACTTCCGATGTTAAATCTCGAACGAGCGAGGTGAGTTCACGTCCATGATTATCGGTGCTGCGGTCGTCAACAAAGAGGAACTGCATGATGACATCGTTACGAAGGTCAACCAGTGGTTCGACGGTCAAATTCGCAACAAGGAAGTATTGATCCTCAATTTCGGAGCGAATCGAAAACGTACCCTGAACATCGACGAGATGCTCTCTTTGTTCCGAATCGTTACCATTGACCACGGAACGGCTCTGATTCAATTCAACACCGATGAGACCTGCACGAAGATTCGCATCATCATCAGGCCATGATGAACCGGTTTGGTCACTGTATCGCCACCATTGAACGACGATGTCTTCGTCGGTTGTTTCCACACAATCAACACATTCGGTCGATGAACTTGGGAAGTGTTCGATGTAGCGTCGATCGACATCGACGGGTTGTTCGACATCCCATTCAGTGTGAATGCTCGTTGCTGCGGAAGCGAGTGGAAGAAGAGCAACGAGGAACAAAACAGCGTAGGCTTTCATTCCTCTTCCTCCAAACCCAGTCGAATGGACAACAGCCGTCGTTCAGCCTTGTCAAGCATCAGCGTGATCCGAGTCCCACACCATGCGTTGATGATGAGTGAACCTGTTTGATGCATGCATCGCAACAGGAAGGCACCTTGAGGAGGTTCCTGTTGTCCAAACACCACGTCGGGTTCCAAGGCTTCATCGTTGAGAAGACGCATCAGCACATCGTTGTCGATGTGGGCGATGTTCTCCGAAAGTTGCGTGTAGAGGAGAGGAATGGATTCTTGCCGTGCTCGCCAGTGGCCGTTTTTTGATACGAAGGCAGGGAGACCAACGTGGAGGACTTGCAGTGGGTGGAAGGTTCCTTTTGGCCACCGATCACCGCGCTTGTTCGGCGTTTCTTGTGCCCAAATGCGGTCATGAACAAGTGCTGGAGCAACGGCCATTCGCTTCCCGCGCTTCCACCATGAAAAGCCAGCATCCGTCAATTGGCATTGTTCCATCACGATGGCGGCCTCATCTTTTTCTGCAGCATGGATAGTGTGACGGTTCGCTCCTGGCTTGTCGAGAAGTCGTGATTCCCAACCTGAATCTTCTCGGCGTTTGGCCAATTTGTCGATAAACGTCTTTGCTACGCCTTCTGGTGTAGCGTCCTCTCGATGTCGAAGCAATGCCACATAGAATCCTCCAGTGTTGTTGTCTTGAGGATACAAGCGTCGTGTTTTCGGTAAAGCTTCGAGCAGTTCGTGCTCCGTTGGAGGCATGTAACGCTCATTGTAGAGAGGAACGTCTTCTGGTTTCTGTGGAACCTTTCCGTCCTCATCGAGTGGAGTCCATGCGGTGAGTCCCTGATGCCAAACCAAGCCTTCAACATTGGATTCATCGATGTCAACCACTTCCATCCAAGGACATTTACGAACCAATTCAGCGATGACGGCTTCGTTTTCAACAGGATCAATCGAACATGTTGAGTAGACCATCAGTCCACCCGGTCGAAGCAGTTGTGCACCTCTCGAAGCGATATCGACTTGCAACTGAAACATCGTTCGACCACCTTTCGGTGACCAACTCCACCACACATCCTTGTTCTTGCGAGATGTTGCACTTCCCGTACATGGAACGTCAGCAACGATGGCATCAAAGCCTGGTTTCGGAATGCGTCCGACATGACGACCGTCGTGTTGTGTGATGATGACATTGTGAAGTGAAAGTCGCCCTCGATTGCTGGCGAGCATGTTGACGCGTCCTGAAATCGGCTCGTTGGCAACGACCACGCCACTTGGTGCCATACGTTCTGCGGCATGGGTGGCTTTCGATCCAGGCGCTGCACAGAGATCCAAGAGGAGTTCATTCTCCTGAGGATCGAGAACGAGGATGGGGAGCATACTTGCTGCTTCTTGTCGCGTAACACGCCCCGTATCGTGGAGCAGTGCGAGCACCTCTCTTGTTCCATCACGAGGAGCTTCGCCACGAGCAAAAGGCAGTTGGTACGCTTCATTCCCAATCGACCATGTTAGCGGCGTTGCACCCATGTCGAGGAGTTGTTGTCGCGACCATTCCATGTCGTAATGATTCATGGTGAGACGAAGCGTTTCTGGAAGGGGTTGCGTTGCTGTTCGAATCCATTCGTTGCGATCGATACCAAGCGATTCAGCAAGACCGGTGAGCGGTGCAATTTCTGCTTGGGCGAGGAGACCGTCCTCACCACTCCGCTCGCCCATACCAGCCCCTGAAGACGCGCCCCTTTGTGTCTTACGAAGCCGTTAGCATCATAGCGCGAGAATGTGTGGTCGGTTCATGCTGGGCGATGACATGCCTTGGTTGGTTCCGCTCTTTTTTGGATCCATCGCCATCTGGATGTTCCCCAAGTCGGTGGAAACTTTTGCTCTCAAGAAGAGTGAGTCTTTGCTCCGAGCATTACGATGGCTTCCTTTTGCCCTTTTGGCGGTCATCATCTCCCTACGGGTTTCAGCCTTGTTTACACACGATACGTCCCACATCGAAGTTGCTGCCTACCTGAACAATAATTCAACCATCACCGAACGGTTGCACGTCTTGTTCGCAGGCGATGGTCTGGTTGAATGGATGGTGCTACCGTTGGTCTACCTGTTTGCTTGGAACGGTCAAGGTTCTCGACGAGCATGGACGGTTGAAGGGTTGCAGAAAATGAAGCGAACCTTGGCGCTCATGCTGCTGGTCTCATCCACGTTACTGTTCGATG
>JAPOIF010000229.1 GCA_029979085.1 Methanobacteriota archaeon | reverse complement strand
CAGATTTGTAATTTTTCCAATTGAGCACCATGATATATGGGAATGGTACAAAAAATGTGAAGCCAGTTTTTGGACGGCCGAAGAAATTGATCTTCATCAAGATTTAAATGATTGGAGCACAAAGTTAAATGACGACGAGAGATTTTTTATTAAACACATTCTTGCTTTTTTTGCTGCCTCAGATGGAATTGTTAATGAGAACTTAGCTGAAAACTTTGTGAATGAAGTTCAGTATTCTGAAGCAAAATTTTTCTATGGTTTCCAGATTATGATGGAAAACATTCATTCAGAAACATACTCGTTACTTATTGATACCTATGTAAAAGATGATAAGGAAAAAGATACTTTATTTAAAGCTATAGAAAATTTCCCAGCAATAAAGAAAAAAGCTGACTGGGCTCTTAAATGGATAGAATCTGATTCCTTTGCTGAAAGACTTATTGCGTTTGCTGGTGTAGAAGGTATATTTTTCTCAGGGTCCTTTTGTTCAATCTTTTGGTTAAAAAAGAGAGGACTGATGCCAGGATTAACTTTTTCTAACGAGTTAATTTCTAGAGACGAAGGTGTAC
>JAPOIF010000228.1 GCA_029979085.1 Methanobacteriota archaeon | reverse complement strand
GGCTAAATTTCGAATTAAGATCTAGATACTTTCTTCAATCCAACTTTGTAGTGCGGCTTTTGGAGCGGCTCCAGCACGATTAGAAACTACCTCACCATCTTTAAAGATAAACAATGCTGGAATTCCTCGAACACCCATCGAAGCAGCTGCACTAGGGTTGGTATCAACGTCAACCTTTGCTATTTTGACTTTTCCTTCTAGCTCCGTTGCCAACTCTTCCAATGCCGGTCCAATCTGTTTGCATGGACCACACCATTCTGCCCAAAAATCTACTACGACAGGTATGTCTGAATTCTTAACTTCTGTATCAAATGTTGCATCGGTTACTGCTACTGTTGCCATGGAGTTCTCCTAAACTTGACCTGGTAAGAAACTATGATCGCATAGTAGAAAGGTCAAGTCATTCGAATGGGTTCTATTGAACTTAAAGCTGTATTTACATCGATTTTCATTAACTCTGCTGAATGGGTCCAAATAATTCCTAATTCTATATTTTTTTCTGGAAATACTTTTTGCATCGATGCAGCATACGCACCCATCTGTTGTAGAATCCCAAGGGGTACCTTATCA
>JAPOIF010000227.1 GCA_029979085.1 Methanobacteriota archaeon | reverse complement strand
GAAAGAGTGTGTTTAATTCTTTCTTGAGTTTGCTTGGTTTCTATCAATCTCATAAAAGAATCTAACTCTAATTTATATAGATCATCTTCTGATAAAGTTTTATCTAAATTTGTATCACCACCACTTAAGACATTTGCGAGTTCAGTTCCAACATGAATTCCATGATCTAATATTATTTTATCATTATATAATTTCTCTAAAACTTTAATCATCTTCTCTTTTAAAGGTTTGCCAGATAGATTAAATTTACACTCTTCTGGAGGAACAAAATCATTGTTTTGATGAATAAGTTTTCTAGCCTCTTCAAGAAGACTGTTTCTATTCATGATTTTTTTATCATTTGGTAATAAATATTTTAGAGGTTCTGCTTCGACTGGTGATGTGGCTGTTTTTGCGTAACCAATAATATCAAATACTTTTAGAGGTGCAAAATCAGGATCTTTTTTAGCTTCATCTGTTTGAGACCATCGCCATAACATTTCTTTACAGCCTCCCCCTGCTGGCACTAAACCAACTATAGTTTCTACCAAGCCAATAACAATATTAGTATGACTTGCTACAAAATTACTTT
>JAPOIF010000226.1 GCA_029979085.1 Methanobacteriota archaeon | reverse complement strand
CTTCAAGAGCCAGTGAATCTGAGGTGATGGCGTAAATCTCAACGTCTCGGCCGGTCGCCTCGCTCAGGTAATCGGCAAGTTTCTGCGGGTTTTCGTCGAACGAGGCATAATCGTCCTTGACCGAGAACGCAATTCGAAGGACGTCATCGTCTTCTCCGCCAAGGCAACCCGACAGACCTGCACTGACCATCACGAGGGTCAGGAGGGCTGCATAAAGACGGTTGGCCAGCACGCGATTCCCCTCCACAACCACCGAGTTTAGGTCGCCCGAAAAATCACCGGAATATAAGATTTAGGTCACCCTAAACCTACACCAAGAACACGAATGATTGGACGGTTCCACGGCGGTTGGTAGTCCCTCCCGGATTCGAACCGAGGTCGGAGGAACCAGAATCCTCCATGATGGACCGCTACACTAAGGGACTGTAGCCTGCCCACTTCGGTCGCCTTCTTCAATTCAACGGTGGAGGCGCACCGGTCAAAGATCAGCAAATCGGACCATGGCCTTGGAGACCCAGGAGATGATCATGATGATCATGAACGAAGCCAGCGCATACTTGGCCCAAGGACG
>JAPOIF010000225.1 GCA_029979085.1 Methanobacteriota archaeon | reverse complement strand
GGAGTGTAGGAAGAGAATAAACAGGAACCGTCAGGGACGATTGCATTGGAATCATAGTTGTCTGCATAGTCGAGCATACAACCTGCAACTGGGGCGTCAGGCGCCGTGTAGTTCCACGAAATACCGGCAGTCCATGGGTTGCTGTCATCCGCATCGTATGCACCAGCATTGAGGACGTGAAGGTGTGAGCCCCACTTCGGACGGAAGTCGTTGTTGGCAGGGTCAACCAGCATCTCATGGACGCTTGTCGTCGATAAATCGTCAAGACCCGTCAAGACAACCGGCTGGTTTTGTTGGGTGGTGTTTCCAAGCCCGAGTTGGCCTTTGTTGTTGAGCCCCCAGCATGCGACAGAACCATCATCAAGAACGATGCATGCGTGGCTTCCAGACATCGACATGTCGACGATGAAGCGTCCGGATGGTGTGTTGACGAGGTCATCCGGATAGTGATTGTTGCCTGTGGTTCCATCGCCCATTTGTCCATTGCCGCCATCGCCCCAACACTGCGCAGTACCGTTGGCCAACAAGGCACAACTGGTGTATTTTCCTGCAAAAGCGATGATCGAAAGAT
>JAPOIF010000224.1 GCA_029979085.1 Methanobacteriota archaeon | reverse complement strand
GCAAATCCATGGCCATCATCAGCACAGTCGAGGTACTCTTCTATTGCATCCACAAGCTACGGATTTCACTCAAGAGGGCCGAGTTGTGACGTTTATGCGGTTAATCCCGACAGTGGCAGTAGCCAGTATATACGCGTTAACGATACAACCAGCACAATTCCAACCAGCCTCAACCTCGATGAGGACATTACATCCGTCAGTTGCACCTCAGACAGCAATGTCTCATTCATTGCGGATGGGGAGATTTACACATACTGGAACGATGCAGATGCTGACGGTTACAACGACATCGTCGACAAGTTTGTATTTGATTCAACGCAGTACGCTGATCAAGACGGTGACGGATTTGGAGACAATCCAAATGGAAATCAATCTGATGCTTGCCCATCCCAGGCAGGAACCTCACGCTTCGATCGATTCGGATGCAGTGATGGTGATTTTGATGGATGGTCAGATGTTGCAGATGCCTTTCCAAATCGTGCAAGTCAATGGAACGACACCGACGGCGATGGATTCGGCGACAATCTGACAGGCTTCAGAGGCGATGCCTGCCCATCTGTTTTTGGGGATTCAT
>JAPOIF010000223.1 GCA_029979085.1 Methanobacteriota archaeon | reverse complement strand
GTAATACCTTTGATGCCGCCAAGCGCCGCTCCTCTCAAACCTTCTTGACGAAACCCTTTGACTGGTTTATAAAACACTCCGGCAACCCCGGATAATGCACCCCCGACGAGATTAACGGTACCATCGACATACGCTTGACCAATATTCTTTACGCCCGCGGAGACTGATGTCGTCGCACCCCTTTCTCGGGAAGCGACGATGTTTTTTGATGCATCTCCTGATAGCTCCGCAAGCTTGTCCTGTGCTCTTCGCAGACCTACCGATACCGTACCCGCGTTATCGACAGATGCTAAAATTCTTCCAGATTGTATCGTGAACTGTCTGATAACGTGTGATTTCATCTTTTTCTTTAAGTCAGAGAGCTTGAGCGTTGCATTTGTCGGCAAGCTAAAAGGCGCAATCGCAATAGGTAATCGATCCAATCGTAAAAGATTGAGCGTCGCGCATATCATCATTGGCGCCTTCGTAGGACGAGATGCTGGTGCAGACGTGAGCGTTACGTACGCTCGTATTCCATCCGATGATAACGTTCCAACAGATATAAGACGGTCAAGATTTGTAGATACAGTCGTTTGCT
>JAPOIF010000222.1 GCA_029979085.1 Methanobacteriota archaeon | reverse complement strand
CCCGATGGTTCCGTTGACGGCGGGTGCGCCTGCAGCGGCGGCATTCTGATAGCGGGCCAGCCAACTGAAAATGACATCGTTCCCGGACTTCGCTTGCCCGTGCGTGGCGAGGTACTGCATGGCACCGTCCTCGTCCATAGCCCCCCCAGCGGCTTTGCACTTTTTGTTTTAGTCGTCCATCCTTTACGGGGATGGGTTCCGTTTCCTTCATCAAGGGGTGATGATAGCCTCAACTGAAGCCAACGTAGCACAGCTGGTAGTGCGTCTGATTTGTAATCAGACGGTCGGGGGTTCGAGTCCCTCCGTTGGCTCCACTGCAACCATCGGAAAAACAGCGTTTCAAATACTCATCGTGTGTTTTCACGCTATGGTCGAGTGCAATATTGACGCAAGAGGAAAGGCCGCCCGCTTTGTCGGAGGTCTCGCCTCCATTGCTGGGGCCTTCGTACTCGCAGCGCTTCTTCTCACCGAAACGCTGACCCTTGACTTCGGGTGGTACGCCGTGGCGGGAGCCGTCTTCGGTGGAGCCTTTGCCATCTTTGAAGCACGGGCTGGTTGGTGCATCGTGCGAGCACTCGG
>JAPOIF010000221.1 GCA_029979085.1 Methanobacteriota archaeon | reverse complement strand
GACCGTCATCTCATCAGGAGATTCACCCATAGCAGTTGAAAACAGTGGCGAGGCAAGGCTCATCAAAAAAAGAGAAACAAGAAGAAGGGCTTTCTTCATGATTTTCGGTTGTGACGGACACTTATCAATCAAGTGGTAAGACGATTTTCTGTTTTTTGATGAATCAACGCAGTTTTTTACCACCAATACGCAATTCTGTTTGCAGGGGCATTTGATGTTCCCAAGCAAATTCTTTCACGATACGCCAAGCCTTTTCCGAGCCCTCAAAGTCCTTGACATCAATGATCTTGTTACGCGTGTTGGCTTTGAATGCAGCGACGGGTTCTGCATTTCGGAACACAAGGTATGCCGAACCAAAGCCAAATCGCTCTTTCATGATGTCTGTGAAGTATGGAGCGATGGGGTCCGAGGGAGGCAAGACAAAGTCGCGAATCGAGGGGATGGATTTCGCCTCTTGGAGCAATTCTTTGCGACCCCAGCAGACTTGGTGGAAATCTTCAATGAGGAACCCTTTGATCAGCGTGCCATCCTCTTCAAAGGCGTTCAGCACCGCTTTCAATTCCTCCGGTTTGAAGGATGGC
>JAPOIF010000220.1 GCA_029979085.1 Methanobacteriota archaeon | reverse complement strand
TGAAAGTGCTCGAATTCGCTATGTTTTGCGATGCCCGCTGCGTGGACACTATTCCATCGGACCCGTTTCACTGCGAGCCCGCAACACCTTCAACCTGGGTGTCGAGGAGATGTACGTTGACCACCACAGCGACATCGTCATCTTCCCACAAATCAAAGACATCGAGGAAGCCTTCCTCCGAAGTCGAACACCCAAGATGTACACGGGAGCGACCACCTTGCGAACACCCGGACAAGGCTCAGAATTCTACTCTCTGCGTGAATACGTTCCCGGTGACCCGTTCAAGAACATCAACTGGAAGGCATTTGCCCGTACGGGTGAACTGATGGTCAACGAAAAGTGCCGTGACGCAGTGACCGACCTCTACTTGATTCTCGACAGCAGAGACCTCGCACGCATTGGCACGGTGCTGAAGAACCCGCTCGAGATGGGCACCGTTTCGGCAGCGAGTTTAGCGGCGTTCTTCCTCAAACGTCGTGATTCGGTTGCCCTCGCCATTTACGACGAGAAACTGTCCTATCTTCCGCCCGATACCGGAGACAAGCAGTATTTCAAAATCCTCAGTGCGCTTGCCGGCGTGACGCCC
>JAPOIF010000021.1 GCA_029979085.1 Methanobacteriota archaeon | reverse complement strand
ATCCTTCCGAGCCCATAAATTAGTCTCCATTCCTGACCTCAACATCTGCTTCGAATGCTACCTCGTTTAGCAAATTTTGTCCATGAGGTACGATTCCTGGGATTGTTTCCCATTGAACTTCTTGGGGACTGTCAACGAACTTCATGACATTCAATCCGATGAGAACCTGTATGCCCGCTTGTGTTCGGTGTACAACCGGAGAAACTTCTTCATGGAATGTTGCATTCATGTGTTGACAAACTTCAGCAAACGTTCGCTGACCGTTGCACAACTCCCAAAGCACACTGTTCTTGTCCAATAAGGGGCGTCGTAGTTCATGTGGCGCTCTCATGAGTTTGGCGAAGATTCGTTCTATCCGTCCAAAGTTTTTTTCGAAGCGCAAGACGATTCGTTTTCCAGTGCAACCATCCACATTTGGATGTGGACCTGATTCACCGGTACGGCACCACCACACTGGAAGTCGTACAGGGTATTTTCCTGCAAGAGGATGATGTTCAAGTTCGACCAACTCCATACAATCCCTCAGAAATCCGTCCAGGTCCAAATAACGAGACTAAGCATGGCAACGATACCGCTAATTGCGGAGATTCGAACCAACTCTTGCCGCTTGCTAAATTTATCAAGGTACCACGTAAGCACGCCAAAAATTGCTACTGCAACCCAGAGAAAATACCATATTGGATTGTCTTGGGCCATGCCCTCCCATCTCGCTCTCCATCAAGGCTGTTTCCCTAACCGATCAAGATATTGTTGGCCGTAGTGAGTCCATTGCTCCATACTCCATCCTGCTGGCAAACCGTCCTCGGGTAAAGGTGGTCCAGATGGAACATCTTCGGTGACGGAAACTGGAGTTGTTGTCTCAACAATTGTCTGTTGTGAAATTGGTGGGCCAGAAACGAATGTTTCTTCTTCAACGAAAGAAGTTCGTTGTTTGCGTAGAATGAACAGAATTGCTGCAAGAATCACAAAGCCCAGTATCGATGCAATCAGCGTTGGTCCATTGATGGCCTGCGAAAAAATCGATTCTTCAGCATCAGGTTTTGTAAATTCAAACGTCCGCGAATCAGTGTACTCAATCGCTCCATCGATGGTGGTGGCTACGATGGACACATCACCAATGTATGTATCTCCTCGATTCTGAATTTCGCAACGGATGTCCTTGATGGCTTCCGTGTTCCTTGCATACGGTAATGATACGTTGTTTTCCTCACCATCGACAATGAGCATACCATCGCACATCACTTGCCATCCATTTGGATACAACATTGAGTAGGTGACATCTTCAGATTGTGTCGAATAACTGGTCATGTTGAACCATAGCGTTCCAACTGAATCAATCGTCTGATTGGTTAAGTCGGATAGTTCCATTTCGACCTTTCTTTGTTGGTCAACCGTAATGAGGTTCTGATGCTCCAATTTAACAATCTCTCCCTCATCATTCATGCCACCTTCAATGAATATCGTAATGACAACTCTTGTGTTGAGAGGCACATTTTCGCCGATGACAACATCAATAAAAATCAATTTTTCTGATCCAGCACTCATTGGGAACGTCAACACTTCACCCGATTCTGATGTTGGACCTCCTATGCCTGCGGTCAAGAATGCGATGACATCGCTTGTTGGGGGTGATGTCGATAGTTCGAAACCAACATCCATACTTGATTCAAGTGCATTTCCAACATTGATAATGGTTCCGTTCAGTGAAACAGTCGAATCAACCATGGCATGATAATCAAGAATCGAGCCATTGAATTCAGGGAATTTGATGCTACCAGTGATCATATCGATCGTGGCTTGATTGTCGTTCGGATTGATGTCTTCTCCTTCGGGTTGAACAGCAATCTTCACTGAATGGAACTCACCAGCGGCTTCCGACATTGGTACGTACAACAACAATTCAACTCGCTCGATATTGTTCCCTGTATACGTGACACCTAAATTGATGTCAGCCGTTTCAAGAATGACGCCATCCAATCGAACGGAGTAACTCCAGGACGTTGGAGCATCCATCAATTGAACTGTGGCACTCGAAGGTCCATTGCCATGGTTTGACACTTCCAATTCAATGACCGTTGTACCACCTGGCTTCAAGACTGATTCTGTCGAAAGTACTGTCAAGCCAACGTCGTATACTGTTTCAATCATAACATTGCTGTATGCTGGACCATCGTACTGCGTTCCACTTCTCGTCGATGTAAGAATTGGTTTGATGGTCGGAGCAACATCGTTTGCTTGTGCGTTGTTTGGAGCAGTTACAGCAATGAAGAATGAAGTAGAAGCACCTGGATTGATGACGATGGGTGGCCGCTGCTCTTCTTCGATAATCCATCCAATAGCTGGTGTGTAATCAACGGTTAAATCAAAACTATCTTGCCGTGTTGCTTGATTGGTAATTGTGTATTGTATTTCGACACGTTCTCCAGAAGAGATCAGTGTTGTTTGATCTTCGTCGATGTTGAGTTCAATCAACGCATTGGAAATCATGGACGCTTGTATTGTAATTGCTTCCGTCAACGTACGCGATGTGTCGTTTTGAGCAGTCATTGTAAACCAGAAGTCACCCGTTTTTTCGGGCGTTTCGCCTGATGGCACGGTCATGACGAATTTAACGGATTGAATTTGGTTTGGAATCAGGCGAATGGATTGGCTCTGGTCAAATGCAAGGTTAACATTCCAGCCTTGGTCTAATGACTTCGGAGCAACTTGTAGATCAAAAACATCGGTAGCTTGTCCAACGTTTTCAACGTCGATGAAAAACGCACAACTTGAGCCTGGGGCACACTTGGGTTTGACATCAGGAACATGGATGAATGGGATTCTATCTGCTGAAACCTGATATTGCATGGGTTCTTGGACTGAAAAACTTGGATTTTGTATGCTCGACGCCATGAACGTCAAAGGTACAAATCCAACACTTGCGTTCGGACTGGGCTGAAGTTTCACATCAATTTGTCGTGATTCTCCAGGTAAAAGTCGTACACCAGTATTTGGGTTAACACCTGCTCCGCTGGGGAAAGAAAATGCAACGTTCCAATCCTCGGGTAGGTTTGTTACAGATGGAACCAGTGAATCACTGATGTTTCCTGTATTTGTTAATTCAAGTCGTATCTTCCCCCATGAGCCAGGAATTGAACCATCAGTAAAGACACCTGATACGTCTAAATTGTATTCTTCGGTTCGGGCAGATTGATCGTATACAATGACAAAATCATCAAACCAATATCCAACATCAGTTCCGGAAGAATCACTGGTAAATGTGAATTTGAATCGTGAATTTGAATGAAAATGAGAACTCACATCGACTGGGATGAGTGGTGTCGTGTGACCCATGTGATTGTTTGAGATTGTTTGCCAATTCGACAACGTGGCTCCAACTGTACCAGCAATGTTCGCAAGTTCATCCCATGCTCCTTGGTTATCCAAAGCGTAGACTTTCATGTTGTCATTGACCTGAGCGCTACCGGTGTAAAAGAACGTCAGCCCATTGGTTCGTGTCGGATTCGGAACAACATCACTCATGTCCCAAATGGGTGTCATCAAACTTGTTTGTAGATTGTTTGCATAGGTTCCCGATTGACCTTGCCCAATGTGACAAGATTGTCCCATGCTCAATGCAGTATCGGTATTGGTTCCCCAATACGTTCCGGCATTCCATCCAACAAGCGACGTACACGTGAAATAATAATGAGCAACAGTGTAATGTCGGTTCAAGGCATCGTTTGCAGGATTCTCATCGACACCTTGGAAAGAGGGTGTAATCACTAACGTGTGGTTGCCAGAATAATTGACGTAGACGTTGTGAAATGTTGCAGTACCTTGTCCGCTTGAAGCCAGACTGTTCATTGTAACCGTTCGATTGGCGAGTTCAAATCGTTCATACTCGTTGTGAAGGATCAGCATCTGAACAGTAATGATCCCAGATGCTAGACTACCATCATTTCTGACGGTCACCTCGATGTCCATTGGTGTGGAATTGACCGTGTCAACAACGTAGAGATTCTTTGGACGGTCAAATCCAAGGATTGGATGATTTGAAGAGAACATCTTGTATTGCGATTCATCACTCGGATTGGAATAACGAATCGATACATCCGTTGCCGTCAGGTCTACTCCACTGTTTTTTGAACTGGGTTGGGGCGTTTTCTCGTTCACAAGATCGCTGCTACTTATGGGCTGGAGCAGCAGCAGCAAAATAAGGAGTCCTGCAACACCAAGCCTTGGCATGAGTGTGAATTGGCTCTTACGTATTTGATTTATTCGTTTGACTGTTCTTCGTCGACGATACGTAATTTTTCTTCGTTCTTACGCTCTTTTGCCCGTGCAGCAAAATAGACCGTGAACGATGGGATCAACACCATCGAGAAGCATCCGACGACAGCTGCAAGTGCCCAAAGGAATTCAGTAGCTGCGTCGATTTCGAAGACTTCAACCGTGGAGAAAGCCTCATTGACGGTGTAAACATTGACTCGAGGTTGAACGGATTTGTTGCCTGGTTCAATGATTTGAATAACGATTTGCGAGGGTTCATGCGTGTAATTGATTTCATTCCGAGCTAATTCTTCGGCCTCACGCAACGAATCAGCAAATACTGTTCCGTTCGACCTACGTGCTGGGTCTGTTGATGTAAGCGACTGGATATTCACACTGTCAGAATCGGCTTCGATTTCGATGGTTTCTCCGTAAACGCAATGCTCAGAGCATCGAAAATCAACCGTTTTTCCATCAACCACCACCTCGGCATCATCCAAACCGAGGAATGGATGAGAGTAGAGCTTTCCATCGTTGGTCATCTTCACGACCGCTCCACTTGCGAGATCATCAACCGTCATGTTAATCCACGTTAGATTTGAACCGTCGGCAGCAACCGTGCCAATCCACGTAGTCTCGTTGTTTTGGACGATTTTGACGAGTTCTATATCTTCAAAAGCAGAGTCTGTTGCTTCAGTTTCATAGATGTAATAATTCGGTGAAATAGTGGCACCGTACACGGCATAAGCCAGCAAAACGATGAGTGTTAATGACAAACCTATGAGTGTTCTCAAGAGGTTTGGATTCTGTGCCAGCGCCTTCTTCATTGGTTCCTCCAAAACCAAGCCATTCAAGAACACTTGCACGTGGCCAAAAACACAATGATGCGCTTCATTCGAATGGGCTAATCGCCCGCTTTATTCAAATAGGGGAGATAAGTCGCAGGGTTGCTTGGTGTAGTTATGACGACGTTCTACGATGTTCCTGCTAATTTTCTAATCCCAGCTCTTGCTGAACAATTGAAGAGCAATGATGCGATTTCGATGCCAGAATGGGCTGATGTCGTCAAGACTGGTTCCTCAAGGGAACGTCCACCGACACAGACCGACTGGTGGCACACCCGCGGAGCAGCACTCCTGCGAAAAATCGCTCGTCAAGGTCCTATCGGCGTTACCTCTCTTTCCCAAGAATACGGAGGCCGAAAGAATAACGGTTCCAAACCGAACACACCTGGTGTTGGATCTCGAAAGATCATCCGAGCACTTATTCAACAACTGGAAGACGCAGGACTTGTATCCACCCAAGTTGGCCGTATGGTTGAACCAGAAGGTCGTGAAGCGACTCAACTCTACAACGGGCGTATCATCACCGCTGCAGGTCAAAAACTCCTCAATGAAGTCGCACACAGCGTTCGACCTCAAGTCGAAGAAGCATATCCTGGACTCGACAAATACTGAATGGAAGTGACTGAATGACGAGTGCCGCTGATGATTCGATGGAACTCGAAGCATTCCGTCAACGTCGTCAACTCGAACTTCAACAGCAACTTGAGCAACACGCAAAACAGCAAGCTGCTGAAGAAGTTGAATCGCAAGTTCAAGCTCAAGAACAACAAGCACTTGACCAGGCAATGAAAACCATCCTTACTTCAGAAGCACGTGGCCGCTTGACCAACATTTCATTGGTTGATTCCAACAAGGCAGAATTACTCAAGCGCCAACTTGTATCACTTCATGACCAACAAAAAATTTCAATTCCTGTCAACGACGATCAGTTGAAGAGAATCCTAGCAAGCCTATCCAAGAGCCGCAGAGATGCGTCTATCCGTCGAATCTAAGAGGGGTGCTCGAATATGTCAAAGAATAAACCAGCAGCAAAGAAAATTCGCCTCATGAAGGCAGGAAAGCAGAACCGACGTGTCCCAGTATGGGTCATGTTGAAAACGAACAGAAACACAGTGTCACATCCTAAGCGACACCATTGGCGACGTAGCAAGTTGCAGCGATGAGGTGATGAGGTATGGCAAGAGCAGCAACATCAGAATTGGTCGTCCCTCTCCGAAAGGCTTGGAACATCACTCGCTTCAAGCGTGCACCACGTGCTATCCAAATCATTCGTGATGAAGTCATTCGTCATTTGAAAGTCCTTCCCGAAGAAGAGATTTACATTGATCCTTCAGTAAACGAAAAAATCTGGGAACGAGGAATCGAAAACCCACCACGTAAGATTCGATTGACTGTCATCCGTCACGATGAGCCAGATATCCCAATTGAAGTTAAATTGTATGAGGAGGCCTGAAGATGGGAAACATTCGTCCTAGTTTTATCAAAATTCGAGCTATTCGTCTTGTCGAGGAACACGGTGAGAAATTCACCGATGACTTTGACCATAACAAGAAAATGGTCGAACAATTGACCGACGTTAGCACCAAGAAATTGCGAAACTGGATTGCTGGTTACGTAACTCGCTACCGTCAACGTCGTACCGATTGAGGTCATCAACGTGCCCATATGGGTTGATTGGAACAGAACTCCAGTCTCTGTTCATGGTTCTGAACAAGCCACGCTTGAACGATTGATTCTTCATCTTCGAAATACTCACAACGTTCGAAGACGTTCATTGGTAATGGCCGATCGAGAACAAGGAGGTTTCCTTTTCTTTCTCTATCAGGCATGTAATCCATTATGGATTGCGGAATTTCTTGCTCAATTGGAGGAAGAGTGATGGGTGAACGAAGTGATCTTCCACTACCCTTCTGCAATTATACGCTTCACGTAGTATTGGTGGGTACACAACACCCAGGTAATCTTGGCGCTGTATGCCGTTCTCTCTTGAATCATGGATTCGATTCACTGCGTCTGGTTCAACCTCAATGTCACCCTGATGATGTTGAAGCTCGCAACCGTGCCAAGCATGCAGGTAGAGTTCTCGATGCTTGTCAGATATACAGCACATTTGAAGAGGCTATTTCCGACTGTTCACTCGTTGTTGGCACGTCTGGGAAAAGAGAAATTGGAGATAAAACCCAAAAGCGTCATTTCATGTACCCTTGGGAATTTGTTGACAGGGTTTCCACGACGCAACAATCTGTCGCATTGGTCTTTGGAGAAGAGGGCATGGGATTGAGTACAGAAGACCTCCTGCGTTGCGATTATTTGGTTACACTGCCAACGTGGGAAGGTTATCCAATCACCAATCTAAGTCACGCAGTTCATACCCTTACGTATGAACTTCACCGCCAACGGGTATTGGATGGTCAAGGTCGAGATGCCGCATTACCAGACATTGTTCCAATTGAACGCTCAATCTCGCCGGAACAACGCCGAGTTTTACGGAAATCCATTGATGATATTGCTCGTTTTCTACCAGGTGGTGAAGAACGTAGAATCTCATTTTCGCACTCACTTACGCGGGCGCTCCAGCGCTCAGGACTCGAAACAGATCAAACCAATCGGTTGATTGGTGGTTTTGTGGATGCATCCACAGCATTGGAATTCGTATCACAGGACACAACTTGGAGATCAAGCCGCAGACGTCGAGTACTTCTTGAGGAAGAATAGTCATTCGTACCATGATGCCCAACTTTTTGGGGTTTCTCGAACATGCATAGCAACCAATCGTAATCTGTTTCCATATGCTGTCTGGATATGTGGCTGGACTTGTTCAAAAGCCCATTTTGCAAGATTCTCTGCTGTTGGAATAAACGGTACAATCACAGTTCGATGATCCGATGAAAGGCCTGACAGCACCACACGTGCTTCTTCATCACCCTCGTATACAACGAAGGCATGATCCACAACGTCATGGATATGAACAGTTAAGATTTGACTCACATCACTGAAATCCATGAGCATACCCTCTTCGCTGACACCTGAGGTTTCTACAATATCACCTTCAATCTCAGCCTCAAATCGGTAACGATGGCCATGAAAATGACGGCACTTGCTCTTGTGATTCGGAACTCGATGTCCAGTGTCTGTTTCAACATATCTTCGAATTCTTGTTGTCATTCTTTCACCTCAAATCTCATGGCTGCACTATTGATGCAGTAACGTTCTCCACCATGTATTTTCGGACCATCATTGAAGACATGACCAAGGTGGGCATTGCAGGTTCCACAGCGAACCTCTACTCGAGTCATCCCATGGGATGTATCGATGATACGAGAAATTCCTGCCTCATGGTGCTCGGTATGGAAAGCGGGCCAGCCACATCCCGAGTCAAATTTCATCTGATTGTTGAAGAGTAACGTATCACAAACAATGCAGAAATAGTCTCCCTGCCGGTATTCTTTGTTCAATACGCCAGTGAATGGGCGCTCAGTACCGTTTTGTTGCGTTACGTAATAGGAGAGTTCAGAAAGGGCTGCAATACGTTCATCGAGATTCATAATCTATTCCTCCTTGAATTCCTTTTCAATTTGTAAGGCATGACGAAGAACATCTTCCCATGGTTCAAGATATTCAATCGGATCTTCTCGGCCAATGGCGTGAAATGCAAGGATGCGCTCAACGTCAGAACCACTTTTTCCAGAACTTCGCCCATGATTATCGGGATTGTAAGACGTGATGGTGTTGCTGAGGACAGTATCAAAATCGAGGTCGAGTTTTGTTGTGCTTTCCAATCCATCCAAGAGTATTGAGGTTTTATCTCCATGTAAATATGGCAAATCGAATTCAACCAATTCACTCTCCCAGTTGCCTATTTCAAAGGCAGCTTGCAGAGCAGTGTAAAACTCAGGACGGCAATCAGGATAAATTGCATGATCTCCACTGTGAACGCCGAGTGCAAGAAGGACTTTCTCATTCATTCTTTTTGCCTCCGATAGTGCAAATCCATACAAGATTGAAGCGAAGATAGCGTTTCTGTTCGGCACTACAGTTTGTTTCATTTGCGTTTCTTCATAGTGTCCAGTTGGAACTTCTTGCTCGCTTGAGGTTAAGGCAGAATCAAAAAGGCTCATTGCAGGGGAAAGATCAACGACATGGTGGCTCACTCTCATTCCCTTTTCATTGCATAGTTTGATTGTTGATTTCGCACGCTCAATTTCAATTGCGTGCTTTTGCCCATAGTTGTATGAGATACAGATTGCTTTGTAGTCTTGGGAGAGATAATGCATAAGCAGGCATGTAGAATCCATGCCTCCACTCAATGCCATGACCACCGTTTTCATAGTATACCCATCCATTTATGCGTCTGTAGCGATAATCTCCAACCCTTGTGTTCTTTGACGATTTGTTCTGTAGCCTGAAACAAGACTCCATTTTCTTCAATCGATGCAGTCTCAATGTAACAAGGTTGAATGAAGTGATGCTCAAAGCCAACTTTGAGTTCATCATACATGTCTAATTGCTGGCCACAATAGACCACCTTCAGTTCATTGCCAATACGTTGACGTATGACTGAATTCGGGTAGACCTGATCTTTTGGTGATACGCAAATCCAGTCGAGCAATCCGTCTGGTATCTCAATGGTCCCATTACTCTCAATGGAGAGATTGTAGCCACGACGTTTCAACAACCTATGCAATGGCCACAAATCGTGAAGCATGGGTTCACCTCCGGTGAAAATGATACGCTTACAGTCGTACTGCAGTATTTCACTGAGTACATCGATTGCAGTCATTGTTTCGAAGGTGTCAAAATCCGTGTCGCACCATGAACATCGAAGATTGCATGTTCCAAATCGAACAAAAACATGAGGTAGTCCGGCATGGAAACCTTCACCCTGTACTGAATGAAAGATTTCTACAATTGGGTATTCTTGTGCAAGATCCTTAGGGTCATCACCTATTGCTTCACCTGCTCGTTGACAGTCCATGAACAATCAACTCGAGTTTTCAATCAGTTGCATTAGTTCGTTGCGGGCTTCTTGCTTATCGAAGAATACTCCACGCATAGCGCTCGTCGTCATAATCGCGTTTTGTTTTCGAACTCCACGGCATCGCATGCATCCATGGGATGCCTGGATGATTACTGCAGCACCCAGAGGATTGAGGTGTTCAACCAAATCGTTTGCAACATTGTTGGTAATTCTCTCTTGATTTTGCAATCTCAGAGCATGATGGTCAACAATACGGGCAAGTTTTGAAATTCCAACGATTCGATCTACCGGGATGTAAGCGACATGTGCCTTTCCGCTAAATGGTTGAAGGTGATGTTCACACGTTGAATGAAATTCAATGTTGCTTAACAAGACAATACCATCGTATCCTTCGGCGTTGAATGTTGCTTGTAAGATTGTTTCTGCATTGGTTGTGTACCCTGAGAAGACTTCATCCCATGAATCGATAACGCGCTTTGGGGTGTCCAGTAATCCTTCTCGATTCGGATCCGATTCAAGGTATTGCAACAACGTACGGACAGCATTTTCAGCTTCAGTTCGATCGGCCATCATCTTCACCCCCAATACGTCCATGTCTCAAATCAATTGTATCGAGTTGATCGAGCAATTTTCGGCATGCTGAACGGATAGCATCAGCCATGCTGATGAATTTCTTGTCATCTCCAACGTGTTGCTTAAGATCAACCAGAAGTTGATTTGGCATGTCCAAACTTATCTTTGGCATATTCTGCCCATACTATGGTAATATTTGAAGAATACTATGACTTCGTCGTTATGATATCCTCTCGGTGAAATTGTTTTGCAGCATAACGAACAGTGAGCAGACATACAAGTGAGGAGACAAAAACCCAAACAAGGACGTGTTCGAGAATGATTCGATTCAACAACAATTCTCTCAACCCGAGTAGAACATTGACAAATGGTACACCAAACCAGAACATTTCGACATCGTCTAAATTGATGAACTGCGTCAGAAGAATTGGCATAATCATGGCAAGTGTGATCGGTGTCAGGACCGAACCTGCTTCCTTGACGGACTTTGATCGCATGGCGAGAGCGAGATACAACGCCACAATCATTGTTCCATAGAATCCTACGGCTAACGCCAGTAATAGTACTGCGCCAATGCTCAACGATGGGACATCGATGAAATCACTTGCCAAGTAGGCAATTCCAAACAGTAATCCTCCGATCTGTAATGTTACACCTACTGCAGTAATGGAAACAACTGCAAGCCATTTGCCAAGCAACAATTCCGTACGTGAGAGGGGTAGGCTCAACAGAGATTCCAATGTCCCCCGCTCTCGTTCACCAACGGTCATGTCAATCGCAGGCTGTACTGCAGCGCTTGCTGTCCAGATTGCCAATACAAACGGTATGAAAAGGGAAAGAATCATTCCGGCTTGTTCGCCTTTTGTTGCAACGTCTCCATCCGCAATGATACCATCCCATTGTAAGGGATTCAGCGTCGATTCAACATCGAGACCAGCCGATTCAATTCGTTGTGCCGTTAAATCTTCTTCCCATTGAATTAAGACACCTAAAATTCGGCTTCTAGCTTCGTTTGATTGCTCTGATGTCGACAGATGAAGAATGGCATAATACCAGGTATTGTTTCTGAGTTCTATCCTCAATATGGCGTCATATTCGAGATTGCGCAACTGTTCCGTACTGTTTTCAGAATCTGATAACGTGGTAAGATCATCACTTAATGGCTCTAATGTGATGTATGCGGATTGGTTCTCAATCATTTCAACTAACGTCGATTCGATGTCGTCTGATTGGATTAAAATATCGACCGTCTTTTCATCAAGTTCAGCAGCCTCATTCTGCATAACGATTGGAAAGGCAATAAACAGCAAAGGAAACAGGAGAAGTGGAATCAATACAAGTGCTACGATCGTACGCCAATCGCGTATAAACTCAATAATTTCCTTCTTAGCAACGATAACGATTCTTTTGCGGCTACTCATCTTCGTTCACCTCCATTTTGGTTGAAGGTGTAACGAGTCTTCTCCACAGCTTCGAAATATTCGAAGGTTGTTCAGTATCTTCCATTCGTGGTCGTGCTGTTTCACTTGTTAACAAAACATAGGCTTCTTCCAATGTTTTGGTATTTGTAAGGCCAAGTAATTCATCAGGTGTACCGTCTGCTTGAATCAAACCGTTGTGAACAATAATGATACGGTCACAGACCTGTTGGGCTTCAGCAAGATGATGTGTAGAATAAATTACCGTTCCACCTTCATTCTTGAGGTTTCGAACGAGTTGTCGCACAGTTCGTGCAGACGTAACATCGAGTCCACCTGTTGGTTCATCCAAAAGCAGAATTTGAGGGCCATGAGCAAGGGCTCGAAGAAGTGCAGTTTTCTGTTTCATACCACGAGAGAATCCTTCAGTATATCTGTGAAGAGATTCATCGATATCCAACAATTTCGCGAATCGATACGTTCGATTCCATGCTAATTGATCATCGATACCATGCAGCCGACTATGATATCGAATGTTTTCCCAGGCTGTTAATTTCGAGTACAGGCCTGTTGACTCAGGCACCACGCCAAGAACAGATCGCATCTCAGATACTGGACGTTTGTTGCTGAGTTCAACCGAGCCTTCAGTTGGCCTGTATACGCCAGACATGAGACGAAGGAGTGTCGTCTTACCAGCACCATTCCCTCCAACCAAACCAATCACAGAGTTTTGGTGTATGTCGATATTGACATGTTCAATGGCTTGTACATCACCAAATGATTTCTTAACATTGATGAGTCTCAACAGTGGTTCCATTTGGAACACACTCAAGATGCACGTCCGCTCTCAACGGCAAAATCCAAGCCTGGATGCTTTTCTTCCAAGCGTTTTGCACGTTCAAGTGTGTTGCGAAGCTCCTGTTGAATTTCTTTTTGTGAGACTCCCATTTCAATCAATGTTCCAATCAGTTCAAACGCACCCTGAACTGCACCTGCATCAAGAAATGCTTCATTGGTAATGGTTCCATTGTATCGTAATGTTTCCAATTGTTGAGAAAGATATTCCGATTCTTGGCGAATACGGGGTCCAGCAACGTGCGGCAGGGCCATCAGAAGGTCAATGCAACTTCTCATCAGATAACAGAAGTCAAGGACGATTATGAGGATTCTGTTTTTTCACTCTCTCAACGTTGCTTGAGTTCCACAAGAATGCCACCCGTACTTTTCGGATGTACGAAGGCAATCAGTGAATCATGTGCGCCTTTTCGTGGAGTCGAGTCAATCATCATGATTTGGTTTTCGAGAAGATGTTCAATCATAGATTCTAAATCGTCCACTGCAAGACACAATTGTTGAATTCCTGGCCCCCTTTTTGCTAAAAATCGACCAATAGGAGTGTCCTCCTCTGTTGCTTCTAAAATTTCGATTTTTGTTGTATCATCATTGATTGATGCGAGTGGATAAAACCTCGTGATAACGCCTTGATCTTCAACAACCTCATCATCTCCTGAAGATACAAGCCCAAGGAGTTCCCAGAAACGACTTCCTTGATCGAGCGTCAATGCAGCAATTCCAACATGGTCGATGGTTATTCTTTGCTTCATAATCTCACCTAAAACCCACTCGGGGCGGAGTACGTTCCAAATTCGTCCTTCATGGCTTTCATGATTTCACCAAGCGTTGCTTCAAGACGAACCGCTTCAAGTACAAGGGGAAACAGATTGTCTCCGTTATGCGCTGAATTTGTAATGGAATTCAATACCTCTTGAATTTTTGAGGCGTCACGATTTTTGCGTAGATGATCTAAACGTTCGTGTTGATTTTTAGCAACTTCGGGATTCAATTTCATTGGCTTGATTTGGATGTATTCATCCATCGTGCCATGGTTAATGCCAACAATGCGACGCGACCCACGTTCAATTTCATTGAAATAACGGTAAGCAGTTGTATGAATTTCTTGTTGTTGGTAACCTTGCTCAATGGCTTTCAACGAGCCACCCATCGATTCGATTTTATCGATTTCCTGGCGAGCTTGTTGGTATATTTCATCCGTTAGGGCTTCTATATGGTACGATCCAGCAAATGGATCGACGACATCTGCAACACCTGATTCTTCGGCAATGATTTGTTGTGTTCGTAATGCAATCGTAGCACTTTCTTCTGTTGGCAGACCCAATGCTTCATCGAAACTGTTGGTATGCAAGCTCTGTGTACCACCACATACAGCAGCTAAGGCTTGTATTGTAACTCGACTAATGTTGTTGTATGGTTGTTGTGCCGTGAGTGAGACACCTGCAACTTGTGTGTGGAAACGCAACTGGGTTGAACGCGGGTGCGATGGAGCATAACGTTCGACCATCAAATCATGCCAAAGACGACGTGCTGCTCGGAACTTTGAGATTTCTTCCAAGAAATCGTTGTGGCAATTAAAGAAGAAGGAGAGACGCGGAGCAAAGGAGTCAACATCAAGACCCTTTTCACAAGCTGAGTCAACGTAAGCGAGGGCATTCGAGAGTGTAAAAGCCAATTCTTGTACGGCCGTTGACCCAGCTTCCCGAATATGATAGCCTGATATTGAAATGGTATTCCATTTCGGGATATGTTGGGAACAGTATTCGAATATGTCTGTGATTAATCTCATCGAATGTTGTGGGGGAAAAACATAGGTGCCTCTTGCGATATACTCCTTGAGAATATCATTTTGAATCGTTCCAGAAATCTCCTGAATTGAGACTCCTTGTTCTTCAGCAACTACACAATACATCGCTAGAAGAATCATTGCGGGTGCATTGATGGTCATCGATGTTGAAACGTTGTCAAGTGGAATTTCTGCAAACAAATCACGCATGTCTTGCAAACACGAAATTGATACTCCGACTTTCCCTACTTCTCCTTCACTGAGTGGATCATCTGCATCAAGGCCGAGTTGCGTAGGTAGATCAAAAGCCACTGACAATCCTTTCTGACCTCGTTCCAGAAGGAGGCGAAATCGTTCGTTTGTCTCCTTTGCAGATGAAAAACCTGCATATTGACGCATTGTCCATAGTCGAGAACGATACATCTGCTCATGGATACCTCGTGTATAAGGCGGTTGACCAGGGCGCTCAGAGGATTCGGTTTCAGCATAAAATGCTGGAATTGGAAGCCCCCCAAGGGTCTCCCATTTGGATTTCCTCAACTCGACCATGATTAGTCCATGAACAGACGATTCATCAAGCCTCGCTTTCAGTGGTGATGGCCGCCAGGGCCATGTGCATGCCCGTGCGCTATTTCTTCCTCAGTGGCTGGACGAACATCAACAACTTCTACGCTAAATTGTAGTGTCTCACCAGCAAGTTTGTGATTGAAATCGACCGTAACAGTATCTCCTTCGACGGATACAACGTTGAACGGGCCAACATCAGACATAAGCGTCATTCCCGGTTCTGGTGTGATGTCTCCAAACATCTCTGCGGGGATTTGTTGTACAGCTTCTGCAATCTTTTCGCCATAAGCGCGCTCAGGTTCAAGCGTAAATGTTCGGCGCTCTCCCTTTTGAGCTCCCATCAGTTCTTCTTCAAATCCTGGAATCATTTGTTGGTGACCTACAAGGAATGTAAGAGGATCTCGTCCTTCACTTGTGTCAAATACCTCTCCGCTCTCTGGTAATGTTCCCGTGTAATGCACGGATGCTACTGCGTCTTTCTCTACGATGGTCATGTGTTCATCTCCTTGTTGTCAATGCCTTAACGAGGTCTCTTAATCGTTGGGCTATTTCTTGATTGATAATGAGTTGTTCTTCTTTCTCAGTAATGAACTCAAGTGTGGCTTCAATGCCAATACGTTCCCCTTTTGCCCAAATTTGGCCGAGTAGGTTTGATCGATGTTCGTCCGCTACGCTCTCATCTTCGAGAATATCTCGGGCAGCATATTTGTAATCGTTGTAGCGTTGCCTGTTAAGTTTCTTGATTTTTGGCTGACGACCGCCACCACTATCGTCATGGCGAGACCTTCGTCGGCGATGATCTCGCTTTTTGGGAGTTTTCGTGACAATTTGTTTGAACACATTTTTTGAAGATTGAATTTCATCTTCAATATCAATTGGCGAGGTAGTATTTTCTTCGTTCGCAAGGAACTCCTCCTCTTCTTCTGTTTCTTCAACTGCTTCGGTTTCAGGTTCTGTCGATTCTATTGCTGGAGCAACTGGTTCAAGGATGGATTCTGTTTTCTTGACAGATTCCTGTGATTGCTTACGCAACTCTGCAAGACGATCCGCTCTTGAGATCTGGGGAGCAGCCTCATTTGTGGCTACTGCGTTTAATTCACTGGCCTCTACGGCTGGTTTTTGGACAGTTGGTGCCGCTGAACCAACTTGGGCACCGAGTTTCTTTCGAGCCTCTTCTTGTCGACGTCGAAAGTCATTCGTATCGACACTTTGGCGTGGTTCCGTGCGTCCTTGGTTCGTCGGACTTTGCGTATTGGATTGACTTCGTTCGTTACGTTTTTTCTGACGAACTTGGTTCGCGTTTGCAGCAAATGGATTGAATGGTTCATCCGGTTTTCTGCGTCGGTCTCGAATTATAAATCCCCCAATATATTCTACTCAATGACGACTTGTTAAAAAGAATCCGCTAAGTCAAATCAACTCCAATTGATAACCGTATCATCAGTCCTCATGTATTGATCAATACCACTGCTCTCAAATGGTGTTTTTCGCCCGCTCTTGAGTTCGATGTATCCAAGCAATCCGATCATTGTGCCATTGTCAATGCAATACATCCTTGGAGGTGCGTGGGAAGTTGAATCACGTTCTTCTGTCATTAATGTTGACATCTCTCGTAGACGGTTGTTGCAGGCGACTCCGCCACCGAGTAAGACCTGCTTTTTTCCACTGTGTGCCAATGCGCGCTCTGCAACCTCAATACATGCGGCAAATGCATGTTCTTGTAGAGACCAACAGACTGCACCCAATGAATGACCCTTTTCGATGAGTCTTTGTGCAGCAGTGAGGATTCCTGAGAATGCCAAATCCATCCCTCGGACAGGATAAGGAAGTTCCAAACCATCAAGTGTAGCATCAGGATTTGCATCATGAAACTCCTTTGCAAGTTTTTCGATGACAGGACCGCCTGGAAACGGTATTCCTTGTTGGCGTGCAAACTTGTCCAGCATGTTCCCAATTCCAATATCAAGGGTTTCTCCTAGAACACGGTATTTTCCTTGCAACTTGGCTATGACTTGTGTGTTTCCTCCACTAACATACAGAAGAACAGGGTCATCACAATCGCATTGTTGCCTGCCAATTTCAATATGTGCAACGCAATGATTTACACCAATCAATGGCACATCAAGTCTGCTAGAAAGTGTTCGCGCAACGGATGCGCCAATGCGCAAACATGGCCCAAGCCCGGGTCCTTGCGAATATGCAATAGCTCCAATGTCCGAAGTTACTAGATTCTGAGAATCCAAAACACGCATGAAAAGCTCGGCAGCAAAATCCCGATGATGATCAGCAGCCTCTCTTGGATGGATTCCTCCTTCGAGTGGCTTGATTGTATCTCCAACGGACGGATACGGAATTCCGTTTGGATCAACGAGTCCAAACGAAAACGTATGGGCTGTTGATTCGATTCCGATAGTCCACTTACCTTCGTTCATGGACAACCGTGCATGCGATTGTTCTTCAACTCTCACCTCTACCCTATCTCATGCGAACCATTTACCACAACATTGGTTCGCTGCAAACTATGGATGATAAATTAATAAATTCTTCAGCAAAAGCAATTATTGTTGAAGATAATATCATCACAAATATTGTCGATTCAATAGGCGAGTATGAATCATCTGATGCTCTTTTCATTGATGTGGGGGGTCGCTCGGTAGTCCCTGGATTCATCGATGCCCACAATCATTTACTGTGGTCAGGTGATCGTTTTAACGAACACAATCTTCGCATGCAAGGAAAATCCTATGCAGACATTGCAAAAATGGGCGGAGGCATCATGGAAACTGTGCGATCAACGCAACAAGCCTCCGATCAAGAATTGTACACTATTGGGCGAAAAAGAATGGAACAGGCGTTGAGAAATGGCACCACATTCATGGAGGCAAAATCCGGATACGGTTTGTCTACTGAAAGTGAATTGCGATTGTTGAATCTCGTTCACAATTTGAAAAAGGAGGCAACGTTACCATCCCTACATTCCACGTGGATGGGAGCTCATGCTGTCACTTCTGAGCATACATATTCCTCCTATACTGATGAGATTCTATCTGACCAACTGCCTGCAATTTTGGAATCAAATATGGCAGAATCTGCAGATGTGTTTTGTGAACCTGGATGGTTTACTATAGAACAATCTGAGGATATTTTGCGTTCATCTCGAGATGGTGGTCTTGATTTGCGAATGCACATCGATGAGTTCGCGGACGGTGGTGGTGGTGAATTAGCTGCTGAATTAAACGTACGAACAGCAGATCATGCCCATCACACACCACTCGATACCCGTATAAAGATGAGAGATGCAGGCGTTATGACTGGCTTTTTACCTGGTACACCGTATTGTAATGGAGATCAATGGCCTGATTTTTCGCTTGCCAAAGAACACAATATACCGTTCTCTTTAGCCACTGATTTCAACCCAAACTGTTACACAAACAGTTTGCCATTCATCGGATCACTCGCTGTTCAAAGAAATGGAATGACGCCCTATGATGCATTGTATTGCATTACTCGACAGGCAGCAATTTCTACACCACGTTCTGATGGCCTTGAACACGGTATTATTCGAGTAGGAGCTGTTGCTAACTTCAATATTCTAACGAGTCGTCATTGGGAATCTTGGTGCATGACTCCATCAAGTTCTCCTGTCCACTCAGTTTGTCTCGAAGGTCAACATATTGAGTTTTAACTTTAAGAATCTCCAATAAGTATTATTATTTTAATAAATGAAATTAGAATTGAGTG
>JAPOIF010000219.1 GCA_029979085.1 Methanobacteriota archaeon | reverse complement strand
GAACCAACGCTGACGCATTCCCGGATGACCCAACCCGATGGAAGGATTCCGATGGGGATGGAATTGCTGACGAAGACGATGACTTCGAAAACGATCCAAGTCAAGGCGTCGATAGCGATGGTGACGGATACGGAGACAATCCAAACGGAACCAACCCTGACGCTTTCCCCAACGATCCAACCGAATGGAGAGATGGTGATGGTGATGGATACGGTGACAATTCAGACGCTTTCCCTGTCGATGCAACACAATGGAACGATACCGATGGTGATGGTCATGGCGACAACAAGTACGGAAACCAAGGCGACCACTTCCCCAACGATCCAAACCGATGGCAAGATTCCGATGAAGATGGCGTCGCTGACCAGGACGATGCATTCCCCAACGATCCAACACAATCATCGGACCGTGATGGTGACGGATATGGTGACAATGCAAGTGGAAACAATGCGGACGATTTCCCTGATGATCCAAACGAATGGGAAGATACCGACAACGATGGCGTAGGTGATAACAACGACTTGTTCTCCTTTGATCCTACCCAATTTGCTGACCAAGATGGTGATGGATACGGTGACAATGCCAGT
>JAPOIF010000218.1 GCA_029979085.1 Methanobacteriota archaeon | reverse complement strand
CGTAAGGAACCAAAGCACCAACTTGGTCGCGGTGCTCGCAGAAAGAAGCAGAAGTCTTACAGGTGATTTAGATGATTATACCAGTACGTTGTTTCAGTTGTGGTGCACTTATCGCTCACAAGTGGGAAGAATTCAATGAAAAGAAAGATGCAGGAACAGACGTTATGACAGCGCTTGACGAACTTGGTTTCGAAAGATACTGCTGCCGCAGAATGTACGTTTCACACATCGATCTAATCGATGAAGTTGCACCATTCAGTGCACCTCGTGAGTGAATAGTCGAATCCGATTCCCCAGGCAAGGGCTTGTGGGTTAGCTTGGCCTATACTTGGCGGCTGGGGGCCGTCAGACCCCAGTTCAAATCTGGGCAGGCCCACTGCCTGGGATTCTTCTAGGGGTTGACAAAATGAGTCTCCGTAGGAGACTCGGAAGCAATGTATTCATGGTGGATGAGGCTTTACAATGCAATATGAGAATCCGCTCATTGTTGCTGGCTGCCTTAATCACTCTCTCCTCTTTGTCGGTAGTTATTGCGAATGATACGGTTACAACACAGGATGTTGACCTTTCAGGAAACCACACGATGACT
>JAPOIF010000217.1 GCA_029979085.1 Methanobacteriota archaeon | reverse complement strand
CCTTGTGAACGTCGTAGTGGGCTCGAGCGATGTCTTCGGAAGGCACCATGGCCTTGAGGCCCACAAGTTTCAGCCCTTTTCGTTCGAATCGGCCGATGATTTCGCTCACAAGTCCACGTTGCACCCCGTCGGGTTTGATCATCACATAGGTTGTTTCCATGGTGTTCACCGTGTCATCCCAAAAGTGACCCGTTTAAGGGCGTTGCTGTTCGCACATGACGGCGTGATGGCGCTTATTGAATGCCGCCCTTCACGTAGTGACGGGTCCACTTCACCTTGCGAGCGTTTCGCTTGAGGTTCAGTTGGTTCTTGCGAGCCTTGCTGTTCTTGAACCAAAGGACGCTGCCGTCTTTGCGTACAAACATCATGCCCGTACCCGGTTCAATTTCTTCGCCGGTAAAGTTGCAAATTCGTCGTTCTGGCATGGTATCACCGTGCGTTGAGCTTTCGAGCCTCGCGACCCGTGTCCTTGAGCATCAAAATGTCGCCAACGCGAATAGGTCCGACGACGTTTCGGCTGATGATACGGCCGACGTCCCGGGGATTGGGGGCATCGTTGACACGAACTTTGACCTGAGTCGCCTCGCCGGTC
>JAPOIF010000216.1 GCA_029979085.1 Methanobacteriota archaeon | reverse complement strand
TTGCTGTTTGGATTTTTGCTGCTTCATACATGTCTTGGACCGCTGCCCGTTTCCTTTTCAACGCAACACCTGTAGTTGCAGTAATGGGTGCGGCAGGAATTGTCGGATTCTGGAAGTGGGCTGATTGGGATGGACTTGTTCGCAACTGGCGAAGAGCAGGTATCCGCACTCCATCAGAGCGAATTGCAGGTGCACGACGTGCAGTCTGGCGCACACCCTCGTTCTCTGCAGTTGTTCTTGTCCTCATCATGCTCTCTGGACAACAACTCACCTACGGACTTGATTCAGCCATGCCAAGCAATTCTCCAGCAGAAGCAGACTTGGATGAGTCGTTCTACTACACGGTTCCAGACATCATGCGCTGGGATGGTCTTGGTTTCTCAATTCTGGACAGTCGAGAGTACGAAGCCTTTGGCGGTCGTGCGTACATGGGATCGTTTGGTAGCGGTTTCAATGGCCAATACTGGAATCTTGCCCATGAATGGTTAGCTGAACAAGACAAGTACCACGAAGGCGTTGGTGACAAGGCTACGTGTGACGAATACAATGGTATTTGGCTCAGCGAATCAAGTCAATGTGAAATGAAATTTGGTGACAA
>JAPOIF010000215.1 GCA_029979085.1 Methanobacteriota archaeon | reverse complement strand
CTCCAGGTGTCCAGTTTGGTTGAGGTTGAATCGCAACGAACTGCACGTCTTCAATCAGTTCTGTTCCGGGGGGGCCAAGCGTGACTCGATCGATGTTGAATCGGTCATCGTCCAGCAACGTTGCATCGCCCTGAGCCAATCGCAGTTCGAGTTGACGTGAGGTGGAAAACGCACGCCAAATCAACCACAACGGGAACACCAGACTGAGTGAGGCCAGGGCCATTTCAACCAGCATCGTCCATCACGTGTTTCGCTTGATGAGACCGTTCCACGAGGCGCTGGCATAAGCGGCTGCAGCGCTTGCTGGGTCGTCGGCTTTGTGGATGCCTGAACCTACGATGATGCAATCCGACCCGGCCATGACCGCTTCGGTTGGGTCGCCGTATCGCTGGCCCATCTCCCCGTCGCCAACCGCGAGGTTCACGCCTGGTGTCCAGATCATCTTCGCTTCACCCACCGCCTCTCTAAGTTCAGTTAGTTCAAGCGGCCTTGAGCCGTTGCCAATGAAGCCAACAACACCTGGGTGGGCAGCACCTTTCTGGACGACTTCTTGAGTGTAGCTAGGATGAAGCAGGTTGCCTCGACTCGACATCTGAGCCAAG
>JAPOIF010000214.1 GCA_029979085.1 Methanobacteriota archaeon | reverse complement strand
GTTTTAATTCTAGTGCGTTCATAATTTAAAGTTTGTTTGAAGATGAAGGGAGGTGTGTATGCCTTAAATTAGATTCTAATTTATTTTGAAAGTGATTAGAAGTTGCGTGTGACCAAATCTTCTAACTCTTCAAGGCTAACAGCACCAATAAGGCTATCAACCATCTCTCCACCCTTAAAAATCATAAGAGAAGGTATGCTTCTCACATTATATTCGAGAGCTAAATCTCTGTTAGCATCAACATCGACTTTGCAAACATTTAGGTTTTCGGAATATTTTTCTGCAAGCTCTTCAAGCCTTGGAGCTATCTGTTTGCATGGACCACACCATTCTGCCCAAAAATCTACAAGGACTAATTTCTCGTTGCCAAGAACTTCGGATGTAAAATTTTCTTTAGTTACTGATGTTGTCATAATTTTCCGCTACCCATTTTGCAAAATATGTAAGTACTGAAGATGAGCCAGCTCTGAATAGACTTATTAAAGTCTCAGGGACTACATTATTCCCAAAATAATTTTTGTCAATACCCATTTTCAACATTGCATACTCACCGCTCACCTGGTAACTAAAGATTGGAACATCAAATTTAGACTTTAGTTTTGAAATAATATCTAAATAGGCT
>JAPOIF010000213.1 GCA_029979085.1 Methanobacteriota archaeon | reverse complement strand
GGCCCAACGAGCCATGTCCGAACTCCGTGCTCGTCTTGAGCGTGAAGGAGCCCAATCCTCGGACGTTCAGATTTCGCTGATGTGGAACAACTACAACGATCTCGACCTCCATGTTGTCTGTCCCTCTGGAGAGCGTATCCATGGTGGCAACAAGACATCAGCTTGTGGCGGAGAACTCGATGTTGATGCCAACGTACGTGCCGAGACACGAAAGCCTGTTGAGAACGTGTTTTGGGAAGAAGGAAAGGCACCTGCCGGGCGCTATCAGGTCTACGTCCACTACTACAAGAAGCACAAGAAGCGACGCAGCAAGGACCCCACCAAGTTCCAAGTCATCGTTAACCAAGGTGGCGACCCTCGCGAATACAACGGTGAATTGTCCATGGGCGACCCCATCATGCTGGTCGCCGAGTTCACGTTAGCCACACCTGAAGAGCGAGCAGCCCGACGCAAGGAACTCGAGGAAGAATTGCGTGCAGCTGGAATGGATGTTCCCGAAACGCAAGCAGCCATCGCCGAGGTCGAAGAAGCCCGACAGGCCGAGATTGAAGCTGCGGAAGCCGAACGCTTGGCGGAGATTGAAGCCGCTCGTGAGCAAGAGGTACTGGAAGCAAAAGAAGCCGCTC
>JAPOIF010000212.1 GCA_029979085.1 Methanobacteriota archaeon | reverse complement strand
CGAGCAACTTGGATGCTGGCGTCAACTCAACGTTGAATTTACCAGCTTGCTCGGCGTTGAAGATTTTGACAAGAGCGTCGTTCAATGGATCAAATTGCATACTTCTTCCTCCTCAATTCATCTTTTTGAAGCCAATTTCAGGCCCTACATCTCGGAAACACTGTCGGCACAATCGCAGACCGTGTCGTCGAATCATGCCTCGCTTGCGACCGCAGCGTCGGCAACCAATGGTTCGTCCAATTCGTTCTCCATGATCTCGTGCCATCTTTACTCCTCCAGAATGTTGATGTTGAAGTTCTCAACAAACCATGCTCGGGATTCTTCTGCCGTGACGCGGTGTTTCATACCGACCTTGCTCTTGGCACGTCGGCGACGGCTCACACGGTGGCCTGGTCGCTCCAGAACCACGGTGATGTCCATACCGAAGATACCGATGTCAGGGTCGTACTTTTGACCTGGGAAATCCGTGTAATCACGCACACCGAACGACAAGTTGCCTTCTCGGTCGAAGTTCCATGCTGGAATCGTGTTTTCACGGCACTCAAAAGCGTTGGAAAGGAAGGTGTTGATCGAGGCTTGGTCACGCATGGTGGCTTTGCACCCGATGGGGGCACCGATTCGAACCTTGAGGTCACGGTTCTGAATGCGA
>JAPOIF010000211.1 GCA_029979085.1 Methanobacteriota archaeon | reverse complement strand
ATCCTGGAATTGACGGCCCGCTACGAAGGTATGGCCAACTCCTGCGAAGGAGGAAACGACGAAGATTCGTGCAACGACATACCAACGGAGTGTTACCGAAGCGCGACGGGTCAATGCCACGACTGGCGCATTGGCCACGGACTGACGGACGTGGACGGAGCGGTCGCCCTGGCTCGGACCCTGCAGTTGATGCGGGACCAAGACAACGACGGCATCGTTGACCACCCCGAATACACCGTGTGGGACGCCTACGCCATTTACGAGAACATGATGACCACCACCAGCATTCCGGTCAACACCGACCGGGTACGCCATGCTTGGAAGGGCGATTGGAACCACTTCAACAACGGACAGACTGGAGCGGTGTACTACACCGAAGACTCGCACTACGTCTGGATTCCGAACGGAACAACGCTCCTGCAAGCCACGCTTGCTGCAACCGAAGCCGATCTTGACACCGGGCAGGTTGGCACCCTCCAACTTTCCATCGACCTCGGTGATGACGGCAGCAACGATGGTGGCCAGGGCGTGCGGGTGGCCGACACATGGTTCTACGAAATCGATGTGGACGAGTCCTCCTGGGGCAAGTGGGCGCACTTCGACACCACGGGACAAGCGGTGACGCTGTTTGGCCTGCTGGACGACCCTGA
>JAPOIF010000210.1 GCA_029979085.1 Methanobacteriota archaeon | reverse complement strand
CTTGCGGAGTGCGGACGTGTACGGTGAAGAAAACACCTCTTCCACGGTCATCAACCTCGTGGAGTCTGAGCAACCGACCGGTACCGACGGCGTTGATACAACGGTGATGCTCGCATTGGGTGGAGGGGTGTTGCTCGCCGCCGGAGTGGTGCTGGTGTTGATGTGGCGCCGCCAAGAAGGAAACGGTGGTCAGCAAGACCGATTTGGATTCCAATGAGGGGTGCCTTTGCCCCGTCATTGATTCGCATTGAGGGACGCAACCACCTCCGCCGACAACCGTTTAAACCCCTGCAAGATGCGAAGGGTACCAGCGAGCGTAGTGTAGTGGTTATCACCGGGCGTTGCCAACGCCTGAACCCGGGTTCGAGTCCCGGCGCTCGCACCACTGCAAGGCATTTTTGGTGTTTTCATTGTCAATGTTTATGGGGTGTCCGACACCAAGATAGCCCGATAACCATGGCCGACCGCCGCATCATCTTTGTTGGAAAAAAACCCCTTCACGCCTACGTACGCGCCGTGGTGAAAGCCATGGAAGACGGCGACCGTTCGCTTCAACTCGTCGCACGCGGAGCGACCATCTCTCGAGCCGTTGACGTCGCCGAGGTCTGTCGACGCCGCAACGGTCATATCGCTCAGGGCCTTCCTGAGAC
>JAPOIF010000020.1 GCA_029979085.1 Methanobacteriota archaeon | reverse complement strand
AAGATCGAGGTAATATCGCTCCAGGAGCCTCCGGTTGAAATGTTTCGATAATATCCTGAAAGAACCAAGGTACCGTCATCTTCTGTTAGGTCGAGACCCCAATACTTCCCTTCAGATATTTTCAGTGGAACGAGGTGTTTGTGTATCGGGAGCATCTGTCCAGTCGAGGAAAACGAAGTCATGGCAATGTTTGTCATGAAATAGCCTTGCTCGGTTTGTTCACGACTCGTCCAAGCTGCATGTACCAAGCCATCCTCTCGCTGATAGACATCGAGTTCGCCTTCCCAGTTATCATCCACGAGTGTGTCAGTAAGGAGCAATAAATCGTCGCTAAGGGAGCGAACATGAAGTTCATCATCGACCGTGGTAAACACGAGGGTCGAGGATTCAATTCCAACAAAAGCAACAGGGTATTCGTCATTTGAAAGTGAGAGCGTTGTCGAGCCCGCTACAGATGAAACATCGCTGATGACAACAGTAAATGTGTTCTGGCTGAAGTCACTTTCAACGCCATCGCCGGTGAGTGTTGCACGATACAACACTGCTCCGAGGTCGCTTGCACGATGCCTGAAATCGACGGTTGTATGTCCGGACTCAATTGTGGCGCCGGGAACGAAGCCGATTCGTTCTTCATCGATCAGTTGCCATCCAGCGTTTGGAACCCAGTGCTCTAAAGCGAGATCGAGCGAAAAGGCCTCCGATGTTCCAAGGTTGTCAATTCGAATCTTGATGCTGTATTCCTCATCGACGAGAGGAACAACAGGTAGGGTGGTGACGGAACCCGGAAGATAGCGGAGGACTGGTTGATCCGGACGTTCCAAAATTTCGTAATCGAGGGTGTAGACGTTGTCAGACGTGTCAAGATCGCCTTGAGCATTGTTTGGATCGAGTTCAATCTTCACTTCATGAAGTCCTGCAATGGTCGCTGACCAAAACAGCGCTACTGAGACGGATTCACCTTTCGGAAGTTCTGGAATCAATCCCTGTGAAGGATAGACCTCAGATTCTTCGCCCGGTGCGACAAGGCGAACGAAAATGTCAGTGGCATCGGCATCGCCAGCATTGTAGACCTCGAAATTTAATTCCAGCAAACTACCTTGATAGGCATTCTCTGCAGGCATGCCTCGATTGAGGACCTCAACATCGCCGATAAATCGCAATGATGGAGCGGGATCGACGTTGTCGATTGTGTAACTTCGTGATGCGCTTTCAGAAACCTTACCTGATTGATTGACCATTCGAACCGAAAGTTCACGATAGCCGTCTTCCACTTCGGTCGTATCCCAATTAAACGACCATGAGGATTCTCCATCCTCACCAGGGTTGTTGTTGGTCTGAATCGTGCTCCCGAAGACCCAATCTCCATCATCGACTCGGTATTCAATTCGATCGTGTTCAACGCCTTCCACTTCTCCCTTAACTTCTACAGTACCTGTCAACGGATTCCGTGCAATCGGGGTATCAATGAGAATGCTTTCTCGAGAAACTTTGAATTTTCGATAGGCGATGTTGGAAACGTTGCCTTCATCATCGGATGCTTTTGCATGCAACAGGAGGAAACGCTCAGATGAACTGTAGTCCACCCATGAATCCTGAATTTCAACATCGAGGAACCAATTCTCCATCGTTCCATTTGCTTCTGTCCAATCCATCAGCAACTTTGGCCCTCGATTTGAGAAGTGTTGCTCTATGTATAATTCAACACGCTGATAATTTATTTCGGTCATGTTGACCTCGCCTGAAAGGCGAGTGAACGTGTCACTTAGCAACCATGTTCCATTTACTGGGTAACTAATGTTGACGTCGCTCTTGGACTCTTTGACAACAAAGCCATTGTCACAAGCAATACCTTCGATTGAGTTCACAGCGCATGCAGCGTCGATGATTCCAAATCCATATTTGTCGTTCCAGCGCTCTGAAAGTGACTCATCGTAAGGATCACCTCGTTGCTCAGAACTGTTTCGTAGAATATCTTTGACCTCTTGAGGCGTCAGTGACGGATCCGCTTCGAGCATAAGCGCAACAACACCGGAGGCAATTGGTGTCGCCATGCTTGTCCCTGACTTTGAATCGTATTGATCGTCAGCAAGGCCAGCATCGCCAGGTACAGGGAGTGAAGCTCCATACGTTGCGGAGATGATGTTGTGGCCATACGAGGTGATGTCTGGTTTGAGCTCATCCCACTCATCATCGTCTCCATCGCTCAAACGTGGGCCCCAATTTGAGAAATCTGAATGTTCATCATCATCACGAAGGATGGTATTCTTATCGTTCACGGAACCGACCGTGATGGCACCATCAGCACTTCCTGGAGAAGGTACACGATTGCTACCATCGTTTCCAATGGCAACCACGCAGATAATTCCCTCATCTGTTGCTTGATTGATGAGTGAAGCCTCAGCACTTGTACCATTGTCTCCTTGATCTCCTGGATTCAACGGCGTACCTACGGAACCATAGGACATTGAAGCGATTTGAATGCCTCGGTAGGAGGAGTTGACGCCCCAATCGGTGTCCTTGTTGTTGATCATCCATTGAATGCCCGCAAGGCTTGCCTGAGAGTTTGTTCCGCCACCATCGGTCAGAACCTTGATGTCAACCAATGCTGCACCAGGTGCCGTTCCACGGTGAAGCCGAGAAGCATCACCTGTTCCAAGGGCAGACCCTGCGACGTGTGTTCCATGGCCGTTTCCATCATCTGGATCCGTAGAACCATCCGGATTTGGATTCGGAGAGGTCGCATCAAATCCAGCAACCCATTTCTGGTCATTGTAGGAGCTTGGATCCTCATCAGGTTCGTCATCGACATCATCGAAATCGTTGAGGGAACGATGCTCATTGTCGACGCCTGTATCCATCACAGCAATGACAACGCCGTTACCGTAGTACCCGAGTTCATTCGCAGTATTTCCATACTCTTCAGATGGACGAGCCAACGCTGCTTTTGCAGCCACATTGTTCAACGGCGCCATGACGTTCTGCATCTCGATGACCACAACACCATCGAGATGGTAGATGTCCATCAATGCAGAAACGGGAACTTTGTCGACAACGATGCTATCGATGCTTCGCAAGACTTCGAACCATGCACCATCATCGGTTCCTATCCAACCATGCTGATCGAGCGTGTTGGTCAATGAAGCGATTTCGACATCGGTCGGATGCCAGGCATAATCGACGACGATGGCAACGGTCTTACGACCATCGGGACCGAGAATAGCGGTCGGTGAAACGGATTCCATTCCGTCAAGAACCCGTTGTAAGCGGTCGTCCATGCCGTTCCAGTCCAAGTCAGGACCATAGGCCTGCCACCATCCATAATCCAACGCAGCCTCTCGCCCTTGGCGATCATACATACGAAGTGGCCGGTCACACAGATCTTCTCCACACATCAACGGTGGCAGTCCCTCAACAAGGATAGGTGGTGCATGCGTTGGTTCTTCAACATCAGGCACTGTTTCGATGGCCTGAGTTTGCGATGCGACAGGAAGCAAAAACATAAGCAAAACCAAGAACAAAGCCTGTCTTGGATTCGAGTTTGCTGACCTTCCGCTCATAATCGACATACCTCACCACAAATCGATATATTTTGATGGTATCGCTCCAACGTGTCTCAATGGGGCATGATTAGCCATGTTTCGGCCACGACAAATGCTTCGGTTCTTTCGAGCACTGAAGTTGGGGGCCTGTTCGACGCTCAACCATTCCTAATGGGGCGAGGCAGACGGGACAATCACCTGCTTCAGCAATGTGTTCCATCCATGCAATTCTCGTTTCAGCTTCATCTCCCGCTTCCTTCAACTTGCGCAAGGGTTCACGGAGGTTTTTCGGAATATCAAGACCAAGTTCTGTCCATGGGTCTTCTATGGTCGAAACATCCACCATGGAAGATTTCATCTGATCGAATCCCGCTCTCGAATTTCCGAATCCTTTGGGTCCTCCATCGACCACACCCATTGGGTACGGCCCTCCCTTTGCCACCAAAGGCAGCAAGGCATAGGCTAGGACAAATCCCCCAATATGTGCCATGTGGGCAACTGTGGAGTAACCTCCTAAACCTACAGTGTTGAACGCTCGAATCAGTTCAAATCCAAAATAAAACAAAGCGATAATCGTGACTGGCCATGGACGAATAAGGATGAGCGGAAAGGGTATTTCATCCCTCGGCCAACCCGAAAGATAGGCGCCCAGTAACCCATATGCAGCTCCAGATGCACCCCAAGAAGGCGTCCCCGAGCCGCTGTTGAAAAGCACCCAGGCAATGGAACCTCCGAAAAGACCTGACAGGTAAATAATGGTGAATCGTTTTGACCCTAATCGTTGTTCAAGTGGAATTCCAACCAAAGCGATGACGAGAACATTACCAAGAACATGCGTCACATCGCTCATGCTGTGAAGAAAGCCTGAAGTGAACAGCGTGGGGTAGTACAGTGCAGAATCCAAACGGTTCGGAATCAACCAAAAATCAAACCATACAAAACGAAACTCGAAACCATATGAGTCGAGGACTACAAATGCGTATTGGACGATGTATCCTAGGAGTAAACCAACCGAAATGCCGAGAGCAATCGGCGTCTTGTTACGATATGAGTACACAATCGGTGAAGCAACTGCAAGGAGCCAAAGCAACAGAATGACCCACTCAGAGGCACCAAATGTTGTCAAGTACAACTGCCCCATGACACCTCCACGCTTTGGCCTACTATGGGTCTTGTCCTGACGTAGCATTCATTCATGTGAGGGTTTTGGGACAGGACATGAGCGAGGCGCTCTTGTCATTCAATGGCGTTTCCATACGCCGAGGTTCTTCCCTTGTCTTCAAGGACTTGAACTTTGAATTGATGAGAGGACAAATCGTGCTTCTTAACGATAAGAACGGTGCTGGTAAGTCAACCATGCTTGAAGCGGCAGCAGGACTTTTGCCACTTGAAAAAGGCGAAATTTTTCATCATGGTGAATTGATTCTCGATGCCTCTGGACGATCAAAACGCTCCTCAACTGCCTTCGGTTTAACCTTGCAATCCGATGGGTGTGTCGGAAGTCAACGGCTTGAGGAACATATTCTCAACGCCCTGGATCTTGCAGGTGGCCGTATTGATATCAATCCATGGTTGGAGCGTTACAATCTTACACACCGCCGGCACGATCTGATTGCACACCTTTCTGGTGGACAACGACGAAAAGTAGCCATGCTCGCTGGAATCCTTCCAGGTTTTGTTGGAGACAAACCACGGATTCTCCTGTTGGATGAGCCAGCTGCAGGACTTGATGAATCATCACGATCGTTACTCGTTGAGGATTTACTCGAACTCAAACAACGTGGAAATGCACTCCTCCTTGCAAGCCATCATACCGATTTTTCGAATTGCGCAACCCACGTCTTCAATGGATTGGAATTGGTGCCGAACGATGCAAAGGCCGAGATGTCTGGCACGCAGCGTGACATCAAGGCAACAACACATCGGACAAACCCCTCTTTTCGAACAGGAGTCTTACTCAATCAACGAACACTTTCGACGTTGGCCAGCAACGGTATTGCTGGATTTTTGACACTCGGCATTTTGCTGGCACTGGTTGATGCATCAGCCATCGATTCATCCATCATCCAAGCTTCAGGTTTGTTCCTCAGCGCTGCATTTGCGGCTGGACTCGTGGGCGACAATATGGTGCCAATGCTCCATGAACACAGAGCATTGGAGTGGTGGAAAGCACATCGACAAGGCATTCCTCATTCCTACATTCATGCTTTGGTGTTAGGCTCAGCACTGACGGCGCTTACCCAACTGGGCTTTGATGAACAGGTATCGTGGCCATTGGTTGCCATTGGAGGTCTATTGACAACAACAACCATGGCCATTGTTCGAACGATCGATTTGGCGACCTCGCGCTTGGCGCGACCGAGAGCAGCCTTTACCCGAATCCTCACGCCAGTCCTCATTCTTCCATTTGCACTCCTCGTTCAATGGGTCACCGATTCGAACCTGTTGTAAATGCAATTATTGAAAGGAAAAGGTTCGGTGGATTGCACATGACCAAGCGATTGGCGGAGACGATTCTCTTGCTTGGATTCATTGGCATAGGGACGACGCTCGGCCTTGCATTCCTCAAGGCGCCGAGCGTTTCCATCAATGCTTTTGAATCTCCAGAAGCACAACGCATCTTCTACTGGCATGTTCCTGCAGCATGGGCTGCTTTCATCGCTTTTGGATTTCTTTTCGTCGGCTCAGCATTGTGGTTTTTCAAACGATCAGACCTTGGCTGGCGTATGCACGTTGCTGGAGCGGAAGCAGGTCTTGCAACCGGTCTGATGACGGTCTGGAGTGGAATGGTCTGGGGTTCAGCAGAATGGGGTGTTCCTTGGGATTGGACTGATGTTCGATTGAACACCTTTGGTTTGCTTACCTTCCTTGCTATGTTCCTCGTTCTTGGAAGGCAATCTCAACCCGATGGAGTTGAGACACGAGATACGTTCTCAACGTTTGGCTTGTTTGGATTTGTGCTCGTTCCAGTGACCTATGTTGCAACACGTCTTTGGCAAATCCGACACCCAGGACCCGTTATCGGAGGAGGAGATAGTGGCAGCCTCAATGGTGAGATGGCACTCATTCTCTTGTTAGGAGCCATCTCATTTACGCTGTTCATTGTAGGCCATATGCTGATGAGCATGCGCATCACTTCACTCGAGCAGCGCCTGGAAAGTATTCAAGAAGCAATGGATAAGGTGTAACCATGGCGGAGGGAATGACGTATCTGGCTGTTGCTTATCTCGGCATGTTGATCGCCATCGGATTGTGGACGTGGACAGTCTTTTCTCGAAGCAATGACCTTGAACAACGTCTCCAAGCCGTAGAACGAAGCATCGATACAATCGAACCCGAACAGGAGTGAGTTCAATGAGTCTCGGACTTGGCGGTGAATTTTGTCTCGTTTGTGGCAATGAGCCTCCTCTTTTCACCGACCGAATGTGCGAACCGTGCACACGGAAGCGAACCAAACTCGCTGTTGTTCCAGAAAACACGAACTTTACCCAATGCGCACGATGCGGACTCATCGATATTCAAGGCCGGTGGGTTAACATCCCCGACGATACATTGTGGGATGAACTGATTCAACGAAACGTCTCCTTTCATGAACGAGCCGAAGAGATAGGATTAGGGTTTGAACCTCGAACGGTTTCAGACCGACATACGTTGCTGCACATGCAAATCGAAGGCGTCATCGATGATTTGTTGTACACTGAAGAGCACACGATGCGAGCTCGACGCTCCAATGGGGTCTGTCTCACGTGCACACGAAGAGCTGGGAACTACTTCGAGGCAACTGTGCAACTTCGCTCAACTGGGCGACGACTCGAGGATGGTGAACTCAATACTTTGCGAGCAAGTCTCGACGATGTTATCGAGAATCTCAGCGATGATCCAATGTTTTTCATCACCAATGAAGGGCCTGTAACAGGAGGGTACGACGTCGTGATGGGTTCGAAAGGACTTGCACGTGCGTGGGGCCGACATTTAATCGAACATTGGGGTGGGCAAGTCACCGAGACGAATTCCACGGTTGGTCGCAAAGACGGTGTTGATGTTACACGACTGACGCTTCTGTACCGAAAGCCAGGTTACGATCTCGGCGATGTTGTCCGATGGCGAGGAGAATTGTGGAGGCCAAGTTCGTGGAGCAAAGATGGAGCCATCATGGAGCGAATTTCTCGTCAAGAGCGAACAGGTGCGACGTGGAGGGACTTGGAAGGAGCAACAGTCCTGAGTCAAATGAATGACCACATTGTGGTTGATATTCTCAATCGAGATGATTCAGCAGCGGAATTCCTTGACCCAAACACGTGGCAGATGGCCTCCGTTCGTCTCCCATGGGACTTCGATGGAGCATCGCAACTCCGCCTTGCCAAAGTCGATGGCGAATTCATTGCTTTGCATGATATGGCTCTTGACCACTCCAATTGATAGGAGTTCATATGAAGGTCGAACCTTCCATTCGACCATGGCCGATGAGACCATCAGCATCGAAGACTTGTCTCAGCAGTTGGATTCCGAAGGTATGATTGGATTCACGCAATCGTTTGTTTCCGATATCGAGAATGGGTTTTCAGTTGTCAACGATTCCCATCTTCCATGGCTCAATGAACTCAAAACAAGGGATTGGAAAGGCGTCCTCTGCTTTGGAATGGGCGGATCTGCTGCTGGAGGAGATTTCTTGGCTCGACTTGCAGATGCATCAGGCTCCAGACCGTTCATTGTCCACAGGGGCTACCAACTTCCCTCATGGTGGTCGACAGATTGGTTGATTGTTGCTACTTCACACAGTGGAAATACGGAGGAAACGATTGCCGCAACCGAAGCAGCACTGAAGCGAGGTGCAACCGTTGTTGTGATTGCAACTGGCGGAGTCCTCGCAGGTCTTTGCGAATTGTACGAACACTGTCATCTCATACCTTCAATGGGTGGACAGCCACCTCGAACCGCTTTTGGCCATCTCTTTTCCCGCCAACTTGCACTGATGGAACATCTTGGATTGCTTCCTCATCAACCAAACGATGAGCGGGAAGCAATGCTGGTGCGCCTCGAGTACGCCTGTCAAGCCAACGACTTTCGAAACGAGTCAGGTGTCGCTTTGCTTGACCTTGCTCTTGCCTTGAGGGAACATCCTATCTCATTGCTCGGACCAACTGAATTGCAACCAGCCTTGATACGATTCAAGAATCAGTTGAATGAGAATTCAGGACGTTTCGCTCGAATCGGTGTTATTCCAGAAATGAACCATAACGAAATTGTTGCGTGGGGAGGTGTTTCAGATGATGCAGACCCAGCTCGAGCAGATCAAGCAACGTTGTTCCTGACGTGGGATGGATTGCACCAACGTGTTCGTCGACGAATGGACTGGATGGTTGAACATACGCCAACTGATTTTGCTTGGAGAATTCATGGTGAAGGAACTTCCCTGCTTGAGGTTCTCCTCCATCATTGCATAGTCATGGATTGGTTGACAATTGCACTTGCGTTGCTTCATGGAAAAGACCCAGCAGCGATTCGCCCGATTCAAGCATTGAAGGGTTATCTTTCCGATGATGCTTCAATATAATCGTCCAAGGATGTTCCGAGGATCGGGATATCGTTTGAGGGCATCTTCCCGTTGTTCAGGAGCAACAACGCCCTCCAAATCAGGCACCTCCGGTTCGATAAGAGACAATTGAATATGGACATGAGGAGGCCAACCCCCATTCTCATGCTCATCACCCATCGTTCCGATTTGATCACCTTTTTTGATGCGATTGCCAACGACCAAATCATGCAACGATTCACGCGATAGATGGCCATGGAGAACCCAAATCGTTTGTTCTTCTCCTTCGATGAGAAGTTCGTGTTGGGTGATGATCGTTGGGCCGTAGGAACCATCGACATCATTGTCGGTAAAACTGTGAATGATGCCATCTTCGAAAGCATAGATCGATGTTTGAGCCGGCCCTCCTATATCGAGACCAACATGAATGGTGCGTTCTCCACCAAACAACGCTTGCGTGTACATCCCCTTTCGATCTTCATCGTAACGGCCAATGGTAAATTCATAGTGTTGATTCCACTGTGTTTGTGGCTTCTGGAGGTTGAGAACCCAGTACTCCTCTGGCAAGTGCACAATGGGATGGAAGTTGTTCTCACCGCTTCCTGCCAAATCTGGTGAACCCCACATGAACCGAAGAAGGGATTCACCCCTAAGAGTTCATGCATGAACTTGATGTGGTGCTTGAACGAGCAAGGAGCCATGTGGGAGGTGATGTTGGCGATTCTTCTTCCAACCATCGCCCCAGGCCTTGCGTTATTGCGGATTCTCGATGCTTCCGCAGATACGTTTCGAAAGGCATTGTTGTGCTTCCCTCTCGGACTTCTTGCGTTGTATGGTATCTCGGGATTCTTGTTCGTGCTTCAGGTTTGGAGTGTCACCAACCTGACACTGATGCTCATTCTGGTAAACGGCGTATCGATTGCGTTCATGTTTCGAAAAATTCACGTTGAGCGAACAACGTATACGCAGTGGCAAAAGATGGAAGCGGCGATTCATGGTCTCGTATTGGGCGAATCTGAACCTGAAATCGAGGAGGAAGTCGCAGCACAACAATGGTTCCAGAACAATCGAAATCCACTCCTTCAAATCGCTGCTGGAAGTTTTTGTCTCCTCACGCTGATTCCAATTTTCATGTTTGACCGGCCGTTTGGCGTTGACTGGATTGGATTCAGTACACTCGCAGCCAATGTTGCTCAAAACGGAACCTTCGAAGTTCAATCTCCGAATGCTGGCTTATGGACCTACCCTCCTGCACTCCCTACGACACTAGCGTGGATTACAACAATCACCGGTGCACCTCTTGAACAAGCAATCCTCATTCTTGGGCACTTCTCACTCTTTGCTCTCATGCTCGGTATTTGGGGAAGCATGGATCGGCTCGGTGCAGGAGCCTCCAGTGTCCTAGCGATGGGTGCTTCCTTCGCATTGTTTGCGAAGGTTTTCGATTCTGGATATCCAACCGTTGCAAGTCAACTCGGATTGGTTGTTGGATTGCTCATTGTTCTGCGCCCGATTCAACAATCACTTCGGTATCACATCATGGCCTTTGTTTTCCTTTCATTTTGTGCCGTTCTCATCCATCCCACTGGAGCCATCTATCTCGCAATTTTACTCATCGCAAGTTTGCTCACCCGTGAACGACTTTCAGAGGAGCGTAAGGCACAGCAAAAACCGATCTTTCTGACCTCAATCATTCTCGTGACTGCAATGTTTGTCATCGCTCTCATTTACTTTGCACCTCGTATGCTGAGCGAGCCAGTCTTCGCAGAATATGGGTGGCAAGGCGGTAAGCCCATGCTCATGTTCAATGGCCCTTTGATGGTCTTTGCAACAATCTCAATCTATCTGGGTCGAGCCAGCATCGAAATACGATTGCTGTCGTTGTGGTTCCTCGGTCTGTGGCTTCTTTCCTTTGTTCACTTGATTGAAGGTTTAGCGAACATTCAGGTTCTGAGTCTTCTTTCCTACACGCTCTATTCGATGGCCTTGCATGCCTATCACATACCTCTTGCAATCATTGTAGGGCTGCTTGCGAGTCGCTCAACATCATTGACGACAATTGATGACTCGAAATCTTGGCTGGGTTTGGAAATGGATCCATTCATACGACCGTTGTACAGTGCCATATTCCTAGTCGCATTGGTTGTTGGAGCGATGTTGAGTGTGGCATTGTTGACGAATCTATCCACGCATGATGAACTTCATGCTACAACGTCCGGTGACGAGCAACTTCGAGCTTATCTTCTCGAACACCCTCCTGACAAGTACGTCTATACTGAAAACGTCCACTGGGGTCATAGTTATGCATTTGAGACGAGCATCAAAACAAGCAGTATTCCTACACTCGGCTTACTCACGCTTGATGAATCCATTCAGTTGGCTGCGACAACTGCTCTTCGAATGGACGATGTTCAAAGGTTGAATCAACTCGGGATTGGATACGCTGTATCGAGCCCAATCGGCACGATTGCTCTGACCTTGGGTCCATCTCCTTACTGGAGCATGGAGCAAGAATTCAATGGCGCACGATTTTGGAAACTATGGAACGACCCATCTCCCTCGCGTGTATCGATGGCAGTAGCATTGGATGCTGATCGTTGTGAAGAACAGAAGCGATGTGAAATGGAACCAGATCCTTGGCGGAATCATCGTTTCAACGATCCATTGGAACGAGGAGATCATCGAATCGTTCTCGACAAGAAAGGAACGTACTTGTGGACGCAGGTCATCGACGATGCGAACGTCCAAGGCTCGTACAAAGTCTGTATTTTGTATGAACAAATTGGTTCGTTTGATGCGTACAACATCCAGTTCAATGACCAACAGTTGAGCTTAGAAAGGGATTCTGGATGGATGTTTGAATGCCTCAACGTACAACTCAATCAGCATCTTGATGTTGAGATTGAACTCACCGATGACGGCACATCATGGATGAATCCACTGGGATTTTCAGGTAGGAGTTCGGAAATCATGGATTCAACCGGAATTCGAATCCATCATATCGAGTTAAGTCGCATCAATCCTACGAAGGCATGAAAAACAAGCCTTCCCATGGATGGAACGTGAAACGTCTGATGATTCTCCTCCCTGTGCTGAATGAGGCAGAGGGGCTGGATACGGTATTGAGGTCAATACCTCATGCGTCGCTTCAAGAAGCGGGTTGGGAATCGGAGATCATCATCGTTGATGGAAAAAGTACCGACAACTCCCAACAAATTGGCACCGATGCGGGTTGCACCGTATTGGTTCAACCAACAACGGGCAAGGGTGAGGCGGTTCGTCTTGGTTTTGATTATGCCATTCAGCACAACTTTGATGCCTTGGTGATGTTTGATGCAGATCAGACTTACAAGCCAAAAGATATGCTAACAATGCTCGAAAAACTCGAACCGGGAAGTGTCGTTGTTGGCAATCGATTGAATCAAACCCTCGATGCTGATGCCATGTCTCCGACCAATTGGATTGGAAATCACCTACTAACGTGGTCAGCAGTGATTCTCCACGGTCTCGAAATCCATGACGTTTGCAGTGGATATTGGTTGTTTGATCGTAAGGCATTACTTCGCATGAACCTCAACAGCATGGATTTTGAGATTGAAGCTGAAATGTATGCCCAATGTGCGATTACTGGCATACCGATTACAAACGTACCAATCTCGTATGGAGCAAGGCTCGGGGAAGCGAAATTAGGATCGCTGAAGGATGGATCATCCATCCTCAGGAAACTTCTCGTTCGCAAATTGTTCCCGCAACCGGTCGAGGAAGAACTTGGTAAAGGCAAGTTAGCGTTTGAATCCAATTACTGATTGGGGAGAAATCAGACCATAATTGTGCGAATCGGTTGACGCAGTGGGGTCTGGATTGTCCCCTTCGACAAAGAACCCACTCGCTTCGATTCGTCTTAATCGTTTGATGCATATTCTCGATGAATCGCGTGGGTCGTAAAAGACAACAATATCGCCTTCCATGAGTTGATGGTCTTGAAATGGAATCACATGGATGGTTTCACCATCGTTGAGCGTTGGCCACATGCTGTCGCCGTTAACGACAACAGCCATTGATTCCAATCAATCGCCTCAACTTGCACGGACCCAAGAGACGTCACGTCCCTTGGTTGCCCAGAACATGCCGTGGATGGCTTCAACCGCATCCATCAATTCTTGAGCGTGTTGTTCGGAAACTTCGACCTTACAGGCGGAGCAAAGTTTTGCAGCCATCCAGAAGGTTGTGTGGAGATCAGGATTTGCCTCAAGATGCTGTGGCTTGAAAAAATCAGTCCATAGGACGAGCAATTCATCTTTACACTTCTGTGCTTCTTCCTCTTTGATGGCGGCATATCGACTCATCGTGTTGATGTATGAAGCAGAGGACTTATCTGCATCGCCACTGCTTAGGGCGACCATCTTCTTGGTCATTGATTGCACGGCTTCTGCTGCAACTCGTGCACTGGCAGGGTCGTAGACGCCACATGGGCCGTCACAGTGGGCAAAGGCTTGGATGGTGATGATGTTCTCCATGTTGGCGCCTTGGATGTTGAGCACTTGAAGATATGCTTTGCAGCAATTTCTCAATGCAAGGGACTAAAATGACGGAGCATGAGAGTTGAACATGTCAAAGGTTCGTGCCGCCATTCTTGGCGCATCTGGCCTTGTTTCACAGCGCATGCAACAACGACTCTCCATGCACCCTTGGTTCGAACTGGTTGCCGTTGCTGGCCGAGCTGTCGACACAAAACTTTCCGCTCTCGATTGGTACCTGGACGAACCTCGACCTCAGTTCATCAACGAATGCGACATCAACATCCTTGACATTCACGATGAACATCTGTCCACGAAGTTGTTGCAGAAGAACGTCCAAGTTGTCTTCAGTGCTTTACCGAGTCAACCAGCGATTGAGATTGAAGCAGATCTTGTCAATGCTGGGCTTCATGTCTTTTCGAACGCAAGTGCATATCGTATGCATCCTGATGTTGCACTCGTTGTTGCCGATGTCAACCCCGATGCTTTGATTCGACCAAAAGATGGTCATGCATTGCATGCATGTGCCACGAACTGCACATTGATTCCAATCCTTCATCCTCTCACGGTACTGAAGCGTCATTACACCATAACGAAGGTGGTGGTTCGTAGCGAACAAGCCCTTTCGGGAGCAGGTTGGACATTGCTCCATGACTCCGAGAAAAAGACTGAAGCCATCAACAAAGAAATTCCAGGAGAAGCCGTCAAAATTATTGAAGAAATCGAACGCATTTTGCATCTGGATGACATTGATTGGGATGTTCAGTGCAAGCGAGTTGACGAACGTGATGGACACATTGTCCATGTCGAGGTTCAACTGATGGAAGAGCCAACGATGCAATCCGTTGAATCGATGTTCGAAACCATGAATGATGACGAACTGAACCCACTTCCAAGTCAGCCCGAATTCTCAATGACAATGATTCGATCAGAACCAACTCGACAAGAAGATCTCTGGAATGGTCAAACCATTGAGCCGGTTCAACCGTCAATCGATCTCAAAGCAGGGATGACGACGACTGTACAATGCAAATCTGTCGATAAAGGCGTTGTATCCTTTACTGCTCTGTCGCACAATACCATCCGCGGTGCTGCAGGGGGTGTCATTCTGCTTGCAGAATTAGCTCATTTCAACAACTTCTTCAAGCAGTAGACCTAAATCCAACCCCTTCTTCATCGAGATTGTGAGCGCATGGGTATTACAGCAATGATTCCGGGAACGACCATCGGTGGGCTCCTTTCTGAGGCTGAAGAACGCTGGCAAGACATCTACGATTCTGAAGCCTTGCGTATGCAAGTCATGCTCATCTGCCCACGAAGAGAGCGTAAAATTCTGGAAATGCACGGTGACATGGTCGAACACGGCCAACCTGTGATTGGTGTCTTCCATCGGCCACGAGCTGAGGCTCGATTGATTGAGGAGCAAGGACTGGATCCGAGAGATGCTTCTTTTGAATTTCTTGACCTTGCAACCACGGATTTAGGACCATGGATGCAACATATGATCACGAATGAAAAATGGATTCGCGGTTCAATCACCGTTCAACCCGTACCGTTCTCTGTTGACGTCCCTGCACAACGAGGATTCGAGAACATCACGATGATTTGCTTCCGACATCCGAGCCTCCCTCCTATCGAACGCTATTACCTCCCATTCCCTCCCACCTCCATTCCAAACAAGTGCTTCGTAAGTCTTCCACGACGCCAAGCGGCTGAATTGGCACGACAACAAGCGGAAATTCTCGGTGTTGGACGTGCTGCGGAACCAGCAACTCCAGAACCAGTCGCAACGGAAGAGCCAGTCGCTCCTGAACCTGCACCCCAACCCGAAGCACCCGCTGTTGACGTCAGCGAGGTCACCATACCCGAACAGGAGTCCGTCCCACTCCCCGTTGTTGAGGCAGAGTCTCCTGAAGGTCCACAATCCGTTAGCGATGCCATTACAAAAGCAACAACCGATGGCTTTGAAGAAATGCAGGCCGCTGGAGAGGAGTTGCAGGAAAGCGATGTCCCATTACCAATGCCAAGCGATGACCATCAGCCTGATGAAGCCGTTCCAAAACCTGCTGAAGAGCCCCAAACTGAGATTGAAATCGAGTTCCGAGCCCTCGTCACTGAATTATTGGCGGACGGTGTTGAACCGAGTGATATGGTCGATGACCCTCGATGGGAACCGATCAACGAACGTGCTGCAGCGGTTGGATTTGAAACATGGCCTGTGTTTATGGAATTAACATCGGTTCAATGAAAGGTTCAAATCGGAAGACGGACTGTGAAAATTAGGTGAGACCATGGCATTCTGCGTAACATGTGGACAATCCCTCAACGATGGAATGCGTTTCTGCCGATTCTGTGGCAACCAACAACCGGGAGAGCAACTCATTCAACGTCTTCGAATGGAGGCTGAACAGATTCGCCAAATCGCTTTGATGATGAGCAATCAACAGGCGATGCAACAAGCTCAATTCAACGCTCAGATGCAGCAACAGCAGCAATTCAATAATCAACAATTTGGACAGCAACGCCGTTGGTGAAGGCATGCGTCAACGGCATCTTGCGATGCGGCTTTCGTCCCTCGTACCACATCCGTGTCAATCCGTTGAACTTGAGCAATATCCGACAGAGGGGAACCTCGCCGCAGCTTGGCTCACCAAAATTGATCTTGGTGATGGTTTCGCTGGAAAGCATGTCCTCGATCTTGGTGCTGGCAACGGCGTTCTTGGCATTGGTGCCGCTTTTCTTGGTGCACAACACGTGACCATGGTTGAGTGTGATTCAGCCACGGTTGAAGTCCTTGAGAACAATGTAAGCGAGGTTGAAGGTGAATCCATCTGCACAATCATAGACGCTCGAATCAATGGAAATCCATTGACCCTGGAACTACCCGTTGATATGGTGATCATGAATCCTCCTTGGGGCGTGCAAACGTTGCGTGCTGACAGAGCGTTTTTCGAGACCATTTTTTCCATGGATATTCCTCTCGTCCATTTCATTCACAGCATCGATGCTGAGCACTTGCTCCCGCTAGCACATGAGAACGGTTACGAGTTGCATTCGATTTATCAAGATGATTTTCGGCTCCCTGCTGCCTATGCTCACCACTCAAAGAACAAGGCCACAACACGCATTCGATGCTATCGACTTGAGAAGAAAAAATGATGAAAACCCATGTGAGGGGTTGAAAAGGGAGCATCGCTCGCATCAAATCAGCACACATCACCGATACGTCGGTCATCTGTGCAGCGAGATGAAATTATGACGACGAGCCTCGTCACCCCAGGAACAGAGATTGGAACCGTTGGCGAACATCAAGCCGGCGAAGGAACGACCACAGTTGACAACCGCATCGTTGCAACAACCACCGGATACATGCGTATCGATGATGGACACATCATCGTCGATGCCTCAAAATCGATTGTTAACATCGAAATCGGCGACACCGTCCTTTGTGAATTTGAAAAATTGCAAGAGAAGGGCGGCGAAGCTCGAATCCTGGTTGTTGAAGGAAAGAACGGTGACGTCCTGCCTCACCAACTCCACGGCCATTTCCACGTCACTCGAATCGTTGATCGATTCCTTCACACCGTTGCCGATGCCGTTCGTCGACGCGATGTTGCACGAGCGGTTGTTACCGAAGTTGAACCTGTGGTTCGACTCGACTTCCGAGAGCGGGACGATTGTGGTGTTTTGCATGCTATTTGTCCATCATGTGGTGACACGCTCAAAGCCCATGTCAACGGTGATTGGAACGTCGCATGTCCAAGTTGTACCTACGAAGGCTATCGTGCCCTTGCTGACAATTTTGGTGCAGGTTGGGCAGATCTCGACCAAGGTGCTTCAGCGTTGAACCTTTCAGGTAAGCGTTGGGGTAAGGAAGCAGAACAACTCTTTGCAAAAGGTTCCTCAGGCCGAGCCACATACATCGCAGCGGACGTTCGAGAAGATGGACGCGAGCGATCCTACTTCCAATTTGAAGGACAAGGTCAAGGCGGAGGTCGTGGACGCAAGGCTGCTCCTGGATGTCGCCTCTTCGTTGGCGGTCTTCCTCGTGAAGTTGACACCGAAAAACTGCGTGAATTGTTCGGCAAGCACGGTGATATGACCGATTGCATTGTCATGACTGATGATTCTGGAGCGTCCAGAGGATTTGGGTTCGTGACCTATACCGACAAAGCACATGCTGATGCTGCAATCAAGGAACTTGACGGCCATCGCTTGCATGGTCGTCGAATCGGTGTCCGTGATGCGGACAACAAAGAGAAGCGTTCGAAAGGACCAGCAAAGGGATTGAAACTCTACGTTGGCAACCTACCATTTGATGCAGATGAGAAAGCCATTACGGCCTTCTTTGGCGATAAGGCAACCATCACAGAAATTGCTATTGCAACCGACAAGGGCGGTAAACCGAAAGGATTCGCTTTCGTCTTTATCGATGAGAAGGACAAGGGCGAAGAAGTCGTCAAAGCCCTCAATGGACAAGAGCTCAATGGCCGTCGTTTGAAGGTCGACATCTCACAAGCAGGTGGCAAAAAGAAGAGTCAAGGTGGAAAGTCCGCCCGAGAACTCAAGGCCATCGCCGAAGAGAAGAAAAAGAAACAACGCCGCTGATGTTGTTCTTGCAAATCGGTGCTGTCTTCCGATTTTCGAGACATAAGGCTATCAATCGGAAGTTCGGACGGCAATCATGGTAGAGAACGACGATTCTTGGCTCGTTCTCGATGGCTACGAAGATGAGCCTGCTGCATTTGGCGTACCACCCTACGTCGGTTTCCACATTCGATATGTGTGTGGAGTTCTCGAACAGCATAAGATCGATTACAGGTACATGACCATCGACCAATGGAGATTATGCTCTGAAGTAGAACGTGAGCAAATACTTCGCGATGTGTCTGGATTCGTCTGTATTGCTGGTGCCGTTGTTCCAGGCCGATACATTCGAGGCACGCCCATCTCTCAACGAGAATCCAGTGAATTGATTCGAGGGTTGCCACGTGAGATTCCGGCACTGTTTGGTGGTTGGGCTGTTCGTGGCTGGAAACAGCAGGGGTGGATGCCACTTCGACCAAACCTCTTTCTCGCCGTACAAGATACGGATGCGACCTTGAACGGATTTCTCAAAACAGGTTCATGGAAACATGAGCGTCGTACGAGTGAACAATGGACAACATGGGCACAGCTTGGAGCGCAAAGCAAGGCCGTTGTGAATCATCCTGACTTGGGCACAGAAGAAAAGAGAGGACCCCTGACATACGAGGTCGAGGTGTACCAAGGATGTGTACGCTTCAAGCGAGGTTGCAAATTTTGCATTGAACCGAAAAAGGGTGTACCGATTTGGCGGACGCCTGAGGACATCATTCAAGAGGTTAAATTTGCACATGATGTTGGCGTCCAACACGTCCGACTCGGAGGAATGACCGACACCTACACCTACATGGCGGAGGGTGTGAAGGAACTCGAATATCCAATTCCAAATCCAGAACCGATTGCAAAACTACTCCATGGTCTGAGAGAAGATGAACGATTACAGATTCTTCACACGGATAACGGAAACCCGTCAATCATCGCAGAGAACATTGAGCCTTCAACTGAAATAACAAAGACATTGGTCGAAACACTCTCCGATGGAGCTGTCCTATCGTTTGGATTGGAATCTGCAGATCCGAATGTTCATGCAGAAAATTGGCTCAATTGTGATGCAAGTCAACTCAAATCCGCACTACGGCTCATCAATCAATATGGCCGAGTACGAGGTAAACGAGGTCTTCCAAAGCTACT
>JAPOIF010000209.1 GCA_029979085.1 Methanobacteriota archaeon | reverse complement strand
CTAAATATTTTTGGCCACGTACTAGACACTGGTATCAACATCAATAATGCCATTATCTGAAGACATGTTCCAACCCATAGGGTTAAGCGTAATCCATATCGAGCACCAATTAAACCTCCATATAGATTGGTAAGTACACCAAAGAATTCGTAAAATAAAAATAAAAAAGCAATTTCCAGCGTTGAGTAGCCGAGGGTATGGAAGTGGAATAGCACCAGCATTCGCATGGCACCGTCAGTCAGCGTGAATGCCCAATAATTTGTAGTGACGATGCCGTATTGCTTTAAAGGGGATAAGTTCATAGTTCTAGATTTTCGGCAACATGACAGGCAAGATCTGCCATGCGGGAGCTGTATCCCCACTCGTTGTCGTACCAGGCATAAACCTTAATTTGTGTCTTGTTTACCACCATCGTTGAGAGAGCATCAATGATGCAGCTGCGCTTGTCGTTGACGTAGTCCACCGACACCAACGGACGTGTTTCGTATCCAAGGATTCCATGGAGTTCTCCATTGGCAGCAGCTTCGAAGGCATTATTCACCTGCTGAACGGTGACCTCTTGCTCAAGTTCAAATACCGCATCCGTTAAGGAGGCATTTACAAGTGGCACCCTTACTGCATGGCCATTGAGCTTTCCTTCCAATTCAGGAAAG
>JAPOIF010000208.1 GCA_029979085.1 Methanobacteriota archaeon | reverse complement strand
GGCGATGGTGGATGAACGGTCTGAAGTGTAAATTCGAACATCGTCGAGAAGGCCATAGTATCTGTTGGTGCCAGAGGAATCGGTGAGCGAACCCCCCAACACGAGGGGGTTTGAATTGTTCGCACCAAGGTCACTGACGCTCGACGAGGCCGTGAACGACAGTACACCGTTGAGGTACACCTTAACCGGGTTCGAACTCCCTGAACGCGTAAACGCAACGTGCTGCCAAACGTCATCTTCGACCGGAACACTCGTGTTGACCCAAGGGCTACCGTACCATCCAGTGCCGCTTCCAAGGGCATAATGCAAGAATCCCTTTGTGCATGCAAAGGAGTACGAGTTGTCCTTCTGAATGAACGTTGCATAACTGGCTGTTTCACAATCGGTCGGTTTGAGCCAGGCTTGGATGGTGAACGAGGTCTCAACGCCTCCAACCCAATAGCCGGCTTCTGTGGAGGGCGCCTGGATCTTCGTGTAGGAAAATCCTTGATTTAATTTGGCAGCCAAATCCTCGTACGGCTCACCAGGCCTGAGGGTTGTGGAATCGGTGATGTTGACCTCATCGCAAATGTAGGGTCCCGAGCCGGTGCACGCACCATCGTAGGTGAATCGGGTGAAATCAGCGTCCCATGTCGGTCCTGCAGCCGCAACGGTTCCGTTGTTGTTGAAGCCCGAAAGGTCAGCGAT
>JAPOIF010000207.1 GCA_029979085.1 Methanobacteriota archaeon | reverse complement strand
GTCCAGCATTGGCCATGGAGAGAACTCCAGGCTTGTCGTGCTTGAGTGCCCGCACGCACGCACGCACGCACGTCCGTCCGTCCGTCCGTCTGTCCGTCTGTCACACTTCGTTTCCGTGCTCTATCTTTTGAAGGAGTAGTCCGATTACCTTTTCATCAGCGTTGGCGATGGCTTCGAAATGCCATCCACGCAACCAATGATAGTGACGGCGTTGGTTGCCGATGGCTTCGGACAGTTCACGGGTGTTCACCCAGCCGTTGATGTCCATGTCAACGCCGAACTTTTCCGGCGCGTGTCGCAAGACAAGGGCGAGAATGCGACCGAGAGAGTTGGCTTCTCGGTCGCTCATGATGAATTTCCCTTCTTCGTTGCAAACGGCACAGTTGGTTCCTGAGAAGTGTCCATGAGCTCGGCATTGGCGTAGCATATTGTCCATGCGGGTGGGGCCTGTTCAAGAACCCTGCGGGTTGAGCGTTCGCGAAAACCCCATCTCCAGTCTTGTCCATCCGTCGGTATGAAATGCTGCGTGGTGATGCCCTTGTCATGGTGGATGTGGCTGTGGTCGGTGCCGGCCAAACAAAGTACGGAAATCATTCCTTAGGCCTCAAAGGTATGTGGGCGGAAGCCGCATCCAAGGCTTTCTCCAGCGTGGACGGTGATTTTGAGCCTTCGCTGATTGATGAAGCCTT
>JAPOIF010000206.1 GCA_029979085.1 Methanobacteriota archaeon | reverse complement strand
GATTCAGTAAATGATTATTTAAATGAATTTGAGAAATTATTATCAGAAAAATTAAGTGAAATTTTTGATAAAAATTTACCCTTCATAGAAACAGAGGATAAGGATAATTGTAAGTTTTGTGCCTATAAAAATCTTTGTGGAAATTAGACTAGAGTTTTGAGTCTATAGAACTAGAAAGAGTTTCTTTTGGAACTGCTCCGACATGTCTATCTACCATTTCTCCATCTTTAAAAACTAGAAGAGTAGGGATACTTCTTACTCCAAACTTTACACTTGATTCTTGATTATTATCAACATCAAGTTTACCTATGACTGCTTTTCCATCATAATCATTTGCAAGTTCTTCTATCATTGGGGCAATCATTCTGCATGGACCACACCATTCTGCCCAAAAATCTACTAAAACAACGCTATTTTTTGATACTATATCATTAAAATTTGAGTCTGTAATTTCTACTGCTTTTCCCATAATATTTTTTTTGTAAAACTAATTAAAAAAAATTATTTATTAATTAAATATTCTATTTCTGGACTATCTTCTAATAGATTTATAAGATTATCCTCTAATTTAAATTTTTTGTCTCTTGATATCATGTCTAGAGAAATATTTTTTCCATTATTATTAGAGATAATAGTTATTTTAAGATGACAGTTTCCATTATTTAAATCTTTAAATTTTTTATCTAGACCTTCAAC
>JAPOIF010000205.1 GCA_029979085.1 Methanobacteriota archaeon | reverse complement strand
GGGCTGGTTCGGATGGCCGACCAGATCAAGGCACTTCGGGATCAAGTGGTTGAATTGGGCGGTGGAGACACGAGACCGGCTCCACCAGCGCCTTGCCCACGTTGCGGCAGCCCAAGCTCCGGCGAACAATGCAAAGCATGCGATATGCGAGATTTGCTCGGGGTTTCGCTCTAGACCACGTTTCTGACCAATTCTTCGAGGTCTTGAGGTCGACCACAGTAGTGGCAACGGAGTTCAAGCGGTTCCCTTGAGAGGACCTTCAATCGGTGAGGAAGCGGTTCCCTCGGGTTGGTGGTGATGCAGTTTGAGAAGGTGCATCGCACAACGTTGGTCACTTCGCTCCCCAATTCAATGGTCAATTTCTCGGCGACGACATAGGCACGAATGATGGCGACGTGAGCGTCAGGGGCTACAAGAGCAAGGCGATTCAATTCGTCTTGTGTCAATTCACGGTCTTCTACTTTGATGATGTCTTTCGTGCCTTTTTTCTTTGAGGGAACGTTCATCACCATGGACACCGGTACGGAACTGCTTTTGTTGATGCCGAGCATCTCCAAGACACGCATGGCGTGTCCGGCTGGAATGTGGTCGATGACCGTCCCGTTGCGAATCGCCGTCACACGGCGCATGTTGTGTTCTTGGGACATCAGGCATCACCTCCGTTGATGGTCGCAGGGACATCAACATTCAACAATTTGCAC
>JAPOIF010000204.1 GCA_029979085.1 Methanobacteriota archaeon | reverse complement strand
ATCCAATATCCGGGCGTGCCACCGTTGAGGCCGCTGTCGATGTCAACCACTTGCCATGTGGAACGGTTGGAGGTGTCATGTGCCCACAATTCGTATCCGTTGCTACCATCGTTGGCTGAGAAGTAGACAGTATCACCAACAGAGACAGCCATGTACTGCCCCGGATTACTGCTTTCTCCGCCACCCATCGTGAGATAGGGGTTGATATCAGCCACTTGCCATGTGGAGTGATTGGAAGTATCGTGTGCCCACAATTCATGACCGGTGATTGAATTGAAGGCAGAGAAATAGACGGTGTCGCCTACGAGGATGCTCATGTAACTTCCAGGGGTACTGCCGGCTGAAACGTAGATGTCTGCCACTCGCCAAGTGGAGTGATTTGAGGTGTCGTGCGCCCACAATTCACTGCCCGTGCTTCCATCGTCGGCGTCGAAATAGATCGTATCGCCTACAAGCAACGCCATCCGTTTGCCCGGCTCGCTGCCGATTGAACCGGTTTTAATGTCCACCACGCGCCATGTGGACTGGTTGGAACTGTTGTGTGCCCACAGTTCTCTGCCACCCGTAGCGCCAGCGTCGAAGTAGATGGTGTCGCCAACGAGCACGTTCATGTTCATGCCCGGCTCACTACCTGTGCCCCCGCTATTGATGTCCATCACTCGCCATGGATTGCTGCTGTTGGACGTGTTGTACGCCCAGAGTTCGGAGCCCGTGCTTCCAT
>JAPOIF010000203.1 GCA_029979085.1 Methanobacteriota archaeon | reverse complement strand
GGCGGAGAATTTGAGGGCTTGATCAAACTGGGTAAAGCCTCCGTCTACTTCTCGTGGTCGGTCAAGGTCAAACAGGATAAGCGGAAGATGAACGAAATCCGCAAGCAAAAGGAAGCCGAAGAAAAGGCTGCCAAGGAAGCTGCCGATGCTGAGGACAACGAGACCATGGAAAAAGCGCAAATCATTGCTGAAGCCACCGGTCGCACGGTCGAGGCCATTGTCGAAGATTTGGAAGATGACGGAATTGTGAATCTCTCAAACGAGTCTGATGAACAAGCCGAAGCTGAAGCCAAGGCTGCCGAGGAGAAAGCGGCCAAGGAAGCCGAAAAGAAGGCAAAGGCCGAGGCTGACAAGAAGGCCAAGGAAGAAGCCGCTGCTGCCAAGAAGGCTGAGGAAGAAGCCGCCGCCAAGAAGAAGGCTGAGGAAGAGGCCAAGAAGGCCGCTGCTGCCAAGCCTGCCAACAAAGAGGAGAAGAAGAAGGCCGAATTGAAGCGTGTCAAGGAGCGCTCCAAGTCGATTGACTTCAAGGTCCTCGGTACGGCCAAAGCCAGCGAAAAGGACGACCTCCAGGTCATCAAGGGCATCGGACCGTTCATTGAAGAGAAGTTGAACGCCTTGGGCATCTACACGTGGCTCCAAATCAGCAAGATGACGGACAAACTCGAAGACCAGGTCAATGAAGCCATCGAGTTCTTCCCCGGTCGTGTCAAGCGCGACCAGTGGGTGAACCAGGCGAAGATCTTGCTCGGCGAGGATGTCAAGTTGGACGAGAAG
>JAPOIF010000202.1 GCA_029979085.1 Methanobacteriota archaeon | reverse complement strand
GACATGAAGAGGAACAAGCCAGAAAGAAGGAAAGAAAGGTTTACCATTGGTTTTCCAAAGAAACTCACGAGTTATGGAATTCAATGGACACCAAGGGAAAGGCTGTCTATGTCTTTGGGTGGATTGTTGTCACTATCATCGGCGTGGTCTTGGCCTGGTATGCGCTTATTTTCTCAGTGGGTTCGTTCTTTTCACAAGTCCCGTAATCGATTCTGTGTGAATGGTTGATTCAATCGTCACTCTAACAAACCAGAGGGTCAATGCACAAACCCACTGATTCGTTTTGAGCAAATCAAAGGGCTTTCAGTGGGTCTTGTCAGACGCTACCCTTTGCACATCAAACAGGCATCCCAATGAATGGCTCATCAATGTCCAACTGAAGGATGTAAAGTCCAGTCGAAATGCATGATGCGTAAATTCGACCTTCATGGAATTCTACAGCCCAAAGGAACGGCACCCATGAGAAATCGTAGAATGCACTGTCAAGAGGTGTTCCGTCAAGGTGGCCTCTTGGAAGATAGTAGCCCACTGTAGCTTCAAAGTGGATATCGATGCGATCAGTAGCGATTGGTGAGATGAGCGTTTCTACGTCGACAATCCAGACTCCAGCATGATAATGCGAGATGTACAGTCGTCCGTCCCACGTACCACCACGTGATTGATCGGTCTCCTCAGTGGTCTCGAAATAGCCACTGTCAAGGTTGTGTGGGCTGAACAGCAACCATTCGTCTGCTACTGGATCAAGTTCGCATGTAGAACCGAAACAATGGTCTGTTGCATAGGGGATTTCCCAGTCACGGGTCATGGAAATCTCGAACTTGAAGTTCCCATTTTCCATTGAATACTCGGTGGTGTCGAG
>JAPOIF010000201.1 GCA_029979085.1 Methanobacteriota archaeon | reverse complement strand
TAATAGATACTACTTCATCTATGTTTTTTAATAAAAATCACTTATTCATAGTTTTAATCGTCAAAGATTACGCGACAGAGTTCATATACGGGTCGTCAGTCGCCCGCATCGTCGTAAGACGCTGAGGTGCTAAAGATGGTCAAGATGCCGCGTAAAGTGATGCGTTACAGTCCTTCTGCTGGTAAGCACACAGAACACACAGTAGAGCGAGTCAAGAAAAGGCGAGCTAGTGAATTAAAGTGGGGTCAGAGAAGGTTCCGAAAAGTTACTTCGGGATACAGAGGTTTCCCAAGACCAAAGCCTTCTGGTGAAAAACCTACGAAACGTGTTAATTTAATTTACAGATGTACCGAAACTGGTAAGGCTCATTCACCTGCTGGGAAGCGTGCAAAGAAATTCGAACTAATTGACCGTTGAGGTGGACCCCATGACCAGCCAATTCCTGAAAGTAAGTTGCCGCGATTGCGGAAATGAATCAACCATCTTCTCCCGTGCCACCACATCCATTGCCTGCGATGTGTGCAGCGCAACCTTGACCAAGCCCGCTGGTGGCAAGGCTCAACTGATTGGATGCACCGTTGTTGAAACGCTGGAATGAGGAGGCTGAGCCTCCATGTCCACTGAAGTCACCGCCACCCCCGAAGAAGGGGAGTTGGTGGTTGCAAGCATCACCACCGTCAAACAAAACGGGGCCTATGTGGTTCTTGACGAGTACCCAAGCATCGAGGGTTTCATTTTCATCGGAGAAATCGCCTCTGGATGGGTCAAAAACATCCGAGCCTTTGTCCGTGAAGGCCAACGAGTGATTTGCAAAGTGATGAAAACCCGTCGCGACGGGACTTCTCTGGAACTGTCGTTGAAATCCGTCTCGG
>JAPOIF010000200.1 GCA_029979085.1 Methanobacteriota archaeon | reverse complement strand
TGGTTACCAGACGTAGCAGTTGGCGTGAGTTTGAGTGGTGTTGCTGGGGATGTGGTATAGTCGACGAAGCTATTCGAACTGAAACTGTACTCGTCCCAACTTACGTTGACCGTCATGCTGACAGAATCGACAGGCGTTGCACCTCCACTTTCGAACAGATCGCAAGTGAGCGTATAATCGAGCACACGTTCGTTCTCGTGGTCCATGTAGATCTGGCCTTGGAATTCGACATCCATTGTTTTGAGAATGTTTGAGATGGTGCCAAGATTGCTGCCCCAATCATACATTTCTCCACCGAGGACGAACGGTTCAGAAAGGTTCGAATAGAGTGGTACGCCCTGTACATTTAACTCGGCTTTGAAGACCATTGAATTGTTTCCTATTCCTTCTTGGTATTGCCAATCCCCATTTGCATCTTGGTATTCGAAGCCTGGACCGATGTCTGTGAAAGTAATTGTTTCTGAATGGATTCCACTCGACGTAGCGGTAAACGATACCGAGCCAGAGGCAGAGAGTGTAGAAGAGGTATACTCATTGGTACAGGAATAACCATTCCAGTTACAAAGTGCCCAATCGAGGGTGTATTCTGTACCGGTGTACAGGTTGTCTATATCCACAACAAACGTAATGGTCGAAGACGTTGAATCGTCTGTGCGAGGATAGTAAAGACTTGACATTGCTTGGAATGACAACCCCTCATTACCGGTGACGTCCGCATCAATAACTTGGAACACATTGCTTGTCAAAGTACCAACAACGCCATTGTCGACATCACGAATGTAGTTGCACTCGACATAGTGGTTACCAGACGTAGCAGTTGGCGTGAGTTTGAGTGGTGTTGCTGGGGATGTGGTATAGTCGACGAAGCTATTCGA